>DATMFC010000204.1:0-37819 GCA_035556335.1 Planctomicrobium sp. | reverse complement strand
GAATAGACTTGGAAGTACAGCATGAAGACCTGTCAGGAAAGCTGATAATCCGGTGAGGCGAGGACCAGACGGATCACGGCGTTCACCCGATCGCTTCTCCCGGAGTTCGAAGCGACTTCCTGAGCGGCCATCCGCAGTTCGGGGCGAACCGGAACATGCAGCAGTCGGGAGAGCAGAGAATCAACAAGCTGCTCGTTACTCTCGGGAAGGCCCTCCGGGAACAGCCGGTCCGGGGAGAATGTGACTTGAAATTCCGGTTCCGTGGATCGTCCACGTCTTCCCGGCATCGACATCCCCTCGCTCATCATCGCCGGAGCCAAGTTGCCTCCCATCGGGCGATTCCCGAAATTCTCCCCGCTCATCCTTTGCAGGAAAGCTTTCCGTTCGGCGGGATCTTTGGGGAGCGCAACCGGCCGGCCCCGGTCGCGCCCGATCGGGGCCATGCCGGGTGGCGTGCGTGATTCCAAAGCAATCTCTGCCAGGTGGTAACGCAACGAAAGCGTTCCCGCTCCAATCCAGAGTTCTCCTCCCGGCCAGCCTTTGACATTGGGAGGATGGAACAGTTCCTGCCCCAAGGCCGCCAGATACCGGTTCATGCCTCGGGTGAACGTGACGTTCAACTGTAACTGACGGCAGGCACCGACCAGCAGCGCGACCGGACTTTTGATGCGGCATCCCCGCGATTCCGGCGCATAAAACTCCGGGGAGGTGAACAGGACGCGCAGCATCGGAGCCAGTTTTCCATTCGATCGGCTGAAGGCTGCAGCCATCGAATTCCGGACCCGTTGCTGCGGATCATGGACGGCAAAGTACGCGAGAAGTTTTTGAGCCAGAAACGATCCGCACGCCGGATGGTTCATGGTCAGGTCAATGACTTCATCGACTCCGAAGTTCCCTTTCTTTCCGAGGATCGCCTTTTCACGAGGATCATGACGTTCCTCGACGAGACGCGGGATCAGCCCGTCACGTGTGAATCGTCGATTGGTGCCGGGAACCGTTTCCCGCTGCGGTAGCTCTGTTCCGGGAGGTGCATCTAATGTCCATCCGCTCAATGCTCGAGCAGTTTCCATGATGTCTTCCTGGCTGTACTGTCCATGCCCGAGTGCAAAGAGTTCATAGAATTCACGGGCATAATTCTCGTTGGGCTGCTGGCCGTCACTCTCCTCCAGGTCGAGATAAATCATCATTGCCGGATCGAGCGTCATGGCCTTGAGGAACTCGCGGAAGTTCCCGAGGGCGTATTGCCGCTGTGTCGCGTTCTGGTGATACATCGCCTGTGAGACGAGTACCTTGTCGATACTGGAGGCGAAGTGTCCGTGCCAGAACAACGTCAGCATTTCCCGCAGAGGAACGGCAGTCGTCAGCATCTCCTGAAACCACCAGCGGCGCAGATCGGCGATTTCGCTGCCGTAACGGGCATTGGTCATCCCATGCATGCGACCGAATTCGCTCCCCGGTGTGTCCTGATAGCGCCGCTCAGTGTTGATCCAGGGTTCTTTCACCCATTCCGGCGCGGCCGGTAATGGAGCCGTCTGTGTCTCATGGAGAATCCGGTCGACCGCTTCCGGACAGGAGAGCGCACTGAGCGTGTCGATCTGCTGTTCATCGATCCAGAAGGAAATCCTTCCCAACAGGTGACGGGCATCCTCCCTGGTCCAGGAGGACTTTACGGCTTCGGCGGAATCTGGCTGCTGATTCATGGCAACATCTCCTCAATGATATTGGATGACGAAATTCATGCTGTTCGGATCAAAGTCAGCTCTTTTGCATCGTTGCTTCCGACATGCCCGCAGTCTCGGGTGTCCTGCTGTGGATCGGTTTGCGGCACAGACATCATCCATAACTGCCATCATCCATAACTGCGACAACAGGGCATCGAGATCACCGGTTCTTGGGGGTCGGATCTGGAACACTGAGTTCAATCAGCTTCTTGTGATCCTGGTCAGTTCGTGTCTGGCGTAATGATGTCTTTTCCGGATTTCTGAATTCCGGCGACCAGGGAATGTGAATGTCACCAATGGATTCGACTGTAAACCGGTACTCTCCCGGTTCAAGCCAAACGGCTTCCAATGCATCTTGTTTGCGTAATTCAAACTCTCCGTTGCGTCCCGAGATGCCAATTGCGACAGGCTCGAACCTCTGGTCCTGATTTTTCCGATAGGCTGTCACCTGAACGTCGGCAATCCCTTTACTATCGATGCGAATGATTCCCGGAGTTCCTCCCGGGATTTCCCGAGGCTCGCTGCAACCCTCCATCTGCATTACGGAAACGATGAGGACAATCAGTAACAGTCGACGCATGCGATCACTTTCAAATCCTTAATTGTGGAGTTCCCTCCGAAGTCCGATATGACAGACCGTTCTGTCACTTTGACTGTATGAAGCAGAGAACAGGATGATTCCCGATCAAGAACTGCATCTCGTGGACGCGAGGTCAAGCAACCGGCTCTAGTGCATTTTTTTTAATCGTCTTCAGCGTTCCGCAGGCAAAAAGTGAGGCTTTCATGTGCCAAAACTCCTCCAATCGCCTACACACGGTAGAGCAAGCTGCTCTAAAAATCGCCGATAACCTCTCCACCATTTCGCGTGAAGAGTGCCCGCCAGGTTTCAAGATTCACATTCTCCGAGACGAAACGGACACTCCCGTCAGCAAGAACCGCCTGAGCCCCGCCAACATGGGCACTGCGACTTGCAGAGATCACATCACCATGGAAGGTCACGTCAGGATTGCGACTATTGGGTGTATAGAACCCATTCACGGCAATGTGAGAGGCTGTTGCACGAATCCATGATCCAGCACGTCCCCCGTTGTAGCCTGAAACTCCTGCGGCAACGAGATCCTCAGCGGTTCGAGTACAAGGGCTTCCTCCCCCGCTTGCTCGCTTGATCTGTCTCTGTGGATCTGTCAGCACGGTTGTGGAAACGCCGTCTCGCCCACCGAAGAGACCTTCTGCCATCAACACGGTATTGCTGGTGCCATCCGTTATGTCACGAAGTCTGGTATTACTTCCTCGCCAGAAAATCCCATCCGGCAGCACTGAACCGCCACTGGCACAATAGTTGAAACCAGTTCCTGATCCGATATTGACCAGATAGTTTGTCCCGGCCCATCGAAACTCCCCATCGTCCAATATTGGATCTCCACTGTCCGAGGGACAGAGCAACACGGGAATCAGCCTGTCCTGAACGCCCACGTAATCGGGATTCAACGTGACGTTCGGTCCACTCCCTGTCATCAGCGGATTGGCGAAATCGATCAGGTTTTGCAAATTCCCCTGATCGATGAATGGCAGAATCTGGGCCTGTGCGGAAAAGCCGGTGCTGTTGTGTGAGATCAGCGGGAACACGCTGTGAGTACTCTCGTAATTGTGCAGCGCCAGTCCGAGTTGCTTCAGGTTGTTCTTGCATTGCGTCCGTCGGGCCGCTTCCCGGGCCTGCTGGACGGCGGGCAGCAAGAGCGCGATGAGGATGGCGATGATCGCGATCACCACCAGCAGCTCAATCAGCGTGAATCCGGAACGAGAGTGCTTTTTCGTGCCGCGAACAAAACCTCTCAATAGATCGAAAATCTGAATCCCACGAGCGGAATGCGGGCTGGTTTGCAAAGGATTCTTATCAGAAAGGGGCATGGAGATAGCCTCCCGAGGGTTCGTGGAGCAATAGGCGGAATGCGTGCACTGGTAACGATCCAGCGACAACAGATTAACGCCACTTCGAATTATTTGCAACTATTATGCAATTAGAAATTGAGAACTGGTGCATATGTCTAAGTGAAGCGTCTCGGTGCCCCGACAATCATTTCACGTCGATACCTCGACGACAGCGGTATGCGGCGACCAGCCAGAGGAGTCCATTCCAGAACAGCAGTGCCAGGAGCAACTGAATTCGTTCCCATTCCCTTGCAGAGTGTTCAAACGGGGCAGGCTGAAATCGAGGAATCTGCTGAATGTCGGCCAAGTTCAATTCCCGTTCAGACACCGAATACGGCTGAAAGAACGAAATGGAGTTCATTTGAAAGTGGCTGGTCTGTTCCGCAAACGTGGCAGCGTCTGACAGACTGGTTCCGGCTAAATGAACTGTCGCCTGGCGCCAGGCGACGACTGGAGACAACCAGGCCCAAGCGCTGAGCGACGTATCGCGAGAGCGGTATTGGTCGAATTCATCGCGGAGTACCTCTTGAAATCGTTTTGCGGCTTCGTCATGGACGCGCCAGTAGCGCAGCATCTCTTGCTGTTGAGGTGTCATTGATACAAGAGCCTCAGCCGATTCCCCAGGGAGGGGAGACGTCATCAACGAGTCCGAACTCTTCTTGCATTCGGAGAGAATCTCACGTTCTTTCTGCGCGAGCACGGCCGGTATTGAAACAGGGTGCTCATTGGAAACCAGCCGGGCAGAAATCGCCGGAATCACCAGAACCAGCCCGATCCAGCAGAGCAGCAGCCAGATTGCATTCGTGGATGTCGATCCCCCGAAGGTATTCACGGCCAGGGCCAGCATTCCCCAGAACATCGCATAGAGAAAGAGGCAGATCCCCCAGAGCATGAATGGAATGGCAACGTGTGCTTGAGCGAGATTGCAGCCCTGAATCTGACACACGATGAACGTCATAATAACGATCACCAGCACGGCAGCCGAGACCCGGATCAGACTGCGTCTCCAGAACAGTCGGAATGGAGAAACATTTTGTGAAATGAGCAGTGCCAATGTTCCCTGTTCCCGTTCTGATGAGATCAGCCCATGGGTCAGCACGAGGATTCCCAGTGGAAGAATCGCCGCGACGAAGAGCGTCAAGTCAAAGGGGCCGATCCGGGAATGAAACGGGTTTTCCAGAATGTCCCGACGAAGCGTTTCTGTACGAGAAGATGCAGAGACTCGGTAACGGTCTGGCCAGGCCGTCGACTCCCCGATTGCGAGAACCGCCAACGGGGATGGTGGCATCCACGTCCACCAGAGCCCGTCGTAATGCGAAAGCAGATCGGGCGATCTGGCCGCCAGTTTCAGGTCTTGAGCCTCCTGAAGTGAAAACCCTGCTCCCTCTTCTCCTCTGATCGCATTGAGATCGACCTCCGGCGAAAAGACCGATTCCAGAATCCGTCGCGCGGTCTCGTTTCTGGCTTCCAGACTCCGCTCCTGTCGGACGTGAAACTGATGGAGTCCCGGCTGGCAGGCAAAAACGGTAAGCAATGCCAGAATCGTCAGCGTGAGTCGGAACGCCGGGTCAGAGAGTGCCAGGTTCCATTCCGTAGCATTGGGAATCCAAGCCTTCCCTCTTTTCGCCGCTTTCTCCTTCCCTGTCCGTTGTAACGGAGGAATCAGTGCCAGAATGAATGCAATTCCAGTCCAGACCAGCAACATCGTCAGTGACCAGGCGGCAACCTGAGCGACCAGCGCTCCCTCGGGAAAGACGTATTGAAACGGCGGGACCTGCCCCCAGAAGGCCCGTTTTTCCTCTGGAGAATTGCCCGGTTGCCGGTTCTGCATGTCCGCCAGATTCATCGTTCGCACGAGATTCCGGCGATACTCTTCCGCCGCTCCCAGGAACGCTTCGTGGTGCCGTCGATCGGTTCCGGAGAAGGCCATCGAGACCGCACGGATCGCCAGGTAGGGAGAGAAGAATTCGAACCATTCCACGATCCGGTCCTGTCGTGCGAACCGGGTATTCACATCGGCTTGAATCCGCTCGAATTGTTCGTCGGTATACTTTTCGATCTCCATCATCTTCGCCCCCGCAAAGCTGACAGGGAGGTCGCGAAGGCGTTCGACACCATGCTCCTTCAGCAGGCGCTGTTGCAGGGCATCCAGCCGTCGTTTTAACTCGGAAGATCCGGCATCGGATTGCCCCAACACCTTGCGTTGTCGATCGCGGATGTCTTCGGAGGCCGGAAGCGGAACCTGGGACTGGGCCACATCGAGAGCGATGCGCGGAAGAATCACCGTCCATCCGGACCAGAGCAGCAGAAGAAGAATGAGCGCCGCACGAGAAGACGAAGCCCGTGCGGAAATTCCCAGTGACAACGCTCCCCAGCCAAGCAGATACAGCCAAAGAGTTCCCACGATTGCCGATGAACGGACAATCTGGTTCGAGAACCTCATCTCAGAGCGGAAATCCGGCAGGAGAGCGGCCACGACAAATACGCCCGCAACAGGGAGCAACGCCACGGTGTTGACGGTCCCGATCGCCAGCAGTTTGCCGCAGATCCATGTCGGCCATCTCATTCCCAGGCTTTGAATGAGCCGTTGTGTTCCCTGCTCTCGTTCCCGTGAAATGCCCGTATGGCTTAACAGAATGACTATCAGCGGAAAGACCATCTGCATCAGCACCGCAGGCGTCGAGGCTTCGAATTTCAGCAGCGAGATCTGAGCGTCCGTGGGGGGCGGAGTCGTTTCCCCTGGGCGATGGGCTTCAATGTGCAGGGATGTTCCCAGAGCCGGATCAACGCCGGGATCGAAACAGGCCAGAGGGGACGGAACCTTGAACAGCGTGGTGCCGCGATGGGTCGCCATGTGGGCATTGGTGGTCGTCTGAGACAGCCAGGCTTCCCGTGCCGACTGCTGCTGATCGCGCAAAGAGAGGCGTTGTTCCCTGAATTCCTGGAACGTCCGCCAGCAGACCATCGTTTCCAGAAGCAGAAACAGCAACAGTGCGACGAGCAGCCAGCGGTGACGTGACCACTGTCGCAATTCATTCACGGCGATAATGCCGATCGTTCTCAGTTCCATTTATTATACCGACTGCAATTCCACTTAAAATTTTATTGCATAACAATTGCATATAAGTCCAGGAGACATTACAAGTCATTGACGGCGCCGTCAAGGCGGCCGTTTTCTGGAGTCCAAATCATCCGCGCAGAGGAACTTGCTCATGTCTCTTTGGAAGCAGTCTGTTTACTGGTCCTGCCTGGCGATTCTGCTGGGAACAACCTGTTTGCAATCACCGTCGGCAATTGCGGACGAAAGCCAGCGGAAGTCGGAACGCATGGTCCGGTTGGTCTGGCAGGACGGCGAGAAGAACACATTGCACTGGGGAGAGCTGGTGCAAGTCGGTCCTAAGCTGCTCCTCCAGCAGGGAGGCTCCATCGAAAACGTTCCGGCACTCGATCCCGAGAAGCAGCATCTGGTCCAGATGGAACGGGTGGAGGATGTGCTGCTCGTCGGAGTGCGTGACAACGACAACGGTCAATTCCAGAGCGGCTGGATCGCGGTGGATCTGGGAGTCGACGAGATGCCCCATGGAGACCATTCCGACTTCGACTACCGAAACCATCCCCGTTTCCTGGCGTCGCAGCTTGATGCTTCCCAGGGAAACCCCGCCCATATGTATGTCTATGACGATCAGTTTTATCTGGCGAACGACAAACTGAACGGGTTCACCCGGTTGACTCCTCAGGCGCTCCGTGGCCCGGTTGAGGGACGGAAAGGAACCTTTCATCGTGGAGGAGGATCGCACATCACGCTGGCTGCGCTCGACAACAAAATCGCCTATTCCACCTGGAGCGGCCGAGGCAAAGAGGTGCAAGGCAAGATCGATGTGGTCAATCTTGCCAAACAGGGGGAGGACGCGATTGCCTATTCATTCCAACTGCCGGTGGGAGGACTGCATGGGGCAATCGCCAATAGCGGACGCATCTTCTTCGCTCCTTCGGATGGGATTTACTGGGTCGATGCGGATCTGGAATTCCAGAAAACCGCCGAGGCCGTCCAACCGCATCATCTCTCACTGGGGAAAGATCCGGAAACCGATCGTCCCTTGCGCACCGGAGCATTTCTCAATCATCGCAACTGGGTGTTGTTCAACACGGGACGTCAGGAGAATTCCGCACTCTGTCTCGTGGATGCTGCTGCAACGCAACCCAAAGTGATCAAGGTGCCCATCAAAACCGCAGACGGTCTCTCTCTGGTGACTCCTAAAACCGTCGCCGCCGCCAACGGAAAACGCTATGCCTTCCTCTTTCAAAACAAGCGGGAAGGGGAGATCGTCGAGCAATTGACGATTGTCGACCTCGATCCCAATGGAGACCGCGATTTTTCGGATGCTGCGATCGCCAAAACCCTGGAAATCGGGCCCAGCAAAGTCCAGGGGCATAATGGACACCATTCCATCACGTTCGACGACGACGCCCGTTACGGGATCCTGACCATTCCCGGAACCGGAGAACTTTGGATTCTTTCGCTTGAGAACTTGTCGATTATCGGCAAACACAATGTGGGAGGAATGCCAACCAAAATCCTTGCTGTCGGCGGGGAAGAGAGTAAGCATTGAGTTCCGCCGGCACTCAAAGTGCCGAACCGGAAGGGGAGATCGGATGCTATTGCTGCTGTCGATCACTCGATTGAGTGACAGCGGGTGTTACCGGCGATGACTTCTTTCGTTCGCTGTTGCGACAGAGGCAGGTCCGTTCATCTGCTGGATCACTTTCAGTAAACGGTCATTATCAAGGAACGGGGTGTAACCGGTATTGGCCCACCGCACGATTCCTTGTCGATCGATGAGAAAAGTCCCGTGCAGCATGTCTTCATCGGCCTGGGGCGTTTGGGGTCGGTAGCATCCATAGGCGACGGAAACGGCACGATCCTCATCGGAAACGACAGGGAACTGAAATCGCCCATGCTCCCTGAACATCTCCGCCGTGTGTTCAGATCTGTCTGCACTGATGGCGACCACGGTAGTGTGTGCATCGGAGAACTTTGCAAGGTCTTCGTCGATGGCAAAGAGTTGCGCCACGCAGTGGCTGCAAAAGTAGCCATAGTAAAACACAACCAGAACAGGCCCGTCCCGGTTGACATCCGACAACCGGACCGCCTGGCCGCCATCATCCGAAAGGGTGAAATTCGGTGCACGTTTTCCGATGAGCGGATGATCCTGAGATGGAACCAAGCCGTCAGTATTGCCTTGATGATCTGAGTTGTTTTGTTTCGAGTCCTCTCGTGCCGCTGCCAGAAACGCCTTCGCGTCATTAGCGACATTTCCCGTTTCCACCAGACCATACTTGGCACAGAGTTCTCGACAGGCGTCCAGAAAACCGGACGGGGACGCCTGAAATGAACTCTCCGGGCGAAACTGGAAATAGAGGATCGCAACGAAATTGAATGCCGCAAACAGGAACAGCATTCCAAGAAACAGCTTCGTGGCCACACTGCGGACTGACTTGAGATCCTTTTGAATGTGGCCCATTGCGGGTGATCTCGACGGATGGGAATATTTTCTGGATGTCATTGCATTCTCTCTTCTGGCAGTGACCTGACGTGCGATTGTGTGATCGGATCTGATGGATTCCTGACGCATTCACTCATGCGTCACGCAATTGAACTGTTTCCGGAATCTTCTCGATGTGTTGCTCCACTGATGTCGTCGTGACTTCTTCTGAAGATTCCAGAGCAATCGTTTGTATGGCTTTTCTCCGCTTGCGAAGCGGGTTGCGATACATGAGCAGAATCCCACCGGTCATCGAGACCATGCCTCCCAGCGTGACGAAGCAGACCATGATGCTGTCACGCACTTCCCGCGAGAATCCGGCCTGGTCGAGGAATCGCCATTTGTGGAGCCAGGAAAAGCTGAGCGATTCCCAACGCCCGACGGGAGATGTGGAATACGCGATCGCCCCATCGACCGGATCAATGAAAATGCTTTCCCCGGTGGCTTTGGCCACTTTCACGACCGGAAGCCGCCGATTTCGAGGAATGTATTCCATGCTGAACGAAGTCAAGCGAGTGACTTCAGCCTCTTTCAGGGACTCTGGGGTGAAATAGGTTTTCGCGATGCGACGCACCTGCTCCAGGTCGCCATCGACCGCGACTTCCCCTGTTGTCGCGTTCACCGGGACAGGCGGAAACTGCTTGCGTCTTTCCGGCTTTCGAAGAATCAGGTAATGAGGGCCAGTCTCCAGCATCGCCAGGGAGATGTTTTGAACAGGTCCAGTGACATTTGCTTTCTTCAGAGCGTCTGGAATTGCGAGAGACAGGTCCGAGGCCAGAAAGGTGTCCGATGGTCGCAGATGCTTCAGGTCAGGCTTGATCCCCTGCACGAGTGCATGGAACATTCCGCTGAAGGCGAAGATCAGCATCGCCAAGGAAACGAAAACACCTGCCAGCCGGTGAACCGTTCGCAGTCGTCCCCGGGGTGTTGCGGCTCCCTTCCCTTTCCCGAGATTCTTCCACATCACGACATAGACGATCAGTCCGGTGGCCGCTCCAATGAGGACCAGGAAACAGAAGATCGCCAGTCCCCAGGCTCGCACGATTTCAGGCATTCCGGGAATCTCCCAGGTATGGAATGCCTTGAAGATCCAGAGCAGCCAACTCCGCTGATTGTCGATCAGCGTGGCTAAGCGATCACCGGTGAGATCGACATAAGCCCGCATTCCATCGTCCCGTCCCAGTTGGACCTTCATCACCGGGAGGAACTGTCCGGAACTGGTATATTCCCCGGCAAATTGAGTGATGGGCTCAATCGAGACGACGGAAGAGGCCGTGTCCCCGCTGAATTTCCTGGCGAGGGATTCGGCATGAAGTCGTTCTCCCTCCGTGAGTAACTCACCCGTTTCTGTCTCCAGATACGTAAAGTGTGGCGAACCTTCGACTCCGACCCGGTAATACTGCTTTTCGCCCAGTTGTGTGATTCCCAGACTGGTGATTCTCGTCAGTTCATGGCGATTGAGTGCTTCTGCCAAAGATACCTGAAGTCGGTCCGGAAACACTTGCTGTTCAATCGACTTGATCGCCGGTTCCGGGCTGGTCCAGACCATCAACGGGTGCATCACCGCGCTGATGCACCAGAGAAGAAGAGGGATGGCGGAAATGCCGGCGATCCAGATATGGGTTTGATAAATTTGTTTTTTCATGCGTTTCAGTCCGGTGATTTCAACCAGAATGCCTTTCTCAGAATTCGCCAACGATTTCGGAGCCAGCACGAGTCCCAACTGCTCTCCAAGTTCCAAGATTCACACTTTCACTGATAAAACGGACGGCCCCGTCACACATCAGCGTGTTCACCCCTCCGGTGTGTTCACTTCGGGCGCCGAAGATTCCCCCTCCACACACTCCCAGGTCCGGCACATTGCTGTTCGGACCGTGATAGTGGTGGTAGTTCGTCCAGTATTCCCGACCATGAATCCATCCAGCGCCCCGTTGCCCCTTCCAACCACGACTGATGGGAACTGTTGCTGCTTCGAAATCAGCCGGGTTGTCAGGAGGCTGATATCCATTGGCCAGTCCGGGGACTGCAGGCGGCACCGTGCTGGAATGCCATGTACAGACGACATCGATATACGATCTGCGACGTTCCGGATTCGTGGCAGGCTCTGAAACGGATTGTGTAGGTCGTCCCATCAGGGATTCTGAAAATGCAGCAGTGTTACTGAGACCGTCAGTAATATGTGCAAACCTCACACTGCAATTTGCCCAGACAAGTCCATCGGTTGGACTGCGGCCGTCATAGTTTGTGCCAAGTCCTGTCCCCTGATTCATGTGATAATTCGTTCCCGCGTAGTAATTCATTGGTCCCGATCCTGACAACGTGACAACTTCGAAAACCCGTGTCCCCGAATCGCTGGGGCAACTGAAAATGGCCAGCGGCGTTTTGGCAGCAAGTTCAAACTCAGGTGTGATCGTGCCGGGGCAACATCCATTGGTCATTGGTTTGCCGAAATCCAGGAGGTTGTGCAGTGACGCCTGATCCATATAGGGCAGGAGTTGTGCCTGAACCGAAAAGTTGCCGCTGTTGGAATGGGTCTGTGCGAAGTTCCCCGGGAGCACCCGGTGAGTGCTCTCGTAGTTATGGAGTGCCAGGCCGATCTGCTTGAGATTGTTCTTACACTGTGTTCGCCGTGCCGCTTCACGAGCCTGCTGCACCGCAGGTAGAAGCAATGCAATCAGGATGGCGATGATGGCAATGACAACAAGAAGTTCGATGAGGGTAAATCCGTTCTTGCTGACAGTTGTTGAGCTGCGGTGGGACATTTCAAAATTCCTACGGCTAAAAAATAGGCAAGTGAATACGCAATGGTTCCTGGCTCGATGCACGGAACACGTGCCGAGGCGGAATGAGCTAAGGAACTGGGAATGATTTGTTTCCCGGAATTTGGAAGAGAGAGGAGCTAGGAATTAGGAGGTAGGATTTAGGAAGAGGCGAATATCAGTTCCTAACGCCTAATTCCTACCTCCTAACTCCTCTCAGGGAAACTATTGTTCCCCAGTTCCTAAGTCCTATCGGGAACTTCCACCAGACGGCGATACACGGCGAATGGTGGCACGCCCACAACGGCCGCCCCACAGGTTTTTGGGAAGCGAGCAGACCAACCGTGTGGGCGCGCGAACATGCGCCGCAACGTCTCCACTTGCGAACATTTGCCGAAACGAAAGTTCAGCCGATCCGCATGAGTTTTCTGGAAGAGTTCCCAATGCAGTCCGTTCGACGATCTTGCCGCGCAGCAGCGATTCCGCCAGGACAACGCTAATGACGACGTCACAGATCAATTCGAAGACTGCGGAAAAGATGCCATCACGCGGAGCGCGGAGGCGGAACCGGAGGCTGATAGAAGATTGATGCAGGAAGCAGCGTCGGGCGTTCAAAAGCCGACGTCACCAGAGTCTCTGAGAACGTGACGTCATCTATAATAGGAAGAATGATCCAGGGGAGAGAGTTCCAGTAGAACCCATTCCCCTGGCACTGCTGGGCAAAGATGCCAATGATCACACTGGACTTCGGCTCGTTATTATCACTGCAAGTTCCAGATTGGCATTGCTTTTTCCCGGAACCGCTGCAGCAGCTCGACTGAGAGTTGGTGGAGACCGCCGCAATCTGAGACTGCTCATTTTCCGCCTGCTTGAGCACGAACTTCGGAACTTTCACCCGGTTCTTCTCGGCCCAGGCGAGCTTCTGTGCGTTCGTGAAGCAACAACACTTTTTCCAGCACTGCTCCGCAGAACGACAACCACAGGGGCGATTCTGACAGGGGAATGGTTGAGAGCGATCTTTTTCTGAAGAGTTCGCGGGAGCCGCTGAACCCCCCGGAAGAGGGACAAACGACGCAAAGAACGAAACGAGAAGCAGCAAGCAGACCAGCTTGCGCCCCCCTGACCGGAGTCGAATTGTTGCTGAGCAGGGTAACATTATTCTTCCCACCCTGAAGATCAGGGGGATAGTCATTGTTGCGACCTGCTCGCTTCCCAAAGGGGGATCGTATCGCACTCACAGGAGGTGTACCAGTCAACGAATCTCAAACCATGAAATTCCTCCATCCGGGAATCGCCTGGGATGGGACTCTGTTTCCGTCTATCCTTAACTTAAAGGCCATCCACTCCCCACTATCTCCCAAATGTCGTCTTGCCGTGTGAAATCTTGCGATTCAGACGATTGTGGGCATACAGGCCATGCAGCACCAGTTCGGCAACAGCGGCCTGAAGTTCTGTTTTCAATGGTCCTTGATTCAGCTCCGGTTCCAGTTCTCCAGCCACGGTGTTAATGATCTGCCGGAATCCTTTAATCCGGTCGACTTCTTTCAACAGGTCTTCCGCTCCGGCATCCCCATCAACGTGCAGTTGCTTTCCTTCATCGACGTAATCGACCACCATCTGAAACCGCTTGGGAGTCAGCGTCTGGTCGAACACGTTTTTAATGGCTTCTTCCGTCAGTCGGTGAATAAGCAGGTCTTCGTCACCGGTCTCTTCAGAAAGGGCAAGTTCCACTTTGCCCCGCGTACTGGGGGCGATCCAATATAAATCACCAATTCGCGTGAGTGCAGTTTCCTGTCCGGCTTGCAGAGCCCGGCGTTCTGCATTCGAAACAAGCGATTCCCGGTTTGTGATCGACATCCGGACACTCACTCCCGACGCCTGATTGACATGCGGACTGTGCCGGGCGAGTCGACTGACTTCTTCCAGGATCTGTTTCAGGAACATCGGGACGATCACGTTCACTTCATCACGTCTGGTCCATGCCTGCTCGTCGACAATTTGAATTCCGAGTTCGCGCGATGCCGGGTAATGCGTGCGAATGACCGAGCCAATGCGGTCCTTCAGGGGAGTCACGATGCGTCCCCGGTTGGTGTAATCTTCAGGGTTGGCTGAAAAAATCAGACAAACATCAATCGGCAGACGAACAGTGAATCCGCGGATCTGAATGTCCCGTTCTTCCAGAACATTGAAGAGTCCCACCTGAATTTTGGGAGACAGGTCCGGCAATTCATTCATACAGAAAATGCCGCGATGACTTCTGGGGATCAACCCGTAGTGCATCACGGCTTCATCGGAAAGATGACGTCCTTCGGCATGTTTGATGAGATCGATTTCGCCGATCAGGTCGGCAATTGTGACATCGGGGGTGGCGAGTTTCTCGTGATACCGTTCGTCCCGGCCAATCCAGTCGATGGGAGTTGCGTCCCCCTGAGATGCCACCACATCGCGGGCGTATCGGGAGACCGGAGACAGCGGGTCATCCTGAATTTCCGATCCGGCGACCACCGGCACGGCCTCATCCAGAAACTGCGTCATCATTCGCAGCATCCGGGTTTTCCCTTGGCCACGCAGCCCCAGAAACAGCATGTCATGCCGGGCAAGAATGCCGTTGATGATTTGCGGAATCACGGTTTCATCGTAGCCCAGGATGCCGGGGAACAATGTTTCTTTACGGCGCAGCAGGGCGATCAGGTTCCGCCGCATCTCCTGTTTGACCGGCTCCGTCTGATATCCGGACTGCTTCAATTCTCCCAGAGTTTTCGGTCGACTGATCATGATGTTTCTCGTCATCGGCCGGGATTCTCCCGAAGCCGGTTCTTTGCCATTCAATGCAGAGCGAATCCAGAAATGACATCATCATTCTGGGACACGAACCTCACTGCATCTTAGACCGAACCGGCCCAGTGATGCCAGAACGCAAGACTGTCTCAAATCGCAGCATCGCAATGAAGTGGTTTGCTGCAATCAATTTCGTGTCTCCGAAGAGAACTGAATTCCTCACATTTTCTGAAAACTCCACTGGTTTCCTCTCTTACAAAGTTTGATTATTCTTCATTCAGTAGTCCCTAAGTTTGCCTCGATGGAGAGAAGTGGGTAGAAAATGCAGGCTTTTTCCGAATTTTTCTGACCTCTGGTCCCTGAATCCTGACCCCTTGCTCTCCATCACAAACAAACTTGGAAGTACTGTCATTTGTGTGATTTGTAATTTATGTCAGGATTCACATTGTCCGAACGCAATGATTCCAAAGAACGGCTTGATGCTGATTTCTTAGCGCCTTTGCGTGAGTCTCCTCTTCTTCCGCACGATCAAAGTGCGAATGTCACATTTCAGAAAGAATTCAGCCATGGCCGAACCATCCCGTTTTCCTCATTTCAATCCCGTCAAAGTCGGAGGCTCTTTGTTTGACGAATTCAAGGCCTTCGCGTTCAAGGGGAACGTGGTCGATCTCGCGGTCGGGGTGGTGATTGGAACGGCGTTCGGGGGAATTGTGAATTCCCTGGTCAAGAACATCATCATGCCGGCCGTCGGAGCCATCACATCAGGGGAATACGGGTATGCAGACTGGAAGGTGACTCTGAACGGGTCCGAGATCCCAATCGGTCTCTTCCTGGGAGACGTGGTCAACTTCCTGATCGTCGCCTTGGCTCTGTTTATCTTTATCAAGAAGTTCCTCGGCTGGGTGATGTCTTCACGTAAGCAGGAAGTGGAAACTCCGGCAGCACCTGTTCTGACCAAAGATCAGGAACTGCTGGTCGAAATCCGGGACCTGCTCGCTCACAAGAACTGATGAAACGAAAGAAGGCGTTCAGAGAACTGAACGCCTTCTTTCTGTATTGTGCACGGGAAAGCAGTGCTTTATCGAGCGACTTTCTCTTCTGTCTGGCGAAGTGCTTCCTGCAGTTGTCCGGCCTGGACGTGATAAGGAAACGATTTCGAACTCGCGAGAGCCTTGGTGACGGCCTCTTGTGCCATCTGCTTTTCTCCCTGACTGGAGTAAATCGTCGCTGCGAAGTAGGCCCCTTCTGCGGAGACCGGTCCACTTGATAAGACACCGGTGATCAGCCTTTGAGCGTCCGCACCCCGACCGGTCCGGTGGAGTGCCCAGGCCAGCAACGTAGCCGCCTGTCGTCCTTGCACCGTTTTCAGGTCATTATTCGTCCGCGCCAGTAGCTCTGCGTACTCTCGTCCCATGCTGTAGCGTGACGCATCTTCCTGAGCGAGAATCGACAACGCCAAACCGTTAACGGCATCGAAGTTCGCAGGCTTTGACTGATAGACCTTCTGAAAAGTCGCTTCCGATTTCGCAAACTCTCCGTTCAGATAATGGGCCTGACCCACGATCAATTCCGGCAGGAATGATGTTTTGTCCAATGCCTCCGCTGCAGCGGCTGATTCGAGTGCCAGAGCGATCTCGCCGGAACCGAGTCCCCAGCGGGCAACAGCAATTCGAGTCTCGAAATCGTTCGGGTATTTCTTGACGCTTTCCAGCATCGCTTCCCGGGCTTCAGCATGTTTTCCCAACCGTTCGTATGCGGTCCCGATGACGACTTCCGCAGGAGCAGACTTCGGGTTCATTGCGCGACGCTGATCCAGCATTTTGCGGGCTTCGTCGAAGCGTGCAGTATTCATCAGTACCACAGCGAGACGGGACACAATCTCTTCGTTGTTGGGAGCGATCTGCTGCCAGGCCAGGAGATGTGGTTCTGCTTCACGCCACAACCCACGTTGCTCATTGGTCAGGGCGGCTCCGGCGTGTGCATTGCTCAGCTGACGCAAACGTCGCTTGGGATTTCCCTGAAAATCTGCAGCGACAAGTGCCCCTTTCTTGAAGAGGATCTCCGCTTCCGCCAGATGTCCTTCCCGAAGCTGCAAGTCGGCCAGCATGTTCCAGACTTCCGGATCAGAGCTTGCGACCACGGCTCCCCGTTGCAGAATATCACGCCCCGGCTTCAGCTGATTACTGCCAAAACAGAGATGTGCAAACATCACTTCTGCAGGAGGGAGTTCAGGGTGCTGCTTCACTGAATCCTGCAACATCGACAACGTTGCCGCTGCATTTCCCCGTTGGAACAGAACCATCGCGTCAGCCACGTTGCGATAGCGGTCATCCACCTGGTCGACAGAAGAACCGATCAGTTCGGAAACAGTCATTTGTGCATAGCCCTCTGAGTAACTGCAAAGTGTTCCAAGAAACGCTGCAAGGAACAGAACCACAATGGACGGATTTCTCAGACCAGTGTTCATGAAATGTTGTTTCATTGTAAGTGAATTCGGGGAAGTTTGACATCTTCAGTTTCAGTCGGCCGGAAGTCGTTCCTGCCGTCAACATGAAGAACATTTTTACTGGTGACAGAGCACCTTCTGGCCATGTGCGATTGAACCATGCACTGCCTGACCTGAGTCGGGCAGATCGGCACACGGTCTCTGCGTCTGAACGCGAAGCACTCCGATGACGCCTCTTATGAATCGTCCAACAGGAAGTGAACAACGATCCCCTTCAGTTGAAATTCGAGATTGAAGTACTTTCATTCATAAGCACGTACTGAAGGCGGTTTCATGGGACGGAATCATCATAACAAGCCGCGACAACTGGTCGCTGGCAAATCTTCAGAATTGATGCATGAAGATTGATACACAATGTGAGTAAATCTTCCGCACCCTCTTTGGACCATCCAGACCAATGATAAAAGCTCATCAATGAGGTTCTGGGAAATTTGCAACGAACAGTTTGAGTCGGCAATTTGGGAAGACATGTTTGACGATCCCAGTGCTTGTGGTCAGCAAAAATGCGGAAGCCGGGAAAGAACTCCGTATTGTGTGACATTCTCAGAAACATTCAGAAAGCATCCTCAAATGATCCGCCCCTCACTTAGACAGTATCTTCGAAAGCAGATTTCGAAATGGACGGCAGCGTCTCTGCTTGTTCAACAAATTTTGTGGACACCGGTTATGATGGCTGCGGAGAACCCGACCGTTGTCGGGGGATCTGCAAATATTGTCCATCAGGGGACAACACTCGACGTCACGACGCTGACCGATCGAACAATTATCAACTGGGATAAATTCAATATCCCGCAAGGCAACACGGCGAACTTCTATCAGCCGCACTCCACCTCGGCCGTGCTGAATCGTGTGACGACCACGAACAATCCGTCGGGAATCTACGGAAACCTGTTCTCGAACGGGAATGTCTTTCTGATTAACCCCGCAGGAATTGTTGTTGGACCATCCGGGGTCGTTAACACCAATGGCTTCACCGCATCGGTGTTTGACATCTCCAACAATAACTTTATGAAGGGAGGAAACCTTGAATTCAGCGGTTCCAGCAAGGCTGCGATCCTGAACCAGGGAATCATTTCCACAGGACCCGGCGGGGCGACTCTGTTGGGCTCTCAGGTGATTAACGAAGGACTCATCGAAAGCAACGGCGGAAATATTAACTTACTGACCGGTGGAAGTGTGACGTTGCGTGGAGGAGGGATTTATACACAAGCCGATCAGGCGACCCTTTCCAACGGAATCAGTGAAACTGCCGGACTGATTCGTAACACCGGCACACTTCGAGCAACCGGCGTTCTGGAATCGGGTGGCGAAATCTATCTGGTCAGTCCCGGAGGTCATGTCTTTCATGGCGCCATTGCTCGCGCAACGAAAGAAGGAGCAGGAGGAAAAGTTGTCGTCGACGCCGGAAGCGGAACCGCGACAATCTCTGGACAGATCGACGTCAGCGGCACAACCGGAGGACAGGTTGCTGTCACCGGTCAACACGTCGTCCTGAATGGAGCCGACATTCTCGCTGATGGTGAGAACGGCGGTGGAAAGGTCAACATCGGCGGCGGATTCCAGGGGAAAGACGCCAGTCTGACAAACTCACAGTCAACGACAATTGACGCAGATTCGCGAATCTCAGCCAATGCCCTGTCCAGTGGAGACGGCGGCCAGGTCATCATCTGGTCGGATGGTGACACTCTGTTCCAGGGAGAAATCTACGCTCGCGGAAGCCGAATTGGAGAAGGGGGCTTCGTCGAAGTCTCCGGAAAGCGGTCTCTTAGCTATCAGGGACGCACCTTCACCGGAGGGGGAACGTTATTACTCGACCCGTATAACTATACGATTGACGAAAATGCAGCGAATAACATTGTTCAGGAACTGAGTGACAACAATGTGATTGTTGCGACAACTCAGGAGAACATCGATTTCGGGTCAACTTTAACGGACGATCAAGACGGCCATATCTGGGTGAATTACGACATCATCTGGGACACTGCTTACTCTCTATCTTTGTTAGCAGAAGGGAATATCTATTTTAATGCGAATGTTCAGAACACCAATACGACTGCCAATGCGGGTGGTGATCTGAATGTCGTTGCCGGATGGGATGGAACGACAGGTTTCACCGACGGGCAACCGTTCGATCTGACAGACTTCCTCGCAGCGAATGTAATGAACGACACCGTTACGATCTTCGGAAACAACGAGGGGAGCGTGTTCATCGGTCACACCGATTCTGAAGTCGGCGTGGCGGTAGGGAGCGCGAACGGCAGTACCAATCTGTTTGCTTATGATTTGACGCTGCAAGGGGGAACCATTGAGAATGCTCCGGCCTATGCTCAGTTAGGCTTCCATCACACTATGGGAAATATTGGCGAAACAGTGACGACCGGCGATATCACAGTCGCGCTGAGGGGAGATTTATCCTTGCTCGGCGGATCATCAACACGGGACACCGTCAACAACCTGGCTTCGTTCGCACAGATTGGCCATGGAGGGTTTCGCGCGTCCAGTATCAACTCATGGGACTATACCGGGGACATCCATGTCAGCGCGGCAGGAGACACCAGCTTGATCGCGGGTCAGATGGCGCATGGTGCTGCCCTGATCGGACATGGGGGATTTAATGCTCACGGAAACCATAGTGGTGATATTACGCTATTCACGGACAACCTGTTGCTGTACGGAGGAACTGTTAATCCGAATCAACGAGACCGCTATACGATGATCGGTCATGGGGCTAACGCAGGGAATGCGACTGGAACCCGCCAGGGGGATATCTTTGTCAGCGTCAACAACGAAACGACACTGGTCGAAGGGACTCGCTGGATTATCGGCCATAACTTTGTTGATGCGGACGCCACCCTCAGCAATGCGAATGTCACGTTTCTCACCGGAACGCTGGACTACGATGCGAATAATATTACTCCTGCCACACAGTCGGTTCTCTCTCAGGGATTTCTGGACATGCTGGTCCATAATCTGAAAGGAGGGAGCGTCACGGTCGGCTCGACCAACGAAGTCACCGGAGTAACGGGAGGAATGGTCGTCGACGGGACGATGTTCTATGAGTCCGAATTCAATCTGAACCTGCTGTCCGCCGCGGATATCCGGTTCAATGGAAGTGTTCAGAATTCCTTTGTTTCGGTCCACGATATCACCGCAGGAGACATTAATATCGTCGCCGGCTGGGATGGCGAATCTGGTTTCCGGACTCATAATAATCGTTTGGTTTTCAGTCCATGGAGATTCTTCAGGGAAAATGTCCAAAAAGATGACGTGACCCGATTTGGTAATAACCAGGGAAGTGTCTACATTGGCCATAGTGAAATGGAGCAGAGTGTTGCTGTCGGAAGCGCCAATGGTGATACAAACCTATTCGCCGACAACCTGACATTACGAGGAAGCGACACTGTTCGTGCGTTCGCTCAGCTTGGTTTTAATCATGCAGGTGGCGAAGAGCCTCAGGAAACCACAATCACAACGGGGGACATTAATGTCTCCTTGACCGGGAACCTGATCGCGCAGGCGGGATCACAGAGCTTGATGACCCCCACGATCACCTCGGCCGTGCAGATTGGACATGGCGGAAACCGTCCGATTGCCGAAGATACCCAGTCCTGGAACTATACGGGAGATATCACCATTTCCGCAAAAGGTGATGTTTCCCTGATCGGAAACCTGGGAGTCGCCACATACGCACAGATCGGAAACGGGGGAGACTACGCAAACGGAGACCATTCTGGTGACCTGCACGTCAGGGTTGGGGGTGACCTCAGCCTGACCGGTGGCAAGGGAACTTCCAGTTTCGTACAGATCGGAAATCGAGGACGCGTGGGAGACGTCACAGGAAACGTGACGGTGATTGCTGATGGCGATATCCTTCTGCAAGGGGGAAGCAGTTATTACGGCTATGCCCAGATTGGAAACGGCGGATCCGGAGCCACCGGTGATCAAAGCGGCAACATTATCGTAAAGACCGATTCCAATCTGACATTAAAGGGTGGATCAACCGCAGCATATGCTCAGATCGGAAATGGAAACGCCTCCCAACTTAATTCTGGAAATATGTCAGGGGATATTCTGATCGTCGTTGACGACGAAACCTCACTCGTCAATGGAACAGGATTGTGGTGGATCGGGCATCGCTCCAAGGATGTCAATGCCATCAGTGATGCAAACGTCACTTTCCTTACTGGAACTTTGGACTATGACAGTGATGTTAATGACATTACCGAGCGAACGCTGCTGAACCAGAATTTTGCAGACGTCATGACCTTCAACCTGGCAGCTGGGGACGTCACGATTGGTTCCACGAACAAAAACACTGGCTCCGACGGAGGAATGGTTGTTGACGGGTCGATGCTTTACTCCTCTGAGTACAACCTGAACTTCCTTTCTCAGGCCGATATTCGTTTTAACGCCAGCATTCAGAACGCGTCTATCCCGGGTCTCTGCGAAGAGTCTGGAGATATTAACATTGTCGCTGGCTGGGATGGTAAAACCGGGTTGAACCTGCACCGCAGACCATTCAACTCATTCAATCCTTACTCCTTCAATAAGTCTGATGTCTTTAAGCACCGGATGAACTTGTATGGAAACCGTTCCGGAAGTGTTTACATCGGCAATGACTCGCTTGAGAATGGAGTGGCCGTAGGAAGTGCAAACGGGAATACGAATCTGTTTGCTCATGATTTGATTCTTCGGGGAAGTGATACTTCAGCAGCTTATGCCCAACTCGGATTCCATCACACTTCTGGATCCGAGGATATTCCGACGACCGCGACAACTGGTGACATTAATGTCAAACTGACGGGAAGTCTTGAAGCGGTCAGCGGTGACGTTACGACTAATCTCAAGTCTTCATATGTGCAGATTGGTCATGGTGGAAACCGAGCCACGTTCGACCCGACGAATCACTGGCACTACACTGGTGACATTACCATTTTTTCCAAAGAGAATGTCTCTATTAAGGCCGGAGATGGATTGGCCACATATGCCTTGATCGGAAACGGCGGAGGCTGGGCCAATGGGAATCACGGCGGAGAGATCAACGTTGTTCTCGGAAAAGATCTGCTGATCAAAGGAGGCGGAGACCTGAGTGCGTTTGCCCAGATTGGTCATCACGGCTTCGCAGGCGATCTCACTGGTGATTTGACGGTTTCTGCCGGGAGAAACATTGAACTGCGGGGAGGAACCGCGGGGGACGCCCACGCTCAGATCGGAAATGGTGGAGCCGGTGTCCCAGGGCACCATTATGGCGATATCATTGTGACCGCCGGTAAGAATCTGACATTGAGAGGGGGAGCAGAAGACGTTTACGCCCAGATTGGGCACGGGAACGGAAGCGGACTGTTTGAAAGCACCATGTCCGGCAATATCCTTGTTCGTGTCAATAAGGAAACTTCGCTGGTCAATCAAGACGGCTTGTGGTGGATCGGTCATCGCTCCAGCACGGAGAATGCGATCTCCGATGCCAACGTCACCTTCGAAACCGGGACTCTCGACTACAGCACGAAAGGGTACCATCCGACAAAGCAGACGTTGTTGAATCAGGACTTTGCGGATGCCATGGTTTCCAACCTGTCCGGTGGCCACGTCACGATTATTTCCACCAATAAGAACACGGGTTACAAAGGGGGAATGGTTGTTGATGGAGAGATGACCTATTCTTCAGAGAATAACCTGAACTTCCTCTCCCTGGCAGATATCCGCTTCAATGCCAGCGTACAGAACACAATGATCCCTGGTTTCTGCGAAGATGCTGGAGACATTAATATTGTCGCGGGGTGGGACGGTAAGACAGGTTTAAACTTAAAACATAAACCGTTCGTCCCATTTAATGCGAAGCAGTTCCATAAAGCAGATGTCTTCAAGAACAATATGAAACTGTTCGGCAACCGTTCCGGAAGTGTCTACATTGGTAATAGATCGATGGAGAACGGAGTGGCTGTTGGAAGTGCGAATGGGAGTACCAATCTGTTTGCCCACGATCTGATTCTCCGAGGAAGTGATTCCGCACCAGCATATGCCCAACTTGGGGCCTATACGATTGGGTTAAACGGACAGGAAGCAACGACCGTGACGACCGGTGACATCAAAGTCTACCTGACCGGCAGCCTGTCGGCGAAGGGAGGCAAGGCGGATTCGTCTCACGGTCAATCTTCTTATGTTCAGATCGGCCATGGAGCGAATCTCACCGGTCTGACAGACATTGAATCCTGGAACCATTCCGGTGAAATCACCATCAAAGTGAAAGAAAACATGATGATGGAGGGGGGGCGAGGTAACTTTGCCTACGCTCAACTGGGGCACGGCGGAGCGAAAACGTTCGGTAACCACAATGGTGACATTTCCGTTACGGTTGGAAACGACCTCTTTTTCAGTGCTGGTGAAGGGGAGAACGCTTATGCTCAACTGGGGCACGGTGGCCAGGACGCACGTGGAGATTATAACGGCAGCGTCTTCGTTATCGTGAAGGACGATCTCTCGTTCAGTGCCGGCAAAGGGAAGAACGCCTATGCTCAACTCGGACATGGCGGACAGGATGCCCGTGGTGACTATGATGGAAACATCTTTGTCATGGTGAAGGATGACCTTTCATTCAGTGCTGGCAGTGGTAAGAGAGCCTATGCTCAACTGGGGCATGGTGGACAGGACACATCCGGCGACTACAACGGCAACATCTTCGTTATGGTCGGTGATGATGCTTCATTCAACGCTGGCCGGGGAAGCGAAGCCTATGCTCAGTTAGGCCACGGTGGTCAGGACGCACGCGGTGACTATGACGGCAACATCTTTGTCATGGTGAAGGACGATCTCTCCTTCAGTGCTGGTAAAGGGAAGAACGCCTATGCTCAACTGGGGCACGGCGGACAGGACGCACGTGGCAACTATGACGGCAACATCTTCGTTATGGTGAAAGATGATCTCTCCTTCAGTGCTGGCGAAGGGAAGAGAGCTTATGTTCAACTGGGACATGGCGGACAGGACGCATCCGGTAACTATGACGGCAATATCCTCGTCAAAGTTGATGGCGATGCTTCGTTCAGTGCCGGTCGAGGAGACGAAGCCTATGCTCAGTTAGGGCACGGCGGTCAAGATGCCCGTGGTGACTATGACGGTAATATCTTTGTCATGGTGAAGGACGATCTCTCCTTCAGTGCTGGTAAAGGGAAGAACGCCTATGCTCAACTGGGGCACGGCGGACAGGATGCAACCGGTAACTATGATGGAAACATCTTCCTCAAGGTCGGTGACAACGCTTCGTTCAATGCCGGTCGAGGAAACGAAGCTTATGCTCAGTTAGGGCACGGCGGTCAGGATGCCCGTGGTGATTACGATGGTCACATCTTCGTTACAGTGAAGGACGATCTCTCGTTCAGTGCTGGCAAAGGAAAGAACGCCTATGCTCAACTGGGGCATGGCGGACAGGATGCACGAGGCAACTATGACGGCAACATCTTCGTTATGGTCGGTGATGATGCTTCGTTCCGTGCCAGTCGAGGAGACGAAGCTTATGCTCAGTTAGGGCACGGCGGTCAGGACGCACGCGGTGACTATGACGGAAACATCTTCGTTACAGTGAAGGACGACCTCTCCTTCAGTGCTGGCGAAGGGAAGAAAGCTTACGCTCAACTGGGGCATGGTGGACAGGACGCATCAGGCGACTACAATGGCAACATCTTCGTTATGGTCGGTGATGATGCTTCATTCAACGCTGGTCGGGGAAGCGAAGCCTATGCTCAGTTAGGCCACGGTGGTCAGGACGCACGTGGCGACTATGACGGCAACATTTTTGTCATGGTGAAGGATGACCTTTCATTCAGGGCTGGCAGCGGAAAGAACGCCTATGCTCAACTGGGACACGGCGGTCAGGATGCCCGTGGTGACTATGATGGAAACATCTTCGTCATGGTGAAAGATGATCTCTCCTTCAGTGCTGGCGAAGGGAAGAGAGCTTATGTTCAATTGGGGCATGGCGGACAGGACGCTCACGGCGACTACAACGGCAATATCCTCGTCAAAGTTGATGGAGATGCTTCGTTCCGTGCCAGCCGAGGAGACGAAGCCTACGCTCAGTTAGGCCACGGCGGGCAGGATGCACGAGGCAACTATGACGGGAATATCCTTGTCATGGTGAAGGACGACCTCTCGTTCAGTGCTGGCGAAGGGAAGAGAGCTTATGTTCAATTGGGGCATGGCGGACAGGACGCTCACGGCGACTACAACGGCAATATCCTCGTCAAAGTTGATGGAGATGCTTCGTTCCGTGCCAGTCGAGGAGACGAAGCCTACGCTCAGTTAGGCCACGGCGGGCAGGATGCACGCGGCAACTATGACGGCAACATCTTTGTCATGGTGAAGGACGATCTCTCGTTCAGTGCTGGCAAAGGAAAGAACGCCTATGCTCAATTGGGGCATGGCGGACAGGATGCCCGTGGTGACTATAATGGCAGCATCTTTGTCATGGTGAAAGACGACCTCTCGTTCAGTGCCGGTAAAGGGAAGAAAGCTTACGCTCAACTCGGACATGGCGGACAGGACGCATCAGGCGACTATGACGGCAACATCTTCGTTATGGTCGGTGATGATGCTTCATTCAACGCTGGCCGGGGAAGTGAAGCCTATGCTCAACTGGGGCACGGTGGTCAGGACACACGTGGCGACTATGACGGGAATATCTTTGTCATGGTGAAAGACGACCTGTCCTTCAGTGCTGGTAAAGGAAAGAACGCCTATGCTCAATTGGGGCATGGCGGACAGGATGCCCGTGGTGACTATAATGGTAACATCTTTGTCATAGTGAAGGACGATCTCTCCTTCAGTGCTGGCGAAGGGAAGAGAGCTTATGTTCAACTGGGGCATGGCGGACAGGACGCATCGGGCGACTATAACGGCAACATCTTCGTTATGGTCGGCGATGATGCTTCGTTCCGTGCCGGTCGAGGAGACGAAGCCTATGCTCAGTTAGGCCACGGTGGTCAGGACGCACGCGGTGACTATGACGGCAACATCTTTGTCATGGTGAAGGACGATCTCTCGTTCAGTGCTGGCAAAGGAAAGAACGCCTATGCTCAATTGGGGCATGGCGGACAGGATGCTCGTGGTGACTATAATGGCAACATCCTTGTCATGGTGAAAGACGACCTCTCGTTCAGTGCTGGCAGCGGAAAGAAAGCCTATGTTCAGCTGGGACATGGAGGACAGGACGCTCGCGGCGACTATGACGGCAACATCTTCGTTATGGTCGGTGATGATGCTTCATTCAACGCTGGCCGGGGAAGCGAAGCCTATGCTCAGCTAGGACACGGTGGCCAGGATGCAACCGGTGACTACGATGGTGAGATCTTCGTTTTGGTTGGCGATGACCTTTCCTTCAGTGCGGGCAAGGGGAATGGAGCTTATGCTCAATTAGGGCATGGTGGATTGGACGCGTTTGGCAACTATAACGGCGACATCTTCGTTGCGGTTGGTGATGACGTTACATTCCGTGCTGGCAAAGGAAATGGAGCTTATGCTCAACTGGGGCACGGAGCCCTTCAGGTGTCCTCGCGGTTCGATGCTCCTATGACACAGAGCTCCAGTGGAGACATCTCCCTCTTTCTTCTCGGTGAACTCAAGCTGCTCGGAAAGGACACAGCGAGCCGTTATGCCATCATTGGGCATGGTTCTCCACAATCCGACGAATATGTGACGAATGAAGTCTCAGGAGACGTCACCGTCTGGGTGGGAGAAGGAGCAAAACTGACCAGTGCCACCATTGGGCATTTGCCTGGAGAGGGAGGAAAATACCTCTCTGGCAATACCTGGATTTCAGTCGCCTCGATTGACTCCGACGCCAAGCTGATTGCCGATGGAAACAGCCAGTTCAACAGTGCCGATTACGTGGAAGGGGAAACCGGAGAACTGCGGTTCTACATTCCCTACTACTCCACCTTGCAACTGGCGGACACCACGAAGCTGAACGGAACCAATGCGGCCGACATCTGGACATCAATGGGGACTCTGTACAACACGCAGGGAATCTACAACCCGTTCAGTGGACCGTACAATGTTGATCAGGGTCTTGGAAACTTTGCCTTCTATCTGCAAAGCATTGATGGTATCACGCTTGATTTGGGACCTCTGACGGAAGACCTGTTCGATCGGCCTGAGAATTATTTCAGAACGATCTACAGCCTGTTCCAGCCGACTCAAACGGGATCCATCCAGGTAACTCCAACGGATTCTCCAGAAACCGGTGAGGAACCGGAAGAAGATCAGGAAGGAGTGATTCCGTTCGATCTGAATTCGAGCAGCCTGCAAGCGGGCCTGTAAGCTGATCAGGTTGACATCAATAATCTCTTGAATGTCTCTCAGCCTGCCGTTGCCTGCGGAAAATCCGTGGGAAACGGCAGGTTTTTCCCATTTCGGTCAGTGTACTCTGCCAAGTCTCCGCATAACACCCGTCTGCGATGTTCGAAAGCGGCATTTCTGCTACAATAACTCTCGTTGGGAAAAGGAGTTTCAGAAATCCTGGATGTGATACGAGAAACGATGAGCGACGCCCCTCTGCCGAAGAAAAAATCCGACGACTACAGTGCCGATCAGATCCAGCATCTGGAGGGGATTGAAGGGATTCGTCACCGTCCGGCCATGTACATCGGCGGAACGGATCTGGCGGGTTTGCACCACCTTGTCTACGAGGTAACCGACAACGTTCTCGATGAATACGCCAACGGCTATGCCACGGTGATGAACGTTCAGATCAACGGCGACGGATCGATTACCGTCAGCGACGATGGTCGCGGTATCCCTGTCGATATCATGAAAGAAAAGGGGAAACCGGCGATTGAGGTGGTCCTCACAGAAATTCATGCAGGCGGAAAGTTCGACCGGAAAGCCTACGCCGTCGGCACCGGGGGACTCCACGGTGTCGGTGTTACCGCAGTGAATGCCTGCAGTGAGTGGCTGGAAGTGGAAGTCTGCCGTCAGGGGTTTGCCTGGACGATCGGCTTTGCCAAAGGACGACTTGAGACACCATTGGCACAAGGAGCCCCAACCGAAGCGACCGGCACCAAAGTCACCTTCAAGCCTGATGCGACGATTTTCCCGAACACCACGTTCAACTACGACACCATTCACAAACGTCTGCAGGACTGTGCGTTTCTGAATGCCGGAGTCCGTATCAATATCTCCGATGAACGGACCGGACAATCCGACACCTTCTTCTATGAAGATGGCCTGGCCGAGTTCGTGAAATGGATCAATCGAACGGAAACTCCGCTGCATTCTGACGTCATTCGAGTGAAAGGGCAGATCGACACGACTGTCGTCGACATCGCGATGCAGTGGAATGATGGCTACTCCGAAGCCGTCCGCTGTTTTGCCAACGGGATTTCGAACTCCGAAGGGGGAACGCACCTTTCCGGGTTCAAAACCGCTATTACACGGACACTGAACAATTACGGAAAAGCCAACAATCTGTTCAAAGACATGGCTCCCGCGGGGGACGACTTCCGTGAAGGTCTTGCCGCCATTGTCACTGTGCGAATCCCCAACCCGCAGTTTGAATCACAGACAAAGATCAAACTGACGAACGCGGATGTAGAGGGGATCGTGAATTCGGTTGTGGGAGATGTGCTCACCAAGTACCTCGAAGAAAATCCCTCAATCGCCAAGAATATCTGCCAGAAGGGACTGCGTGCCGCAGAAGCCCGCGAAGCCGCTCGCCGTGCACGCGATATGGCCCGTAGCCAGAATAAGGTCTCCGGAGGAGGCTTGCCGGAGAAACTGCGCGATTGCCGTAAACACGACCTCGCTGTCTCCGAACTGTATCTGGTGGAAGGGGACTCCGCCGGCGGTTCTGCCGATCAGGGGCGCGACTCCGCGACTCAGGCAGTTCTGCCGCTTCGAGGAAAAATCCTGAACGTCGAAAAAGCCCAACTGATCAAAGTACTGGCGAACACCGAAGTAACCGCACTGTTCAAAGCCATCGGAATTGCCCCTCTGGCTGAAGAGGTCGACATTGCCAAACGTCGGTATGGGAAAATTATTCTCATGACCGATGCCGACGTCGACGGTTCTCACATTCGTACGCTGCTGCTGACATTTATCTTCCGCCACATGCGGGAACTGTTAAAGCAGGGCTGCGTCTATGTTGCTCAGCCGCCGTTGTATCGTGTCATGTCCAAAGGAAAGCGAAACCAGAAGCCTCGCTACGTTCAAACCCATTATGAAATGATGGATGAGCTTCTGGACCTGGGAATGGAATCGGCAGCACTGATCGTACATCCGCGTGATGGATTAGTAAAAGGCCAGCCGAACGGCACACAATCACGACGGGAGATTGCTGGAGACCAACTGAAAAAACTGGCACTCGCTCTCAGCGGGATTGAAGAGCCACTGGAAGCTTTGGAACGTCGTGGAATCTCACTTCGGCGCCTGGCAACCGAGCACGCGACTCCAGATGGTCTGCTTCCCCGTTATCGAACCTTTAAAGGAACGGAAGAGAACTGGTTCGCCACCCGCGAAGAGATGGACGCCTTCCTTTCTTCACAGAGCACACTGGCGCCACCAGAGCCGAAAGCCGTTGAACCGACGGGTGACACGGACACTCCGAAAGAGGAAGTGGCCCCAGTTGAAGCCATTACGAAATCGGATTTGTTTGAAGTCCGAACGATCAATCAGGTACTGAAAGCACTTCAGGAAGAACACCAGCTTTCCTTGAATGATCTTCTGGTTTCTCCGATGAAGAATGCAGAACAGGTTTATCCTTACGATGTGGTTGGCCACGAATCTCCACGTAAACTTCTCAGTCTGCGAGAACTGGTCGGAACATTGCGTGACCTCGGTGGTAAAGGTCTGATTCGTACCCGCTTTAAAGGGCTGGGGGAAATGAATCATGACGAGCTGGCAGAAACGGCAATGGAGCCCGCGACTCGGTTATTGAAGAAAGTGACCCTTGACGACGCGGCCGCAGCGGAAGAAATCTTCCGGGTTCTGATGGGAGACCACGTCGAACCCCGCCGCGAGTTCATCGAAAAACACGCCCTTGATGTCAAAGACCTCGACGTTTGATGATGTGCTGTGGTGTCTGACATAATTCCTGTCATTTCTGACATAACGCTTGGCCAAAACTGACACAATTATTGTCACGGTCGTGGAGTATCGTACCCTTTTGAGTTCCAAATGAATGGCGATGATGGCCTGATCAAAGCCATGTGTAGGTCGGGGTTCCTGAACTCTGGGAAGCTGCGCAGGTCGATTTCACCGAAGTAGTTTGGCGAATGGGAAATTTCAGTCGGCGTGTCGGTTCGGAGCAGGCTAGGATCGTTCGCTTGCGAGATAATGCCAGGCCCCTCTGGGCTTGATGTTTTATAAACCGCAGTTCAGGATGACAGAACAATGATGGCAAGATATCAGCGGTGATTACGCTCGGCATGGTGACGACGAAGTCCTGACGTGGGAAATCCAAGCATACATGCAAACAGTCAGTACCCGCTACGAAACTATAAGACACCAACATTTACCCAATGAACACGACTCAGCCCAATGAAGAAGATCCTCTTCCCAGCGATGAACGTGATCGGTCCAATTTTGTCAGGACTCTAGTTCATCGTCCTGGTAATTCGTCGCAGACGCCTTCGACTGGCACTGAAGTTCCAGCTAAACGCATCGTTCAGTTCTGGGACGATCTCGGTCGATTGCCTGAAGACGTCAAGGAGTGTATGGAGACATGGAAGGAACTTCACAGACAAGGATTCGAAATCCAAGTGTTCGACGAGAACGCTGCGAGGGACTTTATCCGCCTCAGATTGGGTGAGAGATATGAGAGAGCTTTTGACAAGTGCTATCACCCTTCAATGAAGTCCGACTACTTCCGATATTCCTACATTTTCGTCGAAGGCGGATTTTATGTTGACGCAGACGATGTGTACCACGGAATGCCGCTCGATTACCTCTTTAGAGATGGGCGATTGAAACTTCAACCGTTCTGCTATGACATTGCGACAGCTCAAATGGTTTCACCCACGACTTTTACGACACCTGGCGCTGACCAAAAGAGCTGGATATTTTATTTCAATACTACACCGCTAATTGCTGGCCGACATCACCCTATTGTTGAGCGTGCATTGCTTAACGCAACGATCTTTCTTGAACAAGATTCTCAAGGCCAACTCCCTGAAGTACAGGCCACTACTGGTCCCGGCAACCTCACGAGATCGATCTTCGAGATACTCGCTGATGAAGGCTGTCTAGAGGACTTGTTCGTCGTCCTTCATGACTGGGAGATTACCTCCACCAGCAAGTGGTCACTTAGTTACCGGAATGATCAAAGAAATTGGAGGCTTTCAAATCGGCAGGAATACCGTGCCGCGGAAACGCCATGAACCTGAAGAATCCTTCACGCCTTGTACTCAGTTGTATCTTCCGACTTTGGCTGAAATCCCGGACACTCTTTCCACGACGAAAGTGCCGAGCCTTCGCGATAAAGAGTGAGAACGAACCCGTCGGAATCCAAAAAGTCTACGTTATCAATCTGGATCGACAACCGCACCGCTGGTCACGGATGAAACAGGAACTCAAACGCATTCTGGACTCGTCGGGCCGGGAGTTACTAGGTTTGACTGAGCGACACTCTGCTGTCGATGGTAAAGCGTTCTTAGAAGACCCACCCACCGATTCCGATATTGTTCCGTTCTATACGCTCGAAGACCAACTTCTCATAGAACCTCAACCACTTGCCCTTCCTACTCAGTTCCATCTCAGTAGATCGATTCGAATGAGTCGGCCTGAGGTTGCTGTGGCTCGGTCACACATCAACGTTTGGAGACAGGTTGCTGCAAGTGATCAGGACCATTCACTGATTTTGGAGGATGACGTTTGGTTTCATTCTGGGTTCGCAGGGCGTCTAGACCAAGCATGGGACGAGATTACATCTGCAATCCCGGATGGTGAGGCGTTTGATGTGCTCTATGTGTCGTATCTTGAGGTCAAGCACGGTGCTCCAAAGACGTTCATTTCAGACAACCTATTTCGACCAGATCACGGGCTTTGGCATTTGTCCGGGTATGTTCTTTCACGCGAAGGCGCTCAAAAACTACTTCGTCGGCTTCCTTGTCGTGGGCCCATTGACCTCTGGATAAACCACCAGTTCAAAGCACTCAATGTTTGCGCCACGAGGCAGTCGCTAATCAGCCAACGACGCGACACCTGCTCAACCAATTCCTACTCAGTACTGCCCTCGCTCACCTCGATCGGTGCTATCACGAGTGAAGGTGCGTCGCTGTTCAACATCCGACCAACTGAGCAGCCGGTGTTTGCTTTCGGAGATTACGGCTCTGGTACGTCATCTCTTGCGATGGCTTTGTCTATGCTTGGGTACAGGTGCTGCAGTGACCTTCGAGATCTCCCAGCATCAGAATTGGAGAAACTGCTTGCGGGTCGATCCGACCGGGTCTTCAATGCTTATGTCAATATTGGATCATTAGCCGAGAACGTGAAACAGCTTCGGGAGCGATACCCGAGTGCAAAGTTTATTCTCACTACCACCAAAGGCAATGTCAGTGACGCTCTGCAGGCTGTTAAACGTGATCTTGACGGATTCGAAATTGCTGTTCTCGACATGGATTCCAGAAATCGATGGCAAGTTGTTTGCGAACACCTCAGATGTGCACCTCCCATTTGTACGTTCCCTGTCCTGCCGGATCTTGATCAACGCGCAATCCTCCATAAGTCCATCGACGTCGAACAAGATCCGACATGCGAACAGCCAAAACGGGACGAGTCGCCATGGGTCGTTGAATCACCACCTGGGTGGCATGGTGTTCACCTTTCTCCGGCGGTCGTTGGGCAGACGAAGAATGAAACTGCCGTTACAAGAATACAAGACGATTTGGAGTGTCTTGACGCGAGACAGTGGCTCTTGCGAAGCGATACCTTTACAGACAATTTGGCGTTGTTTCGCCCTGCGAACGTGGAATTCAGGTCTGGGATTGGTGCCACCCTTTCGGTGAGGAAGGAATGCCTGGGGGTACGCGAATACTCTGCCGCATCTTTGTGCAGTAAAAACAAGTATTTATTTGGAAGATTCGAGGCAGTGATTCAAGCATCCAATGTGCCTGGAGTCGTTACGGGATTCTTCCTGCACCGCAACTCTCCCCGCCAAGAAATTGACATCGAGATAACAGGTAATCGGCCTAGTCGCCTCATCGTTAATGTTTTCTACAATCCAGGCGGTCTAGGCGCTAATTTCAACTATGGGTATCGAGGGGCGCCAAGTTATATCGACCTTGGTTTCGACGCCTCCGAATCGCCCCACCACTTTGCAATTGAGTGGAGTTCAACGGAGATTCGTTGGCTGGTTGACGATAAGTTGGTCCATCGGCGTGCTGTTTGGGATCCGACGCCTATTCCACACCTTCCACTCACGCTTCATGTCAACAGTTGGTTAACTCGTTCCACGGAACTTGCCGGTCGGGTCAACAACAAACAGCTGCCCTCTATTACGGTCGTGGAATCCATAGGTCTGGTGGCAGATCCTGTCGAACCTTCAGGCGACTCTGATTGCATCACCCAGTTCGAGTAGCCAGTCCCTTTATCAGTCGCCAGTAAGGCACCTAATGAACATCCTGTCATATAATCCGGGACACGATGGCGCGTTCGCGTATCTTGCAGATGGGCACTTGGTGGTCTCCGTCGAGGCGGAGAAGAACTCCCGTTATCGCCATTCGCCAGTATCTGTTCCGGATATATTTGGCGTGCTTGGTGAACTGACAGAAGTTCCAGACGTGCTTTGCAGAAGCGGATGGTGGCCTAGTGACACAATGTTGGCGGAGCAGGCCTCACATGCCGGATACTACGGTCTGGGCAACGAACACGTTGTTCAAAGTAAGAAGCGACTGCTGGGAAAGACAGTCGAGTACTTCTCGTCCTCCCATGAACGTTCCCATCTTCTTTGTGCCTTTGGCATGTCGAATATACCCATGGGCACTCCGTGCTACGCACTGCTCTGGGAAGGTGTAATTGGGGCGTTCTACGAAGTCGATGCCGAGTTGAACTTCAAGAAGCTAGCCAATGTCATGCCGGAGCCGGGCCATCGCTATGCATTACTCTACGGCTTGGCGGACCCCACATTTGATAAGACTAAATCAGAGTACTCTCGATTCTCCGACGCAGGAAAGCTCATGGCTTTGGCTTCTTTTAGTAAACGGAGCAATCCCTTGGATGGAGAAGAGGAAATAATTGGTTTTTTAATGCAAGATTGCGCGCATCTCAAGCCGCAGGATTGTGAGTTGCTGAAGCATTGTCCTTACTACAACACAGGACTGGACAACGCGGAGTTCCGCAACTTTGCAGGTATTGTCAGTGATAGGATATTTGATCGGTTCTACCGGTTTGCTGAGTCACATATGAAGAGGCGAATGCCATTGCTGATCACAGGGGGCTGCGGACTGAATTGTGACTGGAACACGAAATGGAGGCAGACCGGTCTTTTTTCGGAGGTGTTCGTACCTCCGGTCGCCAACGATTCAGGATTGGCAATTGGCACAGCGATTGACGCGCAGTTCCACCTTTCGGGGAACCCCAAGATAGAATGGAGTGTTTATGCTGGCCTCGACTTCGTATGCGACCGAGAAATTGACACTTCTCTTTTCGACGAATACGAGCTGGACTACGCGATTGTTGCCGAGATGATCGCCTGCGGTATGATTTTCGGATGGGTGAACGGGAAGTGCGAGATTGGTCCGCGTGCGTTGGGAAATCGTTCGATCCTTGCATCGCCCTTCCGGCAATCTACGAGGATACGTCTAAATGAGATTAAGCAGCGCGAGCAGTTTCGTCCAATCGCCCCCGTGTGCCTTGAAGAAGATGCCGCAAAATGGTTTGGCTGTGATGCTCCCAGCCCATTCATGCTGTACACTCAGCGGACGAATACGGATGCTCTTGCTGCTGTGACACACGTCAACGGTACGGCCCGCATTCAAACAGTATCTGCTGCATCCAACAATCAAATGTATCGACTGTTATCATCGTTCAAGGCACATACTGGCTTCGGCGTCTTGTGCAATACCTCCCTAAATTTTAAAGGACGAGGTTTTATAAACTGTATGGCGGATCTCGTGAACTACACGATCGAGCACGGCTTGGACGGCTTCACAGTCAGGGGAAGAACCTACATGTTGAAGCAGTCGAAGAATTATCAAACATATCTTTCAGGTTCAATTGCGAACAACCGCAGGCCTTGACTGGAGTCGTGGTTGTGGGTTCAAGTTTTGACGCCTTCGGCGAATGAGTAGCCCTCATCAAGAGCAGTTGAGCGATTACAAATGTCCGAGCTGTCTTCTTGATAGTGCTCTGCCGTAGGCTACTTGGGTCGCATCGACCGATTGCCTCAACTGCGTTTGAAAATCGCCTCGGTGTTCACGACCGACTCGCGAAATGAAAGTTTGAGGAGTACATCTTCTCCCGTCGGCTGATGGATAAAAAAATAGGAAGCCTGTCCGACCGTCTTTCGACGGCCGGACAGGCTTCATTAGGCGGCTCTGGTGAAGGTTTCAGCATCGGGAGCGGCCTCCTTGTTGCGCAATCGTTCGACATCGTCCCGCAGGAAGACGGACGCACCGGCCCCCTCGTGGCTGCGTCTGCCGTAGACGGGTTCAATCCGATCGGCTTCCTCCCAGCGAGATAGAGTCTTGCGGCTGATCCCCAGAAGGGCACAGGCTTCACCCGCCAGACAGTAAGTCTTCCGAAATCGTTCGACTTCGGCCGGCATCACGATCAGTATCCGACCACGTCGTCTCGCGGCCAGCAATCCAGCCCCAATCCACTTCTGTAGCACGATGGCCTTGAGAGGACGTCCAGGGATGAGCACTTTGGAAAGTTGATGAACCGAATACCCCGCTTCCGCGTTTTGTTGCGTCTGGACCTGTTCTTGATTCAACTGCAAATCATTGTGATTGACGAGGATGGCTCCTACTACCGATGTTCTGTGTGATCGACAGGCTCTGACCCGCCTCGATCGGACCAAATCCAGCACGACAGTCAGCGTGAACCCACTCTTCCCGAATCGCCTCGTGGCTTCCCGGAGCGTCAGCCAATCAACCGAAGTTCCAGGTTGAACCGGAAGATGTTTGATGAATGCTTCCCAGTTTTCAATCGTCTCCTTCGGAATCAGCCAGCCTTTTGCGGTGCGAACCGACTTCTCCAGCAGATTTCGGTGAACCATTTCCAAAACTGCATGGCGTCCGATTCCCAGCCACTTCGCGGCCACAGGAATCGTGACCGATGAAGCCAACTGTCGCTGCAAGGCCAGTACGGTATCCCGGCTCACCACGCCGACGGATCGTCCACGCGCTCCGGCGGTGCGAACCTCTCCATCGAGTAATCCCCTCCGGAGCAGATCGGCAATCGCTCCATGCCGAACACCCAACTGTTTCGCGGTCTGAGTTCGCGTCAGCCAGGGACGATCTTTCATTTGGGTTTTGGCCGTTCCCTGAAACAGACAAACCTTGGCGGTCAGATGTCCCAGTGTATATCTCTGAAGCAGATAGGCACGAAGAACTTCTGCAGACGCGGGATATCCCCGATCTTCCAGCCACTTGGCTTCCCGGAGTAACAGGCCGAATGACCGACTGACTCCTGTGGACGTGGTCCGATGTTTGATGACCGTCTGGAAGACTTCCAGAAATTCTTCGAATCGTCGAGGCCAGTCGACCAGCATTTCTGCTGCCGCCAGCCAGGCAAGACTTTGATCCTGAATTTCCATCGAGAATTCTTCATGTTGTCGTAAACCAGCAATCCACGACGGCGTCCGTGTCACGGCACTGAAAAGTCGTTCCAGCCACCAGAACTGGGCCGCCGTCGACATTCCGGGAATCGACGACTTGCCATCCAATAGCACGTTTTGAATGCTCCTGAAGCTCTCGATCAAACTTCCCGATAATGGAACTTGTGAAGCGTTCATCAAAGGGTGACCACAACGGCAATGACGAACATCCAGTCGTTGTGACGAAAATCCCCGTCCGCAATTTGGGCAGCGGTCGACCAGGAATCTCTCATGCTCCAGGCAGACCGGTAACGGCTGAAAACTCCACAACAGGCGCTCGTACACCGGTTCTTCCCGAAGGCATTCCGGACAAATCGGTGATGTTCCCCGCCGAAAGAACCGCAGGATTGTCTTCGAGCCACATGTCACCGGAAGCGATTCATCCTGTCGGACAAGAACCAGTTGTTCGGTGAAACGGTGAACTGTTGCCTGTAACAACGAAGCAACCGGAATACCGAACAACTTTCCAAGGCTCTCCAACACCGGACCGCTGAACAGATGATTGAACGAGGGTGGCAGTTCTCCTCGCTCTCGAACCAGAGCAGAAATTCGCCCCACTTGTTCATAGCCCATCGCCAGTGCCTGTCGGCGGACGAGACTTTCCAGCGATTCCCCGGGGAGCATTGGCTCTCTGGCTGGGAGTCTTGGAATTATTCGTTTCATCAACGTCCTCCCAGATAATCACCCGCTGTTGCAGCCCGCTTTCTGCGATGTGCGGCTTTGGGGGTGAGCCCCACTCCTGCGGTCCGGGCATCATCGGCGGGCTGCACCCGGTCGAGGGC
>DATMFC010000203.1:0-1893 GCA_035556335.1 Planctomicrobium sp. | reverse complement strand
GCGAGAACCTGAATGACCCGACGAATTTCCGAATCACGCCCGATGACGGGATCAATCTTTCCCTGGCGCGCGAGTTCAACGAGGTCTTTGCCGTACTTTTCGAGTGCCTGATATTTATCTTCCGGATGCTGGTCTGTCACTTGATGTCCTCCGCGAACGGCTTTGGTGGCTTCAAGAATATCCCGTTCTTCGACACCGTTCATTTTCAGAATGCGTTGAGCGGCGTCTTCCACACGGGTCAGTGCGACGAAGAAATGTTCTGTCGAGACGAATTGGTCTTTGAGTTCGTCGGCAAATTTTTGAGCCGATTCAAAGACCTGCATCAATTCCCGCGAAGCCCCGATTTCCAGATTCGAACCTGATGACGACGGCAGACGCCCCAACTCGGAATCGACCATCGTGTTCAATTGGGACAGGTTGGCCCCGATCTTGTTGAGAATGGCCCGAGGAATGCCATCCGGATCTTCCAGTAACGCCTTCAATAAGTGCAACGGGGCCAGTTGACGGTTTCCGTGCTCCTGTGCGTACTGGTGTGCATTTTGAACCGCCTCCTGAGCTTTGGCGGTGAGTTTGTCCATGCGAAATGCCATTGTGAATCCCCTTTCGAATACTTTTTCTCCACAAGGGAGTGATGCAGATGAAAGCAATCACCGTGCCGAACTCACAATGAGACGATTCAGTCTGTAAGCTATTTGAATTAAAGTGTTTATGAAACAGCGACACTTCCAACCTCCCATCGATACTGCCGTTTAGGCATTTGTTGGAAACGTCTCATACCCCGCAGGAGGTGCCGATTTGGCATTCTTAAGTTTCTTTCCTTCCGGGAAAATTTCGAAATGCGTTGCACATTTCACATCTTTAAATCGTTCTTCAGGTATCCAAATTCATTGGACTGGTAATTGAACGTAAACTCAATGAAAATTTCGTCAGTGAGGCTGTTTTAAAACGAGGTGTGACTGCCGGAATCGAGTGGCAGGAAGGAGAATGCACGTGAGTTGGACGAGTGGAGTGCTTGCACCGGTCATTCGACCGGCGGCCCGATTCATTGTGGGCTTACTGGCAATTCCATTATTGCGTGCACTTCGTCGCCGACTTCAGCCGAATGCTCAATGGGATGAAGAGTTCGAAAAAGACTTGGAACAGTGGGTCCGCGCATCGCTCATTCTGATGCTGGCGACCAAAAACGTTGAAATGTCCATCACCTCATGGGTGATGGAGAAACGCCCGGAGATCTCACTGGAGGACAGTTGGTGGTTTGCCGCCGGCCGGTTGCTGCTGGCGATCGGCGTGATTGAATCGATGCCGGATCAGCAACTCTTTTCCATCATTCATCCCGGTCCGCCGAAACTGCGATGGATTCGTGGTATCGGGTTCAAGGAGAACTTTCGCAGGCAGGGCTTCCCTTTTTTGAAGGGGATTGTCTGTCTGCATCTGAACCGATCTTCACCGGTCTTTGCCATTCTTTCGGTACTTTTCTCGGAGACGATCGGCTGGGTCTTTTTCGGTCTGGCGATTACGCAATACCTGATTATCGGGCTGGTGACTTCGCGTGACAAGGCGATCGACATCCTCTCCCAGTTTGATCATGAAGTGGCCCAGCGGCGTAAAGCGATTCTGGAGGAAATCACAATCCCCGCTCCAGAACCGAAACCGCCAGAACCGGCGTCACCAGAAGTCGTCTCTTTCAACACGGCAGCACCAGAAGCGGATGCGACGACCTCTGAACAACAAACGACATCACAAACCTGAGACATTCCTCAAAAACGCAGAGGAACCGGGCCATCCTCAGGACGGCTGGGTGGCCGGGGCGCGGTGTGATCGTTGCTGGTCGGGAAGGTATTGATTTGTTGGGGAGTGGGCAGAAAGAAAAGCGTTCCCAGCCCCGGGATGCTC
>DATMFC010000202.1:0-10921 GCA_035556335.1 Planctomicrobium sp. | reverse complement strand
AATAGGATGGTGCGATTCTGCATTCTTACGAAGCCCAAAAAGGCCGCTGGGAAGCCGGATGAGGTGACGCAAGGTGACACGTGAATTACTTGCGTCAAAGATAGCGTCATCGGGTAAGGCTTTGTAGGAGAACAAATTACGTCCCGGTGACGCTAATGACGCCAAAATCGAGGGCATCTTCATGATTCGGCCCTGAGAGTCTCCAGCAATTCCTGAAGATTCCTTTCATCTGAGAAATTGGTGGTCGAGAGATTATCGGAATGATAAGCCATCAGAGAAACGGTGACATTGACGACTGGAACTTCGGCTTCAAGCAGCCGGTTGATCATTTCAGTTTCTTCCATCTGAAGTCAGCCAGATCCAGCTCAAATTGATCGGCATTCGGAATGAGATCAGTGGTTCCATCACCAACGACAACATGGAGCTCTCCGCCTGAGGTTCTGATCTTATGCTGGTCCGCATCGTACGATGCCTGATGCTTATGAATCCATCCCGGCATTTCACCGGAGGTTTCCACCTTCTCGATCTTCCATGAATCCAGGGAGAGTCGGTAGACGGGGGTGAATCCCTGCTGCCTTTGATCCATATATCCCAGACACCCAATGATGTAGATGCCGTCCGGGCAAAGCGTTGCTGAATGGAAATCGGTCGGGGGGAAGGTGTCTTTGGGGTAACCGTAAATCTGAAAATCCCCTTTTCCATCATGCACAACGACGTCGTTGTAGATGAAAAAGTCGGGGTCATAGTAGTCTTCGTGTTCCCCTCCAATCTGAACGAAACGACCATCCGGAAGGGGAACTAATGCAGACCCGAGTCGGTCGAAACACCAGACGGCTCCGGGAACCGAAAACGAACTCTCATCGCCGAAATGCCTTCGAGCGGCATAGGCATTCACGCCCATTCTGATCATGTCTTTCCAGAAGTCGAAGTTCATCAGTTCCGGATTGAACTTGCCATAGCTGGGATTTTTGTGACGTTGGTAGTCACTCGTGATCGAACGGAATTCACTCTCCTCAGGTAACCCGATCCACTTTCGCTTGATCTCTGCGGGAGCAAGACTCAAATCGTCCCCCGCATTCAGCAGGAGTTTCAGTACCTCCACACTGTTGACATCGGTAATCACCGGTTGAACTTTTGGATTCTCGTGATGTTCCCTCAGGAGGTCTCGCATCGTTTCCATTTGTTGACGCCACTGTTCTTCTGAGATGATCCCCTTCACCTCTTTGGGTAACGGGAGATCAGAAAAGAACTTCCATGCTTCAATCTTCTTGAGCGGATACTTGGGATGATACCCTCGGTCGACATTGTGGCTCAGCAGTAATTCGACTGCGGTAGGAAAATCATGTTGTACGGCATAGCGAAGTGGCGTGTCATTGAAATCATCAGTGGCTTCCAGATCCGCACCGAGTTCGACAAGTAGTTTCACCTTTTCGATATCTTTGGTGGAAATCGCCACGAGCAGGGCGGTCTGTCCCGAATAGCCAGGACTTTCGATCAGAGGAGATTTGGCACGTGCCGTTCGGAGGTCTGCAACGCTTCCGGATTCAATGAGTTCATGAAGTTCTGCTACAGCGGGATCGATGCTGGGAGGTGATGGCTTCATTGGTGTTTTCATCTCCGGACGATTGAAGCAACCACACAAGGCAAAGCAGACAATCGGCAGTGAGACCCATTTCCGGACAACAGAGGATAGGAACTGGGTCATCATCGATCACGGCCGGAAAAGTATGATTTTGAAAATCGCTAAGGAAGTCGTATCGTTCTTAACTTGAAGAGTCCCTCGATGGCCAAAGGAAAACTCGACACAGCAAATCCATTTGCCGTAACCGTGGTATCATCTCAATAGTATGATCCCATCAATCACTTGCTCTGGAATATCCTTAAATATTCGCCATGTAAGAATATATTCAGTAACACTCTTTGCTCAAGAAGTCTCTCAACTTGCTCACGTGAGCTGGAATATTAGACTCTTTGCCTACTTCAGAAGTATTTATTCTAGCGCCGATAACATCTTGAACGATAAGAGGTATGAATGACTCATGTTCAACATCTGTCTCTTTTCCTAATACACACAGAAGATCCAAGTCGAGCAAGTGTCCCGCATTGACTTGGAAAGGGGCGTTTGAAATCCCCTGATAAAACACTTCCATTAGGCGGAGCGGAAACGCATCGATTACCTTGACAATCATTTGACTGTTAAAGTCGAAGCTTGTCATGTGTGTTCCGAACCCGCAATCGCTGTTAGATGTGGCAGAAATGGTGTGATTGTTCAATCGGTAAAACATCTCTGGTCTTGCATTGAAGACATATATTTTTTGGCCTTCCACATGTCCCATTCTTTTCACGGCTGTCCCAAAATCTGGCACAAATGACCTAACTGCAGGGGTGGCAAGAAACCTTGGAGACAGATATTTCTCAATTTCACTCCATTTGCTTTCAAATTCATCAAATGTCAAATGAAGTTTCGGAACTGATTGAAAACGGCCAAATATCACCAATTCTCTACCGTTACACAACCCAAATTCATCGCATCCCACTTCAGGATGGATTGCGTAACTGTAAGCTTGTTGAATATGCTTGCCGTCTAGAATGTTTTCTCTGGGAGATTTGGCATCCATTATGAATTTTATCTTTTCGTTTACATAAAATGAATAGTCTGGAATCGTTGTGACAGGATGCCTTGTAGTCCCCACATGTATGAAGTCGTTTATCAGTCTCTTTCCTCTGGTAACCCTTGTTGCGCCACTCACTTGATACCCAAGTCTATTGATGATTGGGGAAATCACACATTCTCTAATGGTGTTTTCATCTACTTCAGGGTTATCGAAATCGCTTAGTTTTATTGCTGAAAACATTGCAGTGCTCTCTTCAGAAGGGCTTGCCAACGCGTCGAGTCCAAACAAGGAGAAAATAGGCGGAACTTATGTTCTGAACAACAATTCTGCAATTTCATCCAGCAACCGCTTTCGCTGTATTCGCAAATTGAAATTGAGATCCAGAAATTCCACTTTCAACCTTCTTTCCAACGCACTCCCGTCCAACTTGTATGACTTACAGGTGACACCTGAAACTTTCGGGAACAGGAGAATGTTGTTGTCGCATCGGTACCGATGCGAGTAGGCGTATAACTGATAGATATCCGCCTGCGAAACTCCGTTTTTCGAGTCCTCCTGATCACTCAGAAGACGTTTCCATTTCGTGTCCAGAATGACCGCCGGTTGTCCATCTGGACCATCAATGATGACATCCGGCTTGAGGCGGAATCGACCTCGCTCCTGTGAATCCCGGAGCAACCACTTTCGACGAGACTGAGCCTGCAAGTGAACTTGGGAGCGCTGTAATCCCCAATACTCTGCATTACGACGAAGAATTCCGCCGACAAACTCCTCAAACAGCGTTTCCATTGGAAAAAGCAGGCTGAAACTGGATTTCTGTCCTGACTGGGGAGACGGTGTCGCTCCCAGGAAAACGAGTCGGCAGAACTCCAACAACTCGGCAAATCGTTCTGAATTCCGATCCATTTGCACCTTGTCAAAATGATGCGGCTCGATGTGACGCGTCTTGACGTCGGCCAACTCCAGCAATGATTCCCGCAGAAATTGTTGCGTCTGTGACAATCGCGTGACAGGGAGTAGTCGCGTGCAGGCTGCTTTGAGAATCCGATTGAGCCAGGTGTCGTTTTGGAATTCGTCATATCCGACAAACAAGTGGTGCTCGAGGCCTTTAGATCGCGAGCATTGTTGACTCAGGAGAATGCGTCCTCGCACACTCCCTAGGCGTTCCTCTCGATAGACATACTGGTGTTGCTGGCCGCGCCGAAGTTCCTGCAAAAGACGGCGCACAAAGACTCGGATCAAGGCTTCCCACATGGGGAGGTTCTGCAATTCCAAAGCTGCCAAGTCTCGCTCGTGGAATGGCAATTTCCCCGCAACACTGAGCATGTACAACAGGTTATGTCGAGCCTGCTTGAAAGATGTCTCTTGAGTTGACCTTGCTTCAGGCGATGTGGCATCGTCAATTTTGGGCAGAATTTCGACTGCCAATCCGGGAATCTGAACGACTCCGACGTGACTTTTGGCTTTGACGTGATGCAGGAAGCTCCAGTCAAAGATCGTTTCACCTGAATCCCGCGCATGGAGTTCATCGAACGTTTGCAGTCCTCGGAGCAAGCGTTGTCCGAGATCGTCACGTCGAATGGTTCCGTATTCCACGATCGTGATCTGCCGCATCTCACGCTCCCTCTGGAGCGGAGGTGATTCCCAGAAAATAGTTCCGCAACACCTCCGATGAGGATGTCTCCCGGAATGTCTGGTCAATTTCGCAGCGGACTTTGTCTTCGATCAGGTCGCCACATCCATTTAGCAACCGACTGGAACCGAGGGACTTTGCATGAACGATCGGATGTGGACGCTGCCGAATGGAATCTCCCGGATCGCCGAATGGACACCCCAAAACCAGACAGATCTTGTTCCAGTCACCATAGAAATACTCTGACAGCAAGGGAATGACTTTGCCGCAGAAGACTTCTCGCAGGTCTTTCAGCGTCTGAACATTCAAGAAGAACGCATGGCCGATTTGATGATCACGATCATAGAGAAGTTCAATACGATCATTGATGGTCTCCAATAGGAGCGGGATATCGACACCGTCGACAACACCTTCATCTCCGACCAGTTTTCGAATGACGTCCAATTCCGGCATCATCTCCACAAAACTGAACCGTCTTCTCAGAGCAACATCCAGAAAGGCGATTGAGCGATCTGCGGTATTCATCGTCCCAATCAAATGGAGATTTGAGGGGATTCCAAATGTCTCGCCGGAGTAGGGGAGCGTCACCTGAAGCTCGTTCGTTTGCCCCAATCGCTTGTCCGGTTCCAGCAACGTAATCAGCTCTCCCAGAATCTTGGCGATGTTTCCACGATTGATCTCGTCGATGATGAGAACATAATTCCCGGGAGTCTTTGCCGAGGGCTGTATCAATTCTTTCAGAGCATCGATTTTGAGATCCTGGTGCCGCAACCGATAGACGGTCATTTGAGAAAAGATCTTGTCATAGATTTTTTCCCGAGGGAGGCTTTCGTCGAAGACAACAAGCCATTCGACCGGCCGCAGTTGCTCGTAAGACTCCCGCTCTGAGAACTGGTATTCTCCTGTAATCCGAGCAATCGCACGGAACTTCCGATTCCCATCGGAGATGACCACGAGGTCCCCCACCTTCATCCGATTCTTGAAGACATCGACCGACTGAACCTGAAAATCATGGACTTTGATTTCAGGATCGTCCTCCTTGAGTCGTTCGAAAATCTCGTGACGCGACTGGCAACCGGTAAAATCCAGTCCCCTGCCGTAGCCGAGCAGCAGGTAATTATTCTCAATGCACTCGTCATAGATTCCGGATTCATCGGGATCGAGTGTGTTTCCCAGTGACATCTTCCAGACAGTGACGTTTCCCAGGTCGAGTTCCGCCGCCTCCCGTTTTCGTGTCGTTCGAGCTTTGGCCAGCATGCAAATCTGTTTGAAAAGGCCCGGTCGACATTCGTACCGCACTCCGACTCCTGTGCGAGATTCTTCAGAATCTGTGGACTCTTCATCAGGAATGACAGGGCGGATTCCTTCGACGAAATCTTCGTAGGAGTAGGATTGGTGAAATGTGATAAAACTGATGCGATTCTCGTCTCGCAATTGCTTGAAGCGAGCCATGAGTTCCGAGCGATCAGGTGGTGCGACACCGTCACAGATGGTTACTGCGCGGTGCATTGTGGTGTATGTCTTACCAGTTCCCGGGGGACCATACAGAATCGCATTCAATTCCAGCCTTTCAGTCACGTGATGTTCCGTATCCATGAGATCATTCCAGCCTGGAAGTCCATGATAGGTGTCGTTCATGATGTAAAACGCCGTGTGAACATCCAACAGGTCTTTGAATGGAAGCTGATATCGCTCTCGAAACAGCTTCAAGGCCGCCTGGTAGAACCGGGTGGCCTGATCCAATCGCTCGATGGGGCTCACGTTCCCCACGTTGGGGCCGTCAACCAGTGCTTTGACTGCGGCGGTGTAAGGCGTTGGTTTGCAGAATGCGTATTTTTCCGGTTCCGCCAATCCCAAGAAATATCCGATGGCCGTCGCATTGAACCCGGATTTCTCGCCTGACGACGTTTTTTGGACTTTGGCCCAGTCACCAAACCTCTCCAGTCGGCTCAACAGCGGGGCGTCTCCATAGAGCAATGCCAGCAGTTGATCCTGGAGTTCTGTCGAATCCGCAGAGCGAATGAACGTGATTCCAGGCATCTGGTCATATTGGGACAAAAGATGGAGATTTCCCTTGAGGGCGGCCTCAACGTTTCCTTTGGGGTCGGTCGTCAAGGCTTTTGACGACAGGAGCGGTTGCACTCGAGGGAGCAGTTTCTTGCGCAAATATCCTTCCGAGTTCTCGTCATCCAATTTCCCATCGTCGATCAGGAACGGACGAATCGTCCGTTCAACAGCGAGATCCAAGATCCTGAGATTGATTTTGAATTCCGTGGCTTGTTGAGCTGTCGTCAAAGATTGAAACCAATGACTCTCGAGTGCCGACAGCAGTGCTTTCACGGAACTCGAATTCGCCAGAAGTCGCCAGTATGTCTCTTTGATTGTGGCGTACTTCACACGTTCCTGAAGGTCACTGAAATTCGGAGTGGTTTCGAAGTACTGCAAGGGATCTCGATATGCCAGCATCCAGAAGAGATCACCCGTGAGATGAAAGAATGCTTCAACGGCGTTCCCTTTGACCGAAGTAAGGCTGAGCGAACGGCACTTCTCCTGGAATCGAGGAACAATCCAATCGAATGGAATCTGGTTCTCTGTCAGTTCTCCCATCAAAACACCATTGAGGACGCACCAGACGATTACCGGTTTGTAGAGAGTCGGGACGGAACCCGATTTGTTGACATTCAGATTGAGGAGCAGTTCCTGAAAGTGTTCGAGTGCGACCTCTTCGCTGGAGAGATCCAGAACGTTTTTGCGGTTTCGAGAGATGCCACATCCAACGGATTGAAGACACAGCGTCTGAAATGCCGTCGTTTCACCCAGCTCCTGCAGTGGCAGAGTACCGCCATGCTGCTCCACTGCGGAGATTCGAGAGAACAGGTCCGAGAACAGGAAATGGGACGATTCCTGGTTATCCAACCGACGAGCGTCACACCCTTCGTCGTCAATTCCCGTGACGGTAAAGGAAATTGCGTTTCTTCTCGCAGCCGACTGGAAGACGATCCCTTCCTGATGGTAACGATGAATGACTCTCTTGAGATAATCCTGCATTGCCCGCGTTCGCTCCAATGACCTCCAAGGTGTTTGATACAGGATACTTTGTCGGATTCCATTTGGCACGCATACAAATGGGCCAATAATTCGGGTTTGCTTGTGCTGAGGGATCGCCAAAAAATCAGCCCTGCATGGCAACTATGTTCCACTGGAAGATCAAATAAAAATACTATCGACGACTTAACGTCGGCGCAGCTCACCTAGGCTGGAAAATTCATACGGCGAAGGGGCGTTCTTTCAGGTGACCGCTGAAGACAACATCAGAATACAACGATTGATTTCTTCCCGGAATGTCGTCTGTAGAACAGTCATATTATTTGAGACGCGATTTGAGGGGTGACGCAAGCGGTGACGTAATTGGGAAGAGCAAATGTCCCTGTATCGTCACACCGAAGGTGATTGCCCAGTACCAAGATATGACAAAGTGACGCGAGTGACGCGAAAAAACGAGCAGTCATCATTGGCTTCTTAAGGGGCGGCAGGCTTCAACTCTTGAATTCAGTGAACGTTTAAAAAAACTGAATATTCTCAGCAATTCTGGTCTGTTGTAAATCGATTCAAGATGGCGGGTTAGCGAAATCAGCCGTTGGGATCACAAAGATTTTTTGAATATTTGGCGCATAGGTGAGGAGCAAGAGATTGCGAATCACCAATGCCGTCGCAACGGCCTACCGCCAACCCTCATTGGAGAATTCATGATCACAGTCAATCGGATCGAACAAGCACATAAGGACAGTCATCTGAGTATTGACAACACTGTCACCAAGTTCCAGACGGAGGTCCATAAATCAGGAGAAAGTGAGACGAGCGACACCTCTACGATGGCGTCGAATGGCACGCCCGGAACCGGTTGTCCCGTGAACGCTGAATCCCTTGTCAACGCCGTCTTGAAATCCGGAATTCAAATTTTCCGCAACCAGTTTGAAACGCCTTTCGCATTCTTATCCGTCAAGCAGGGGGCAACAAATTTCGAATGTCTGGAAATCGGTTCTCGGTCATTTCTTCAACAACTGCTGACGATCGCAGAACAAATCTTTGGGGTGATTCCACCACGAGCTCTCCTTCGGGAAGCAACAGAGATTTTGAAAATCAAGACGTTCTCGAATATGCGCCGAGATCTGGCAGTCCGTTTTACGGAGGAAAACGGGAAACTCGTGATCGACCTCGGAGATATGAGCGGGGATGTGGTCGAATTGAACTCAGACGGATGGAGGAAAAAACCTCAGGATCGACCACGATTCGTTCGACCGAGTCATCTTCGATCACTGCCGGAGCCAACGGAGGGAGGAGATTGGGCTGAGTTGTTTGAGTTTCTTCGACTGGAGGAGGGACAAGACCATCTACTGGTTCTGGCCTGGATGCTTTCCGCATTTCATCCCGGCATCCTGAGCCCCATTTTGGTAGTGATTGGCCCCCAAGGATCGGGAAAATCAACGATTTGTCGACGAATCCGCAGTCTCATCGATCCCAGCCAGGTGGACATGCTCGGAGACGTAGACTTCAAGGCGTTATTTCAAACGTTTCAACACCATGCCGTTCCCTGTTTCGAAAACGTAAGCCATTTCAACCGGAAGACCGCCGATATGTTCTGCCGAGCGGTTACCGGAAATGGGGTAGAGCGACGACGACTCTACACGGATTGCGAACAGGTTCTGTATTCCTTTCGTCGCGCGATCATGATCAATGGAATTGAAATTCCGAGCATTCGGCCAGATTTCCTTGACCGGTGCCTGATCATCAACTGCAAACGCCTGGATCATTATGAATCCTTGCAACGCCTTGATGAGCTATTCGACCAGAAGCGTCCACAACTCTTAGGAGCGTTTCTCGATTTGCTTTCGAAAGCAATCAAATCGCTTGACATCGCTCCTGCTCCAACTGAATTTCGGCTGGCGGACTTCGCTCAATTCGGACGCGCCGTCGCGACTGCAATTGGGCGTCCGTTTGATGAATTTGATGCAGCATATCGCTCCAATCTACGTCAGCATATTCAGGAAGTCTTCGAAGACTGCTTCACTTTTCGGGCCGTCCGAGAATTTGCTCATGCATATTCCACAGATTGCCCTTGGAAGGGTTCTGCAACCGAATTGCATGAGAAGCTGTGTCGCCTATCTAGAAAAATTGAGTTGGGCGGGACGAAACGAGACCTTCCCAAGACCCCGCGATGGTTGAGCACCCGACTGACCGAATTAGCACCCATTTTGCAGTCAGAAGGTGTTCTGGTCAAAAAAGCTCCACGTACGAACCACAGCCGTTTGTGGATCATCAGTCGGGTTCCAGCGGAATCAACGATCGATCTCGGAAAATTCAACAGCCTTCTGAATGGAGAACAGCACAATGGTTAAAACATTCATTCACGCCCGTGATATTGAGAGATGGGTTCCGAAGTCCTTGTCTGAAGTGATTGGTTGCAGCGAACTCAAACTTGAACTCGCCCAGTATCTTCGACCGAATGGACGAGGTCCAAATATTCTGATCTCAGGAGATCCGGGAACAGGAAAGACTGCTGCAGTCAAAGCATTTGTTCGAACCCTTAGCTGTTCGAAACGGACTACTGATCCGTTACTTCCCTGTGAAGAGTGCGAGAGCTGCCGAACATTCGATGTCCGGTATCCGGAACTCGGACTGTTTGCATCGCTTAATCCTCGTGTCACCGTGGATGGCGCAGAACCTCTGCATTTTTGTCCCATCAATTGTGGTGGAGTGACAGAAGCCCAATTACGAGAACTATTAAATGATCTGAGATATTTTCGAGGTCTGATTCTGATTTACTTGGATGAAGCCCACAGACTCAAACCAAGAAATATGAACCATCTCCTGCTCCCGCCGATTGAAGAAACCGAGGCGATTTGGGTTGCAAGTTCAGCCCTCGCCCATGAATTGGACCCCATGCTTTTGCGGCGATTCGCAATCAGAACAAAAACATCACTTCCAGATGAAGAAGAGTTATTGATGTTTCTGGCACACAGGTGCAATGAATGGAAAATCAAAGTGGATGACATTATAACTCTGCAGCTTCTTTCTCAGAGAAGCCAGGGAAATGTGTCAGAATGCCTGAGTGTCCTGGCTCGCGCAGCAGCAAATGAGTCCCGACTTCTCGCAAAGGAGTTGGTACTAAGACACCCATTTCATACATTTGCGTAAATACAGAGCACAAGTAAAATCACCTCAGATCAACGGAATGACCTGAGGTGATTTTATCTATATTGACATGGTCTCTGCTTGCATTGTCATATATACACATTGGACATAATGCATTGAGATGGACCCTGGAATTCCAGTTTGTTAGTTCTTCATCTTTCCTGCCTCCTTCAGACCAATCCATTTCTCGCCATAATCTTATGTCCGATATTCTTCATTTGAACCACCGTCGGAAATTTTGAACCAGAGATCCCGTTGATTTCAACGTATGAGAATCGTCAGGAAGCGCTGATGCAGTGTGCAGGATGCGATCACCGTCTGCGTCGGAGCCCGCTTTTGCGAGATGCGGTCTACGGACCAAAATCAATATCCATCACCCATCCAAACCTACACACAATCCAAAACACAAACATTCCGAATCAAAGCACAAACAAAAATCAGAAGAAACAGAACTAGAATTCAAATCAGAACAAGAATTAAA
>DATMFC010000201.1:0-5185 GCA_035556335.1 Planctomicrobium sp. | reverse complement strand
CGCGGTCACCGCCTTGAACGCGGGGTGGGACGTGTCGAGGAGCTTTTTGCCAGCGGACAGAAACTTTCCTTCGGCGCCGAACGAATCGGCCGCCAGGTTCTTCTGCTCGACGGTGAGGGTCTTGCGGACCCCCAGCCAGGTAAAACTGAGCCGCGCGGCGGCCATTGTGGTTCGCAGACGCTGGGATGCGGAAGTGTGCTGGGAGGAATCGGTGTTCGCTTCCTCCAGCAGGGTTGTAGGCATACAGGTCCTTTCTGGAAAGGAGAGGTGAAGGAGTCAAAAGAAATGCCGCCCGTCCCGGTCAGGAGCAAGCGGCGGCGAATGATACGGACATCTTTGGCGGCGTCATCATGACGGCGATTACCGGGACTTCGGTCGCCGCTCGCTGGGCTGCAGACCAATGGCGGAGGATGACAAATGGCTTGCCCAGTTGTGTCCCTCCAATATCAGCTTCACGGTTTGGGTTTCTCCCTCCTCAAAGTGAAGCTCCTGGCTCGCATAGGTGACGCGTACGTTTTTGGGGACGTATTTGGGGGGTGGTTCCGGATTGCGTGTCAGAGATTTTCGCAAGACCCGTTCCGCGTCTGATTCCCCACGTTTCCATTCTCCTCCTCGATCGATCCAGGTGTATGCTTCGAGACGGACCCAGCCTGGCGGTCCTTCGTTCTGAATTTCCAGATGAAGTTCATTCGGTATCAGCAGATTCCGGACCAATTCCTCCTTGAGGATTTTGGGCCGGGCCACCGGGGGCGGTGGAACGGGAGGAACAGCCGGAGGAGGCTGCTTCCTGCTGGACACGATGCTGACGACGATCAGGATGACCATCACCATCAAAACGACGAACGCGCAGCCGCTTTCACCGGAACGAGGATGTGATCTCCTGGCAACTCCCGAGGGTCCAAAGGCGGATCGAAAATGCCCGGGGAGATCCGATGCCAGCCCAGGTGTCTCTCCGGATGGCTGCCATTGGCCGGGTGACAGCCGACCCAAATGGAGTGAGGGGCGCTGCTGTTGCAGGTTGCGAAACCGTGTGTTTCCTGCTGTCATGTCGAGTCCTGAAGTGAGTGTGATAAAGACGTGAGGCGGGTCTCCAATCAGGTGGTGATCATTCACCGTTCCGGCCGAGTTGCCGATAATGAGAATCCCTCACCACACCGGTCTCGATCCGCTCGCGGAAAAGGAATTTCGCAGTCTGAAGGGATTTTGTTCGCGGCGCTTATTTCACCGGCAGTGTCGTTTTGTGTTGATAGCCCGTATGCGGAAACGAAATCGTCATCTCGATCTGAGTCGGATCAAACGTCAGCTCACCATAGGGAGGGGTAAAAGTGATCGCTTCTCCCCGTGTCCAGATCTCACGATCCCAGGACCAGGTTTTTGAATTGAGTCCTTTTCGAAAGGTCACTTCTGCGTGGAAGCGGGGAATGGAATCCATCCCGGTCAACGAGAAGACAACTCCGCGCTCCGTATTCCGGAGAATTCCGGAAACGAACGGCTGATAGCGCCCTTCAAACCGCAGGTTCTGGCACCATTGGGCAAGATCCTTGTCCTGCTCTTGCCCCGGATACACGTAGTCCAGAGTCGTGGTAGAAGCGGTCGACCAGATCGAGACCTGCACCGTTCGCAGTTCAGAAACGGTCGTGCGAAACAGGTCGGGATGTCCCGGGATCCCGCCTCCCTGCCGGTAACGGGCATACCTCCAGGAATGGGCCGGCCAGTGACGAACAAAATGGACGTTGGTGCGGGAGTTTTCCTGGTTGCCGGTCAGTTGCACCTGAATCGTGCAGTTTTCGAGGTCATCCGGTCCGGAATTGAAGATTTTGAACCAGTCGAATGGAGGACGTGGTCCCCAGGCTGCATCCATATCGATGAGGAATCGTCCATCAAAAGCAGAGGGAGCCGCCGAATATCTTTGAGCGATCAGCGGAAGTTGAACTTGCATCCCATCGAGTTTTCTCCAGACCCCCTCCACTTGATCCAGGTACTGGATGACTTCTGTTAACTGCACCGTTCGGGTGACGAGATCCCACCAGGAAGTTTTCCCGGCTTTGTTTCCCAACGCCTCCATTCGCTCGAGGAGCACCTGCAGATCGCGGGCGAGCGATTTTCCTCGGTTGACAAAATTTGTTATCTCCACATCGTCGGACTTGATATTGCTCAAAGCGGAGAGGCATTCCTGCAGCTGTTCCATGTTTTCGGCATCAGAAACGTGATCACGAAACTCATCTGGATGCGCTTTGAAGTCCTCCGTAAAGTACTTCGCAAGAATCAGATACTCGGAGGGCAACGGCGGCACAGCAGGGATCTCCGCCCTGGGGAGTGTCTTCGGAGGAGTTGGAGGAGGGACTGTGGCCCCATTGCCACAGCCCATCAGCACGATGGACAGGCTGGCCGCAAGCGAGATGCCGTTCAACCGCTGCAGGGTTCCGGCCAGAAGGAGATCGATCCGAAATGATCTGACGGTTTCCTTGATGAAAGCCATTTGGTAGCCCTTTCTTGATGGTGATCAGCAATGGAAGCAGATCTTTGTGATGCTGGTCGCGTTCATCATTTTTGTCGAATCGAGGAAACGATCCTGGCAAAGAGTTCTTGACTCCCCTCAGGTCGGCTGCGGGGCGTCCGGAAACGAATCTCGTTCCACTGCGTCGCGCCTTGAATCACATAGAGGTCGACGGCCAGACTGGTCTTATGAAAGCCCCCTGTAATGACCGTCTTCTCCGCCGGAAAGCCGGCCAGTTGGATTTCATCCGGTCCACTCATGAAGAATTCCCCACTGAGCTCCCTTTGCATGTTCTGAATAATCTCCCGCGACACTTCGGTCAGAGTGTTTTCGGCCAGATCGTCTCGTGGAGTACTGTAGACGGAGAGATGCAGATCGTTCTGGAAGTCGAAAGCCGAAAACTCAATGAACCGTGGCATCCGACTGCGAGCCTGTCTCCAATGGCTGGGGACTTCAATGCTCAACGTCCCATCCGCAATGACGCATTCCTCCCACTGTAAATTGGAATCCAGGGCCGTCTCTGCTTTCTCATTCGGCGGCATCAGGCGATCGTGGAAAAGCAGAAGGACGACACCGATCAGCAGTCCCCCAAGGACGGCATACGTTACGAATGGATTGAAATGAGTCGCCGCCGTCGGTGAAGTTCCGGCAGTCAATTTCTTTCGCAGACGCAATCGACCAAAGACGAGCAACGCCAGACAGGCGACGACGGCGCTGCCCACAATGAAGACTTCCGAGAATCCAGTCATGATGCTGTTTGCCTCATTCGGGGTGAAAAGGGAAGAGAGGAGCTTTTGTGACACTTTGATGCAATGATGATACTGATCGTCATCAATTCGAAATGGTACTTATCGTCCGTGGAATGATACCGATAGTCAACTGTTCAATGCTCGCATGGCGCAGCGAGCAGACATTCTGGAGCGGTTCGGAGAGCGGGTGCGGATCCTGCGGAAGGAGCAAGGCTATTCCCAGGAAGCCTTTGCGGCCGCCTGTGGTCTCGACCGGACCTACATCGGCGGGATCGAACGGGGAGAACGGAACCTGGCTCTGAGGAATATCGAGGTCATCGCCCTGACCCTGGGAATCACGCTGTCAGAGCTGATGGAAGGGCTGTAGAAGAGAGGCGAGGGGTCAGGATTCAGGGGCCAGTAAGACGGAGGCAATTCGTCCGAATGAGATGTTCATGGCATTTCGGACATCTTCCGGCGTCGTCAACAATTCCTGGCGGATCAGAGACGTTCCTGTCCGGTCACAGCAGGCGTATCTCAGTTCGCAGATCCGCAGCAGTTCCCGGAGTTGCCTCACTTCATCTGCCGTCAAGTCGCTCTCCAACGGTTCATCAAAATAGTGTTTCGAGACATCCGGTCCATGCGGACTCATCTCTTCATCAAAGAACCGGAGCGCCGCCCGAATGACGGCGAGATGGCGTTTCGTCAGCAATCAAAACTCCTTCGTCATGATGTGAACTGAATACGAATGGGGACCGACCGCCGGTTCCCAAAACAAAAGCAGCCCAGTGAAAGCCGGTCGGAACCGGTCATCACAGGGCTGTCATCACAGAAATACAGTTCCTTCAATACTTATGCGGAGGGCACTCACCTTATATGCCCCGTTTTTGGCCGAATTTAAGGTGATGGGAAGAGGTGTTCTCATTCAACCGCTTCAAGAAATCAGATGCCGGAATGGATCTCAGCATTTTGAAAGAAACGCGATCTTTTGTTGCGGGACCTTGACTTGATCATGGAGACCGGTCACTGGACTGGTCAGAAAGAAATCTTGTCTGGCCCAGAAACATGGCACTGGTAGACCGGAATCCGGTACCGCAGCTATGATGGCTTCAAATGGCAAACAAGGAACGGCATCTTCGGTTCGGCAATTCCATGAGGGCTCTCCTGTGGCGAAATCTCCCAAGATCAAACCGTTTGTTCCCGCCTCGGATGATCCGTTGGTTCAGGAGCATGCCGCTGTCTCCGCGTGGATCGAAGAGGCGATCGGCACTCTGGGCGAACACAATTATTATAAGGACTTGAATCTCAAGGAGATTCCCAGTGGCCAAACATTGCTGAGCGGGAATCCGGAGCAGTCCCAGCGGTATGTGATGGCGGCCATCCCCCAGGTGAGTTATTGGGAACAACTGGCGTCACAGATTCGTGCGCGGGAAACGAATGACATTGAACGTAGCAACCCTCATCTTTCTCCAGGCTGGAGCCAGGCTTGGGGACGACGGCGCCAGGCGGAAGCGGTCGTCGGCACGCTCATGCGCCGTAACCTTCCTTTCAATCAAGCGGATCTGCTGGCGTTATTGTCGTGGTGTTGCGATGAAGAGAACCATTCCCTGTCATTTACGCCCATTGGTCCGATCATTCGAACACTCGAACGATACGTTTCCGCAAACACGATTGATGATGAGTTCCGCGATACAATGAAGCGATTCGCACTGCGTCTTCGCTCGGGGCATCACAAGGATCACAAGAAATATGGAACGGCAGTTGAACAGCTTTGTCTCAATGGCCAGTCGGAGAGCCCGTCTGAGTCAACTGTTCCGGTCGAACCCACGCCGAATCCGGCCCCTTCCGGGTCACCGGCGATCCTGGACGCGATCAAGCGTCTCCTGAACATTTTCCCCAGCGAGGAGATCCCTGCGACAACACTCATTGAGCCGGACCAGTTTCCATTGCGGAATGATTC
>DATMFC010000200.1:0-11040 GCA_035556335.1 Planctomicrobium sp. | reverse complement strand
CAACCACGAGGAAATGATGCTGGAAAGCCGCCATGACCGGCACGCGGAAGAGCGCTGGCGATACCAGGGAGGGATGGAGACATTGCTCTCCTATGGCTATCCCGATGCCGTCGGCAACATCCCGGAAGAACACTGGGAGTTTCTGCGGAGTTTCCGACCGTTCTATGAAACCGACCGGTTTCTGTTCACGCATGCGAATTACTGCTGGTATCTCCCGATGGAGCAGCAGTCGTCACGGGACCTCCGCTGGCTCTCGCTCGAAGAATCGTCACCCCGTCCCCATTTCTCTGGAAAGACGGTCATTCTGGGGCATACTCCCGGCCCGGTCCGGGATAAAGGATTTTACCGTTGTCTCGACACCGGCTGCGGCTGCGGCGGTCGGCTCACCGCCATGGACCTCGATTCCGGAACACTCTGGCAGGTGACGGAATCCGGGGAGACTGTAATTGCCGATCCCCAATAAGTTCTCACTGTTCTTCCCGTCCGGCTCACGAGCGTGCTGCGTCTGATCCGCGTAGAGAGGTGGTCCAACCAACCTCTTTAAGGGAGAAGCACCATGCTCAAAGTCAACGTCGGGATGAGCCGGAAAGTCTCGCGGGACTACAACAGCACCGGGTTCAGCGTGAATCTCGAAGGGAAGATCTGCGCCAGCCTGAATGATCCGGAAAGCGTCATCGAACGGATCAAAGAGTTCTACGATCTCGCCGAAGAATCCCTGGCGCAGCAGATCGAGCGCTATGAAGGGGACTCCGCCATCGCCAGCCGGGAGGAACCGCTGTCGCGGCCGGTTCCCTCCCCAGACACGGTGGTTTCCCACGGCCATCAGAACGGAAACGGTCGTGCTCCTTCTTCCGAAGGAAACCGGATTCGGAATGTTCCCGCCACACAGCCCACTCCGTCAGCAAACGGGACCGACCACACGTTTGTTCCGGCCACCAACAAGCAGATCCAGTTCCTGCTGAACATCGGCAAACGGGAAGGGATGACGAAACCGCAACTGGAGAACCGGATCGCCGGAATCATCGGACGGTCCTCCGATCTCTATGAACTGAGCAAGCAGGAAGCCGGGACGGTTCTCGATTCCTTCACCGGCGGGAGCAAAACCACATCCAGTCGTCGGTAGGTTCGGGTCTCTCAAGAGAAAAGGAGGTGCTGCATGAGAGGATCAGACCGACCTCACTGGAGTTACAGTGCGATCAGCCAGTATCTCCGCTGTCCGCTCCAGTATTATTTCAAGCCGATTCTGAAACTGTCGGAACCGACGCTCAGCAGCGGACTGTTGCTGGGCTCGTGTGTCCATGAAGCCCTGGCGGTGTACCACCGGTCATTGCAGAAGGGAATTCTTCCGACCGTTGAATTGGTTCATCAGGCCTTCCGGAATCACTGGGATGACCGGGAACAACGTTCTCCGATCGAATTCAAAGCGAATGAAACCCGTGACCGTCTCATCGAGCAGGGACTCGCCCTGCTGGATCTTTATCTCCGGGAACCGCCCCCAGAGAACATCGTCGCGGTGGAACAACGGTTGCTGATTCCGCTTCACACCAGTGAAGGGGAATACCTCGAAACCCCACTGGTCGCCATCGCCGATCTGGTCGTGCGGGAATCGACCGGTCTGAAAGTGAACGAGTTCAAAACCTCCGGGCGGAATTACGGGGAATTCGAAGTTCATAACTCCCTTCAGGCGACCTGCTACGTCAATGCGTTGTGGGAATGTTCTGGAGAACTGGCCGGTGTGGAATATGCGGTGCTGGTGAAAACGAAAACACCGAAATTGCAACGGATTTCCACCACCCGAACGGAAGAGGATCTGGGGAGACTCGGAGATCTGGTCGAAACCATCGAACGGGCGGTTCAGAGGAACATCTTCTACCCGGTTGAAAATCCGTTGAACTGCTCCACCTGTCCCTATCGCTCCGAATGCCGGGAATGGAAGCCGGAACGGGGAAGGGAAATTTTGGACCGGAGTGGAATCGAAGAGAGGGGAGTTTTTTCATGCTGACCGAATTGCAGGGGAAATCGGGGGCACTTTGCCAGCAGGCCCGGGAAGGGGAGATTCACTGTCCCCTGATTGTCCGTCCGACGAGTGAGGATGTCATCACCGGGCATCTGTTCGGCACGTTGAAAATGATCAATCCCCGCTGGTGGCTGCCGGATCTCTTGAACCAGGCCCTCGGCACCGAGCGGTTCCGCCGTCAGGTGTTCCGGGATCTGCGGATCGAACTCTGGCAGAAGCAACCGTTCTTCCCCCGGCATCTGTTGAAATGGGAAGAAGGCCAGACAGAAGTGGATGTCGTCATCACCTGGGAGAACCCGGTAACGACGGTGTTCATCGAGATGAAATACGGGTCCCCTCTCTCCGCGAAAACGGCCAACAACAACGGCCAGGGGAGTTTTCCGGCGGATCAACTCATCCGCAACGCCCGCATCGGCCTGTACCAGTGCGGCTGGTACGACAAAGAACGCCTGTTTGAGAAACCTCGTCGGGAGTTCGTGCTGATCCTTCTCACCCCCACCACCGGCAACCCGCTGGTGCAGGAATACCGGAACCCCGACCGCCTCCGTTCCTCCATCCCCCACGGCGACCGCCTCAAGACCCTGCCGAAATCCCCGTTTCTGGGAGAGCTCGGCTACCGGGATGTGGTTGAACTCCTGAAACGCCAGCAGAAATGGCTCTCCAAACCGGAACAACGGATGGCGGAGGGATTGAAGGATTATCTGGAGTTCAAGGTGCACCGATTAGGAAAGGGGATGTGAGGAAACATCCGTCAGTGGCTCCCTTCATATTCGCGCAGGTCGTGAACATTGAAGCAAGTACGGATTTTACCGCCACAATTATGAACGTACAGAAACAGTTTATGAGTCGGCCCGTTGTGGATGTAGAAATGCTTGCTCTTCTATACGAAGCATGAACTCTGGCTTCCCTACAGTTTTGGAGAGTAACAGAGTGAAGAGACCCAATATTTCAATAACGAACAAAAACGCATCGGGAATGAGTACATCAGTTGTCGGGTAAAAAGTTTGATGTTGTCTGTGAGTTAATATGTGTTGTCCCATGACTACTGCGCGTCCTGCAATCGAGAACGGGATTGGTACGTTGCATTACCTCGTGTCAAGCATGTTTGTCAGCTCTCGACGACGAACTCGTAGGCTGGACCAGCGTACTCTTCTTCGATGCAATTCCCCTCGCTATCGAAATAAAGCGAGCAACGCCCGCATTCGCTTTCAGGCGTAGGCGTTTTGGCGTTAAGCCGCGCCCTAAGGAACATTCTGCTCTTCAAGGAAGGTTGCGCAGGACATGGAGCTAATCCAAGGTCAATGCCACATGTCAGCATGACCTTCGATGCGTACTCGCTGATGTGCCGAAGCGAGTCTTGTTTGGGCAGCCGAAACCGCCGATAGGGCGCGATGATAGCGATCGGTTTTTTTCTTCCGGAAAAGTCACTCCATAGACCCGGTATATAGCCCGTGTCTGACCCGTGGTGAGGAACCTTGACGGCATCTACATGGAAGTGTTCTGGCTGATATTGAGGACGAATGTCCGTCCAAGCTGTTCTTTCGACGTCTCCCCCCAGCACAACCCGCGTTTTTCCGTATGAAACGATCAATCCGACAGAGATATCGTTGTGGGAAACATTTGGAGGATTTGGCTGAAGCTGCCCGTCTATCGTAAAGCTTCTGAATAGCGTTTGCTCATAGTTCCCCTGCTGATTCCCGTGTGGAGCGAAGCTCCAGACCTGAAACCGTGTCGACTGGCTAAATGGGACAGGATAAAGTTGCTGATGTCCAGTGACCATCATCTGGACGATCTCTTTCTTGTCGCGAAGCTTCTTCACGATTTCCATCGTGCGAACGAAGTCGCTTGCGTTTTCCTTCAGTTCGGCAACATCTCCGCGTTCTGTGTCTATAACCAAGTACTTCGCTAAGAGTTTCAGATCACGCGCAGAAACTGTTGGGAAACGCCAAAAGTGTCTCACTTTGAGGTGCACAAGCAGTTGACTCATCCCCCGAAAGTGGTCGTCATGAGGATGGGTCAGGCAAAGGAATTCGAGCTCGGACACGCCACGTCCACGGAGGAACTGAAGTGTCGGGTTAGTGGTATCGTCCTTTAGTGAAGGTGCATAACAATCTATGACGCCCCAACGATTTTCGGGCCAGCCAAGGATGATGCATTCACCTTTGCCAGCTCCCAACACATGGATCTGCAAGAAGTCCACTGGGTCAGTAGTCATTTTGCAGGGCGTCGTCATCACCTAGCGATTCCTGAAGCCAATCGTCGATTTGACGTACACGATCATTGCTAAGTTCTCTATCCGGAATCGGTTGCATCATAAAATCCACACTGGATCCTCGTTCAACGGTCCAGCACTTGAAACGTCGACGTTCGCGAATTCCATTCGTCTTTAACTCGACTGCGGGGTACTCTCCATACAACGTCTCTCCCGTCTGAGTCTTGAGGGTAACGTGCGCAACCCCACCTTCGAATTTTTCAACAAATCCTTCGAATTCCTCTAGAACGTTTTCGACGTAGCCCTGAAGGTGTGCCGGTTGAGAAACTGCCACCTGCTCTATCAGTCGCTCATATTCCAGCTCTTCTTTCTGCTGAACCCGCCCCCACGTTGGGAGGAATTGCCCCCCAATAAGTGCCCGCATTGTTTCGAGAAACGCGTGTTTGTCGGACGAATGCTCGGCTGACGGAGCCTGAAAGTAAAAATCGAGAACCTCAGGCATAGTGATATCTACATCATACAAACACACGAAGGACACTTCACCCTCGTTAGGGAAGTTCTTCCCGATGCCAAATGTCTGACCGGGTCGGAAGTGTCTGTCTTTCCTGCAAACCACTTCCCGATCTGGCGTATCCCATTGCGATGAATACCTACGCATTGTTCCCGTCTCCTGAGATAATCGTTGGTATTTCTGCCTTAGTGGTCATGAGATCGTAAGCTGTCTGTGCTTTCAGCAACGCGCGCTTGCATTGCCTCTCCAATTCACGGATGTCGGCTTCGTCCATAGCGATGCTGATGCTGTGGTCGCCCTCCCGACTATCATAGCGAATGCGAAGCGTGTGTGTTACCACCGAACCCTCAATGCTTTCGGCGTCTTTAGCGAACACGGGACGGATGTCTGTAATGACACGGATGCTTTGGAGGAGGTTCTCATGTTCATACATCAGGTCCAAGGCGGATGAGACGACTCTTACAATCGGCGCGGTAAGCAACTGCTTGAAAGCGGATTCGACATTGTCCCAGCGGTCAAGTTCCTCCGCCTTCCAAGGTGCCTCAACGGATTGTAGAGCAACCCGGATTGCTTTGATTACTCCGTGAGGCTCAAGTTGCTGCTGGCGAATGACTGCCTGAAGGCCCAGAAGCGGCCGGATGATTCGATTGGCAGCTTCCGAATTGTCTTCTCCGAGAACCTCGACAATCCGAAGTTTTAATTCCGATGGTCGCATCGGAGCTGGCCGCGCGGCCAGCAGGTGATCTCTAATAGCCAGCAGGGTTTCGGGCGAAGTGTCGCGTATCTCCGCAAGATCGGCAATTTGTTTGGGATGCAGCCGAATCTGGGGCGGCATGTTGTCTTCCTTTCAGTTTGTCCGGAACTTCGCTCGCATCCAGTGTTACGCTGTAGCCTCTACTTGTCCATTCTACAATGGTAAAAACGAGCTTCTTGGCGTCAACAGGGAAACCCGCCCCCCATACGAACGGCCCGATTAGAATCGTCGGCGATGGAACGATGATCGCGCCACCATTCCATCGCCTCCCGGATTTCAGAAACGGCCCGATGGGTGTAGATGATCGTGTAGGTCATGGCCGGGGAGGCAGCCCCACTTCCCGTCGCAATTTGGCTTCCACCTCTTCCGCCGGACGGCCGCGTCCCGCCTTCATGTCGGCGAGCCCCTGCAGGATGGCCATGCGGTCCGCATCCCGCTCCAGCAGGTCCAGAACGTATTGCTCGACAGAAAGATATCCCGCCGCATTGGCCTGTTCGGTCAACCGGGGACTGTCGGGTAGGGTGATCTGCATGACAACAACTCCTTAATCTGTGGCCGTAATGATACCAATCAGAAACGGGTGAAGTCAAAATCTGCCTCCAAAGCCGGGGGCAGCATCAATTCCCAGTCCTGGAAGGATTCATCGCGGATTCCCGATTCCAGAATCTCTTCGATCTCCACTGACCCACTGCTGTCCTTTCCTCCTGTCATGCTTCGGGTATTGAAGTTCTGACAAGCGAGGGAAATCAGACGATGGCAGTGAAACGATCCCGGAAATCAGCAATTCCACCCGGTAGAAAGACCCCGATTCCGAAGCGTCCGGATCGGGATCGGCGGGTGCGGCAGAATGAACGGATTGCCCGGGTGTTGAATGTTCTGAACCTGATCCAGTCCCGGGGACGCTGGGATCTCCGGGCGATTGCCGAGGAACTGGGGTGTTCGGAACGGACGGTCCGGCGGGATCTGGAAGTGCTGGAATTCGCTGGGGTTCCCCATTACCGGGATGAACGGACGGGCTGTGTCCGGGTTCGTCCAGACTTCCGCTTTCCGACGCTGATGCTGACGCAGGAAGAACTGATCGGGCAGGCGATGGCGACCGCCGTTTCCCAGGCTCCCGGGCTGAACGTCGGCGGAACGGCGGTCTCGACTACCCGCAAGCTGGCGGCCGTTTCCAATGAAGAGGTGCAGCGGATGCTCTCGGATGCCTCCCGGCTGGTGGAAGTCTTCGATCTGAAACTGGTCGATCACAGCCAGCATCAGGAGGCGGTCAAAGCCACTCAACTGGCGTTACTGCAGGGGAAGCAGATCATTGGGAACTATGACAGCCCCTACGAATCCCGACCATTGCGACTGACGATTCATCCTTATCGGCTCTGCCTGATCAAGCAGGCGTGGTACATCATCGGACGGATTTCCGGAGAACCGATCCCGAAGACCTTTCGGATTGCCCGGTTCAAGTCGCTCCGGATGCTGGACCAACGTGCCGACGTCCCGGACCGGTTCGATCTGCGGGAGTTCTTCGGGAATGCCTGGGGCGTGTTTCGTGGAGAACAGTCCTATCAGGTGGAACTCTGGTTCACTCCGGAATCGGCCAAGATCGTGACGGAGACGATCTGGCATCACACTCAGAAAGTGACACGGCACAAGAACGGAGGAGTGACGTTGCAGTTTCAGGTGGATGGGCTGGAGGAAATCGCCCACTGGATTCTGGCCTGGACCGGACAGTGCCGGGTGGAACAGCCTGTCGAATTGCGAACCCGCATTCTTGCTGCCTTGCGGCAGGGGATCACCATGAATGGAGAGGCTGAATGACATGGGGAATGTTTCTCCTCATCGGTCTGTTGGTGATCGGGGCCTTTCTGGCTGGAATCGGAGTGGGGATTGCTTGGGTGCGGGGCACGAAAGTGGTTCTGGACCGGGGAGTGCATGCCGGTTTCCTGAGAACACTGGCCGATCGGACCCGTCAGCTGGATGCACTGTCCCAAGGGAAATCTGCTTCTCGGAAAACTCCCCATCAACCAACCATTGCTCCTCGCCGTCTCCGGATCTGGAATTCTTCCGATCGGTTCTGAATCGGCGTGACCCACCCCTGCCGCGTCGTGCGGGTACAGAGGATGTGCACGAGGGAACGAGTCGTTCCTCAAGCCCAATTCACCCGAAACCCAACGACGGAGAATCCGATGCGATCCTGGTTCCTCACAAGTCTTGCTCTCACCTCCCTGACGATCTGCGGCTGTGACCAGCCCAAGTCGGCATCCACACCTGCACCAAAGGAGGAAGTCAAAAACGCTCCCCTCTCGGACACTGAACTCGTGCAGCGGGCACGTGAGCATGTTCAGGAATGTATCGACCGTGCTCTGGGTGGGGATCTCACGATGAAGTCAAAACTATTAACAATCTACTCGCCGGAATTTGACTCACTGGAGGAACTGAAAATTCAATCGGCCGTTCCACAATATCTTCCCACCGGAGAAAAGGTTCCCGATTTTGTTCGGGTGACACTCTTGGCCAAGGGCTACAGCGCATTAAGAGGCCGCATGGTGGAGCGGACCGTCGTTGATACGGTCTCCTATCGAGACGGTCAGTTTCTCATTACGTTCGGCCAGTAACCCGTCTCCGGTGACTTCCATGCTCCCTGACTGGCAGACCCATCAGGTGTTTCTCTCGGACCAGTTGGAACCTCGATTTCCGGAACTGACGGGGAAGTTGCTGCGGATTCTGGAGGATCGCGACATTCCCTGTCGGTTGGTTTCCGGAACGGCAGACATCTGGATTCGGGACTACGCACCGGTTCCGGTCTCCGACAGTTCGTTCGCCCAGTTCGTGTATGCGCCGGATTATCTCCGGAAGGATCACCAACACCTGATCACGCCGCCCCAGGTCTTTGAGGGACTTGTCAGGAATTGTGCCTCCTCCCCGCTGATCATCGATGGCGGGAACATCGTCACCGACGGCCAGACTGTTCTACTGACCGAGAAGATTTTCCAAGAGAATTCTGACTGGAAGCGGGAGGAGATCCGGGCCGAACTTCGAACCGTCTTGAACGTGGACCGGATCATCACGATCCCCAGAGAACCGTATGACGTGATCGGGCATGCGGACGGCATGGTGCGGTTTCTGGAACCGGGACGAGTCGTGATGAATGACTCTCGGAACATCGATCCCCGATTTCATGAACGGCTTCGGGACATTCTGGCACGGCATCACCTGACGATCGAACTGCTCCCCTATGAGCCCGGCGGACGGAAGGTGAATGGCATCGATTCTGCCGTCGGCAATTATGCGAACTTTCTCCGAGTGGGGAATCTGGTCGTTCTTCCGGCCTATGGAACGGCCACCGATGACATGGTTCGACAACGGCTCCAGAAGTGGCTGCCGAAGACGGACATCGTGTTCTTTCCCTGTCGGGAAATCGCAGAACAGGGAGGAGTCCTGAACTGCGTCACCTGGACGATTTCCAAGAATGACCGGGACCGATCAGAAATTCCCGAATTGCTGTGACCCACCCTTGCCACTGCGGTCGGATACTTTTTAGTGCCGCGAATAAAACCTCTCAAATGATGAGAAGTTCCTTTCCGCAAGCGGATCGCGGAAGGTTTCGTTAGGGAGTCTTAAGTGCGCCGACAGTGTTCCCTTGGGAGGACAGAAAACAATGGAATGCCATGGTTGTCCCGGCATTCACTGGTCCACAAACCAAAGAAAGTCGAAGAACAAAACGTCTGATGAGCAACTCATATCGGAATCTGATGAATCAGGATCAAATGAATGAGACCTTCAAGCTCCTGAAAGAACTGAGCCTGAAAATTCAGAAGTGTGACTCTGTCCCCTGTCAAACCCTGGATGGTATCCGAAAACAGCTTGACCGCTGCTCCGGAACCGTTGTTTTGCAGACGCTGAAGCAAGCCGACATCCTCCTTCTTGCGGAATCAGCGGCAGAATTGATCTGGATCATGTGCAATAACAAGTGTTGCAATTGCACGACTAACGGCGACTGGCTCTGTTGTCAAAATTTCTTGAACACGGATTTATCCGGCTGCTTCGAGTTGCTCAAAGCGGCCGTGGATTTTCTTCCATCTGCCGACAGGGCTCTTCGAAACCATCTCTGGACGATGATGTCAAAGCTTCCCAAGGGATTCATCGGCCACGATATCGGTGAGATCCTGGAATTCAACCTGTTGAAAAACATGGCTGACTTTCCACTTTCCCGATGGTCAGGCAAAGATGTGATGGCACGTCTTTGGTATTTGGGCAGGCACAATCATTTTCCCGTTTTGAAGCGGGCTCTGGAAAGTGGCGACTCTAACCTGGTGAAGCTGGCTAGTGAAATTGTCTGCCAGCGAATGGAGAAAGGGGGGAACTGCCACGCCTTTCTCCCCATTGTCATTTCCCTGCTGAATCATTCCAACCCCTCAATTCGCTGGAACAGCTTGCACATTCTGGAACGATTCGGATACCGGGCTCATTTGGCGATCCCTCAACTCCTGCTCCTCCTGAGAGAGGACGAGGACACCGTCGTGAAAGACAAGGCCATCGGCGTTCTCCTGTTTATCAGTCCGGAACATCGGACTCTGGCGCAACGAGCGATGATCGATTCGGCTTTGCAGGGATCCCTTGCCGTCGGTTTGAGATCGATCATAGAGGAGTACCAGTTCTTGTCTCGTGATCGTTTCGAGGAACTGATCATCCCTGTGCTGGAGGAACTGCAACCGATGCTGGAGAAAGAAAAGGAAAAGGCCGCTGACCAGGATTGGTGGGATCGGGAACAGGATGATTTCAGTGATGATTGGAGTAATCTGGAGAACGTTCTTGAGGTGGAACGGCAACTGGTTCTGGAGCTTGGCCGGACGACCGGTGATTTTCAGCCCGCATGGAAACTCGGCCATGCACTGTTGAAATCGGACCGTCAGAGAGATCGCGAAGAGGGCTGGTGTTATCTCCTGGAAATTGGCGAGAGGGAATCCCGCTTTCAGAACGCCTTGTCTCCACCACAGAAAGAACGCCTTATGGACCGCATTCTGTTCCTCTACCGCGACGGATCATTACGACGGGTCAAGCAGGAAGAGATCGAGGGAATTCATGTGGGGATCTGGTGGCACCATCGACGTCGAATCGTCGCCTTTCTGGAACCGGTGCGGGAGACCGGGGAGCCTGATCGCCTGATTGATTCCGAAATGACGCATAATGATCTCTGGAGGATTGCACGGAAATTCCTGAAATGTTCCATGAGGCGCGAATATTACGAAATTCCCCGAGGACGGACTCTCTGGAGTACAGAGCAACAGATGGGACGGCTCTATCACGGTAACGGGACGACAGAAAACATCCGGGATCAGCTGCAGGAAATTTATCGTCTGCCCCGGCGGGCGGATCAACAGGATTCTCACTATCTGACCGGTCAGGCATTGTCCGAATACCTGGAATCCAACTGGGACTGAACGGATTCAGGGCAGCGAGAGCATCTTCCAAAATGATCTTCAGCGTTCCGCAGGCGATAAATGGACATTCATGTGGCGGAACACCTCCAATCGCCTGCACACGGTAGAGCA
>DATMFC010000199.1:0-9869 GCA_035556335.1 Planctomicrobium sp. | reverse complement strand
CTCTCCTGCTTCCAGTGAAGAAGTCCGGTTGCTGGCCGACGCGATGTTCGATGGCCGTATTGCCTCGGCTCAGGTTCAACGTCTGGATGAGTTGATTTTCAGTGATCTGGGGTGCCTGCAGGCCTATCTCGAACGCATGACGTTCCATGCCGAAGTGCTCAGGCAGGCGGAAGGACGCACCTCAGGTCAAGCCGCGATGGGGGTGATGAAAGAGTTCTCAACATCCATTCGCCTGCAACGGCGGCGAGACCAGATCAGGCAATACTGGATGATTGGCTCCCTGGTCACGGCACTGCTGATCATGGTTCCGGGAATGTTTTATCTGAATGGAGCCTTCCAGCCTGCCCCACTGGGAATCGTCTCGGGACTGTCGCAGGACCTGCAAATCACCGGCAACCGTGTCGATCTGGGACAGGTGGTCCGGATTGGCGAGACGTTCAGCATTACTCACGGAATTGTCAGCATTCAACTTCCCCATGCCTTGGTCGACGTGCTGGGGCCGGCAACGGTTCGTCTGGAAGGATCCGAGAAACTTTCCCTGTCGACGGGAAAACTCTTCGCCAAAATTCTGACCCAGAACACTAGGCTCACTGTCACTACTCCCGATGTGGAGGTCGTTGATCTCGGAACGGAATTTCTGGTGGAACATCAGCCGGAGACCGGAACCGTTGTCAGTGTGCGTCAGGGGAGAGTTCGGGCCAGCCTCCTCAACTGGCAAGGTCAGCCCTCCAAGGTGCTGGAACTGACAGACCGTCGTTCCGCACAATTTCAAGGAGGGAACCGATTGGTCAAGGAGGCGGAATTTCGTTCGCAGAACTTCATTCCAATCGATCGCAGCCGTGGGGGAATCCGGAGTATTGATGGAGCCCTGCGCATGGTCAGCGAAGCCCCGGCTGACCTAAGAGCCGAACAGGTTCAAACCCCGAATCACATGCTGGTCATTCCTGAGTTACAGAACGTGGTGCTGGAACAGGAACTGGTTGCGAACAGCTTGGAAGGACCGGTTCACATCCCTGCAGGTACAACCGTTAGCAGCTATCTGATTCATTATGATCCTCCAGAAGGAGTGACCTCTGCTCCTCGGGGAGGAGTGAAATTCTTCGACACTGTCACTGCCGTGATTGTCGACTCCAATGGGCTGCAAGCCACCGACTCGATTTTCGGCCTGAACGAGACTCAGTTTGAGCCAGCACAATACCGGGAACTGGAACTCGATGAAGACCAGGTTCACATTTCAAAAGATCGTCAGACGGTGTCATTTTATTGTGGAGTGAATCCCGGCGAGCATCTGGATGAAGCCCGTATCCTCGTGATTGTGAAACAATAGTTTTTTCAGAAATTAATAGCGTTCGTCTCTTTATGAAATCCAGTTAACAAGGAAATGTTGTATGCCCTCTCACTCGATTCGAAGACGGGGTTTTACGTTAATCGAACTCCTGGTCGTCATTGCTATTATTGCGATTCTGGTTGCCCTGCTATTACCAGCCGTACAGCAGGCCCGTGAGGCAGCCCGGCGCAGCAATTGCAAGAATAATCTCAAACAACTCGGCCTGGCGTTACATAACTATCATGATGTGCACGGGGTCTTCCCGCCGGGATGTTTCGGAAATTCCTCGGGAAGTTACCACCTGGCTTCCAACTGGCGTATTCAGGTTCTGCCGTTTATTGAACAAGGTCCCGCTTACCATCAGCTCAGTTTTCAGGGAGGCCACTTCACCGCTACCTCGAATGGGCTATTCACGGGTAACGAGATTCTCCGGACGTTGCGTGTGTCGGTTTATCAGTGTCCTTCCAGTGCTTACGGCATGACCAACATACAGGATTTGACGGCCAGCGGCCTCAGTGGGCACGCAACTGTCCCGGATTATCAGAGCCAGGTGATGGACTATGTCGGTGTTTCCGGGGCTTATCCTGATCCTGCCGGGCGAACCGGTGTCTGTACTGAGGGGGGCGCCATAAACAGTGGCAGCGCCTATTGTGAAAACGGGATGATGATCAGCTATCGCGGAATGCGTTTCCGCGATTGCACTGACGGCGCATCCAATACGCTGATCATGGCGGAACAATCGGGGAGCGTGAACGGACGAGAAATCAGTGCCAACTATCTGGGAGGCTGGCACGGCTGGTATTTTGGCACTACCCACGCCGCGAATCCCAGATATGCTCCCGGAATGAATCTGGCAGGTTATACGCACCCCTCTGCCAGTACCGGTGGGATCACAGCCATTCGCTACACTCCCAATTCTTTCTGGGCAGCAGGTTCATCCGTCCCCGGAGGTGCCAGTACGGCCGCCCGTATGAACACAGTGGTCAACTCTTTCCATACAGGAGGAATTCAGGCTCTACTGACCGATGGAGCCGTCCGCTTCGTCTCGGATAACATTCACGAATTAACCTTCCTGCAACTCAGCGCCCGTGATGACGGAGCCGTGGTCGGGGAATACTGATCAACGTTTTTCAAGCTCTTCTGTGGAAGCAAGATCACCTGAGAAGTGATATCTATTCTCACGAGAAAAAAAGGTTGGTTCCCTCTTATAAAGAAGTGTTCGAGTGATCTCATTTATTGACAGATTTTTTCGGTTGCGGGTTACAGAAACCTGGCAGATGTCGGTGTTGCTGGCCGTTGCTGTTTCGTGGACGACGGGCTGTGGACGCACACCCGGACCTTCACGTCCGGGGCAGGCCATTACTGTGACCATTCATTACGACAATCAGCCGGTCACCGAAGGACGTGTCGAATTATCTGGCCAGGGGGGAGGGAGAGCCCTCAATGAAAAGGGAGTTGCCGAGTTTGCCCATGTGCCGTTCGGCTCTTATCAGGTCATGATTCTCCCTCCTGCGCTTGATGACTTACCCTTTCATGCCGAAGATACGCCTGCACCACTTAAGGTTTACGATAATATTCCGAAACCGTTTCATAACCCGGAAACAACTCCCCTCGCTATTAACGTCCAGTCAGGTCAGAAGCAGGAGTATTTCTTTGACCTGAAAACATTCTCCCGATAAACATTGTGCCGTGCCACGACCTGATTTTCGGATTGTCATTGCCTTGACGTCCTCCGCTGTCGCCGGAACGACGCCTGAGTAGAGGCCGTTTCAAAACCCCTTAATGATCGTAAATAGGCATCCCGGTTGAACAAGGCCTTCGAAGAGATGATCGTAGTACTCATAGCGTACTGTCAGTCTTCTGCAATTGAACAACTAACTGATGGTTCGTTCGACCTTGAACCGCTTCCAATCGCGGCGCAGGGGGCGGCCGTCTTGCGTTGGCGGCTTCTTTCGGCCTCGGCGGTGAGGGAAGATCAGTTCGATCTTGCGGGAGGCCAACGCGTCCCGCAGCCAGTCTGCATTCGCCGCACGGTCATACCGCAGGTGTTCTGGACGCTTTTCCAGCACGCTGTTATCCACCGCTCTTATCCACCAATGTCTCGACCGTGTTGACTTCGGCGTGATTGGCCGAGGTGATGAATGCGGAATGCCTTCGCCGTCGATCATCGAATCAGCAGTTAAATCCATCAACTGCTGATTGGAATTTCGCAACAAGTATTTCCCAACTCCTTGACGGTCTGCATGCCTGTGTTTTCGATGCCGACCCCCGATTGTGCTGATCTACCAATTGGCTACGACAATATTATTTGCTTAACGTGGCGGGGGCACCGCATTGCCGGAACACTTGGCCTGATTTTGGACGTTGATTCAAGGCGCATACTCACATCACAACTTGCAAACTATCCGGAAAGTCCGACAACGCGCAATATGCAATCTGTACGCGGTGCAACGAGCACTTGATATCGCTGTGACACCGACATTTCCGGATAGACGCTTACAAACTCTGTGCGACTGGCCCTCGGTCACTTCTGCCTTTTGCTCTTCTTCCTTCATCATTACGGGACACTGATTCCGATCGACACGATCTGCTCGTGCTGGAGTACGATTTCACCTGATCGGGAAAATGCCATCGACGTGGCCAAACATGCGGACCTCAAACGCCACCTGAAAAGTGGTCGCAGTCCCAAGAAGAAACCACTCCTACACACTGGCTACCGCAACGACGGCCACGCTTCGACCGCGAAAATCCTCGGAATCACCTCAACACCAACACCCTGAAAGCCCTGGGACCTGAAGGGGTGTTAGATCTTCGACACGAACAGATCGAGATAGATCACGAAGACGAACAGACCCAGTACGAATGCGAGACCGAAGTAAGTGGCCGTGGCGACAACCGCTTCGCTCGGCTTTCGACGGAAGATTCCTTCCCACAGAAGGAAGACCATGTGACCGCCGTCGAGCACCGGAATCGGCAGGAAGTTGATCACTGCCAGATTGATGCTGATGATCCCCAGAAACAGCACGAAATGAGTCAGGCTGAAACTGGCGAAGGTATAGGCCAGTTTGGCGATTCCAATCGGTCCGCTGAGTCCCTTGGGAGAGATATCCCGCATGAACAGGCCGCGTAATGTCAGATAAATATCTTCCATCGAGTTCAGAGCGTATTGTGCTCCCATCGTGAAGGCTTGACCGAGATCACTCGCTTTGTGATTGGTTTCCAGGTAAGCCAGATTCAATCCACGCAATGTCGGCAGAAACCATTCCTGTGACGGAACGGGTTGCAGTTCAACGATTCGTTCCGGCTCTGCGGTCGATGGCTTCACTTTCAGTTTGACTGTCCGGGTCCGGCCATACTCCTGCAGCAGCCAGTAGGCATGAGCCCAGTTCTTTTCATCGATATCGAAACTCAGGGATTTCTCACCGAGTAGATCCCGGCCTGTTCCTGCGACGGGAACCAGATCGATTCGGGTAATCGTATCACGTGGATTGATCTTCCCTTCGGCCGGACTTCCTTCTGTGACAGACAGAATGGTAGGGACCAGATGATAGGCCAGTCCAATCGAAGGAATGGACAGAGGGCTTCCTTCGGCAACAGGTGGTTCCGACCATGCGGCCCGATGTTCCGGCACCAGTGAAATTTCCAGTGTTTCCTGGGAGCTTCCCGGGACTTCACGTGTGATTGTCACCTTGACGGTTTCTCCGGCATTGGCGGAGAAGATTTCGGTCAAACGGAATGGATCGATGGCAACTCCAACATCCTGACCATTGACTTTGGCAATCCGGTCGCCGATTTGTAATCCGGCCTCTTCCGCAACGGAGCCTTTTTGCAGGGCGACCACTTTCCCCATCCCCATTTTCAGTCCCAGTTCCATGAACGGTTCTGCGGGGACAGTGACGGTGGCCTCTTCCGCTTTTCCGCCGGTCGGGGTTCGAAGCACGGTCATTTCGACGGACTCAGCCGCTTTTTCATTCAGAACGGCCAGCAATTCCGCAGTTGTTTCGACCGGTTTGCCGTTGATGGCGGTGATTCTGTCACCGAGTTCGAATCCCGCTTTTGAAGCGGCAGTACCCACGCTGGCAACGCTGGCTCCCGGGATTGAGGAATCAATGACGTTCAGGCTTCGAGCCGGACCAACTCCGATGATTTTGCGAATCCCGGAAGTCTCCGGTTGAACCGACACTTCATACGTGGTGCCGTCGTCATGGTGTCCGCCGACGGTGATGGGACCGCGTGAAAGGGTGGTGCGACGGGTGATGTCGTCGAAATCCTGAACCGAACGGCCGTTGATTGAAGTAATCCGGTCGCCGGTGCGAATGCCGTTCTTCCAGGCAGGCATTCCCACCTGAACGTAACCGGCGACGCTGTCGACTTTCTCAATTCCCCATGTGAACACGAGGACGAAGAAAATTGTGCCGGTGATGATGTTCATGATCACCCCGGCCGAGATGATCGCCATGCGTTGCAATACGGTTTTCGATGTATAGGAACGAGGATTGACTGCGACCTGTTCGTCCGTCATCTGGGCCGGATCCATATCATCCTGTCCCAGCATTTTCACGTAACCGCCGAAAGGGAGCCAGCCGAAGGAGTATTCGGTCTCTCCCCATTTGAAGCCGAAGATCGGCGCGCCAAAGCCGATGCTGAAGCGTTCGACATAAACGCCACACCATTTGGCCACCAGAAAGTGACCCAGTTCATGAAAGAAAATAACCAGCCCCAGTCCAATCGCGACGATGAGAATCGTCAACAGGTTGGAGAACTGAATGGCTGAGAGCATGACGTTAACGAAGTCCAACGTTCGGCCTCCTCGCGCGCCCAGTGATCAAGCCGCAGCACCCCGTCCAATGTCGGGACTGCATCGAAATCATGGGCGGATAGAATCGAGCGACAAAGTCGCGCAATCTCCAAAAATGACAATTCGTCACGAAGGAACCGTGATACCGCTACTTCATTCGCAGCGTTGAGAACCGCTCCCGCAGTTCCTCCTAGACGAGCAACTTCAAAACCAAGGTCAAGCGCCGGAAACCGTTTCCGGTCCGGCGGCTCGAATGTTAACCCAAATGCCTGTGTCAAATCGAGGCGAGGACTGATCCCCTCCCAGCGCTGGGGCCAGGACAGTGCATATTGTACCGGGAGCCGCATGTCCGGGGGGGACATTTGTGCCAGAATTGAGCCGTCTACAAATTCCACCATCGAATGAACGATCGATTGCGGATGCACGACCACATCGATTTGTTCTGACGGAAACCCAAACAGCCAACGGGCTTCGATGATTTCCAGGGACTTGTTCATCATTGTCGCCGAGTCGATCGTAATTTTTGGTCCCATGTCCCAGGTGGGGTGATCGAGGGCGTCTGCCGAGGTGACCCGTTCGAGTTCCATTTGTGATCGGGTTCGGAAAGGCCCGCCACTGGCGGTGAGAATCAGTCGGGCGACTTCCCGGTTCTTTCCACATTGCAACGCCTGAAAAATGGCGGAATGCTCACTGTCGACTGGAATGAATTTTGAACCCGTTCGATCTGCCAGTTGCATGATGAGAGGACCGGCAACGACAAGCGTCTCTTTATTTGCCAGTGCAATCGTTTTTCCGGCTTCGACTGCGGCCCAGGTTCCGAACAGACCCGCCGCTCCGACGATCGCCGAGACGACGATTTCATTCTCACTGGACGCAGCTTGGTCGGCGACTGCGTCGGCTCCGTAAAGGACTCGGACATCCGACGGAAAGGCATTGGCTGCAATATCTTGTGGGCGGACTCCGGTCAGGACGGCACAGCGGGGATGAAATTCCTCACACGCCTTGGCCAGCTCCTGCCAGCGAGAGTGAGCGGTGAGGGTATCAAACTGCAATTTCCCCTGACTGGCACGAACGACATCCTGACAACTGGTTCCGATGGAACCGGTCGCGCCGAGGAGAGCAATCCGTTTTGAATCAACCGTCGTCATGCGGCCTGGGTGCGCGATGGAATATCGACTGCCTGCAGCGAAGCATCATCGTGATCGATGGTGCAATTCACTGCCAGGCGGAACATTTCATTGAAAACGTCTGGGGTTTACATAACCTTAGACGATTCTATGTGTTCCGACTCGAATCCCGCAAGACAGGTCTCAAGTTGGTCTCCGACAGGCCGATCTCACGGTCGCTCCCGATATAATGGGAGCGACCGTGATCTTTCTACAACTATCTGATCAGGTTGGTCAGTTCCTGAAGGATGTCGTTGGAAACGGTGATCGTTCTGGCGTTCGCCGAAAATCCCCGTTGGGCGATGATCAGTCTTGTGAACTCAATGGCGATGTCGACGTTGGATTGTTCAAGCTGTCCGGCCCGAACGAGTCCGGTTCCGTTTGCTCCTCCTGCTCCCATCAGAACATCTCCACTGCTCAGGCTGGAGGTGTAGAAGTTGTTTCCTACTGACTCGAGCCCTTGTGGATTCCGGAACGAACCAATCGCCAGCTGTGCGATGGGGAACTGGGCACCATTACTGGCGATTCCCTGAATCACCCCCGATGTATCAATCTGGACTGAGGTCAGGATTCCATTGGCGTATCCGTCCTGAGCGGCGGCAATAGAAGGATCGCCCGAGAACGAGAAGAGTCCTCCTCCGGCCTGACCACCCCCATCCATATTGATCGTGAATGTACTGGCTGCCGATTGTCCGGCAAACTGGATGCTGATCTGGGCATCTCCGGTTCCAGTTCCTGTACTGGTCAGGAAGGAACCGTCTGGACCGAACGTAATTCCAGTCACTTCACCATCGAGGACCGTGCCAACGGCGGGATCGACGACGACACGCATATTCCATGTTCCATCGAATTGGCGTTCGAATTCGTAGTTGACGGTGCGAACTCCCCCACTGGGGTCGTAGATCGGAACCCCCCCACGAACGATGACTCCTGCCGATCCCTGCTGAGAGACAACAAACGGAGCCGCTCCGAAATTTGCTGTTCCCGTATTTCCTGCAGTGTTCGTGAGCGACATGCTCAGGAAGGAGACTCCCTGATCGTTTGATGCCAGAGACAGTTTTCCGTCGGCTCCAATCGAACTTGTCGCATCCGGGAACGCCAGATTCATCGCAGCAATCAGATCTCCGACTGTCGTTGTGCCATCGACATTGAATGTCGTCGAAATTGGACCGCCATCGGAATCGGTGCCTCCGATCGTAATCGAATCCCCTCCCGTATAGGGAGTCGTCATAAAATCGAGATCATTTAATAATGTTGTCGCAGTGGCAGGAGATCCACCAGCCAGCCAGGCCGATGTTGAGAGAATCTGTTCTGAGGGAAGGGCTCCGTTTGCAGGAAGGTTCCCGGTGATATAGGCATTTTGTGTCGCGCGCCCCGGAACATTTGCTCCCAGAGGAATATTAATGTTCTGTTGACCGGCTGTCTGATACGACGGCCCTAATGTATTCGCTTCCCCCACGGTTCCAAAACGTTGTACCGGATAGCCTGTGCCTGTATCAACCAGAAGCCCGTTCTTATCAATCTGGAACGTTCCGGCTCGGGTGTAGAGATTTTGTGTTCCGTTATTTAATACGAAATAACCTTCGCCATCTAAAGCGAGATCCAGTTCGTTCCCGGTCGATTGCATGCCGCCGCTGTTCATGTTCGTACGGATCGTCGACAACCGACTGCCTGTTCCGATCTGCACCGGATTCGTCCCCCCCGAAACTCCTGGAGTTCCGGAAGACCCCCCTCTTAATGTGTCATACAGAACATCAGCGAAGACAGCGGTCCGTTGCCGATAGGCCACCGTGTTCAGGTTCGCGAGATTGTTTCCGACAACCTCAATCATCTTCTGATGAGACTGCAATCCGGAAACTCCGGTCGTCATTACGTTTGCCATGACTGGGTGCCTTTAGTGAACTGAGAGGGGGAAAGAGGAGTTAGGATTTAGGGATGAGGCGGGATTGACATGGCGTCGTATCAATTCGAAATTCAAAAATCAGAAATTCAAAACAAATTCGAAATGGAAACGCTTTTGGTCAGGAGACTGAGTCGTTTTGAATTTGAAATTTTGAATTTGTTTCGAATTTACTGCTTCGAATTTTGAATTTCCCGCCGAAAACTGTTGATCGCGTTGTTTTTTGCAGTCTCTAAGCCTCTGTCGCAGGCGGGATTCCGATCTTCGAGATATCGTCGATCTTGATCTGCTCACCGTTGACGGTGATGACCAGCTTTCCATCCTTCACGCTTGCAGCTTCCACCAGGCCGACCTGATTAGATTGCGATAGTGACGAAAAATAGGTCACCTGCTTGCCGATTAGACCGGCCCCTTGAGTCAGAGCCTGAAGTTTAAACAACTCTTCAAAGTTCGCGTTTAATGATTCAATTCCGCTCAGAGTCGAGAACTGCGCCAGCTGCCCGAGCATATCTTCCTGAGCCATCGGCTCCATCGGGTTTTGATACATTAATTGTGCGGCCATCAGTTGTAAGAACTGCTGTTGGCCGATTTGCGAATTGAATCCGGTTGATGCGACCGCCATAACCTAATCATCCCTGATAGCAATGAATCTCTATTTATCATCCGCGCGTCATGCGC
>DATMFC010000198.1:0-2104 GCA_035556335.1 Planctomicrobium sp. | reverse complement strand
TTCAGGACGGGGAAGATGTGACGCCACCAGGATCTCTTCTCCCTGAGGACTCCGTAGCACATCCGTGGCGCGATACCGATCATCGCTCAGGCCATAACGGGGGAATCGCAATGCGGGAACCCGACGACCATTCTGGGTAATGGTTTCAACGGACAGGACAAGTTGTTCGTCCGCATGGAATTCCACCGTTTCCTGCATCGCCTGTTGTGGGCCATGCAGGGTCAGTTTCAAGCGCTCCGGCAACCTGACCGATTCTGGTACTGTCCACGTTTGTCCCAGCATGTAATGTTTTCTTGCACTTTCCAGTGGTGCCCCGCGGTCTTCTGCAAAGTCGACAGTGAAGTGGACCAGTTCCAGAGTGCGCTGAAGATGATCCAGCAACGAAGAGACATCGTTTGCGAATGAAATTTCTCCCTTGGAAAGTTCCACCAGTTTCTTCAGGTCGGCGTAGGAGTTATTTCCTTCCCCCATTTCGAATTGGGTTTTGTCTTTATTGAACTCTTGACCCAATCCGACGATGTCGATTTTCACTCCGGGATGCAGTTTCAGTTGGTCCTCCACGAGACCGCGACGTACGTGGGTATGGTCCGCTCCGCGTTCAGAGGTGTCGTTCATTCCGTCAGAGATAATGACGACATGCTTCGGATGCTGGGCGAATTTCGGCACATCCAGCAGCGCCATCGCCTGATTCATTGAGCGATACAATGGGGTTTGTCCGTGCGGTTGCAGGGTATCCAGCGCTCCCTCAAAACGCCGCTTCAGTTGTGCGGAAACTCTCGCTGGGGAAAGGATTTCCTGAACATCCATATTTGGTTCTTCAACAGGTGTTTCTCCCGGTCTGATTCCCCATTCTGAATCGACAAACGAAGAACGGACGATTTCACGTCCCGTCGGATCATCTCTGAGATATCGGTAACGATGACCATAGGCCATCAACCCAATGAGAAACTGGTCATCTGGCAAATTTCCCAAAACGTCGCGGAGGGCTCTTTTCGCGATGTCCATTCGCTTCGCTGTCGTTTCACCAGTGGTCTCAGACTTGTCCATGGAACCGGAACAATCGAGCACGAACATAATGATCGGTTGTTTGCGATCTCCCTGTAATGTGATACTGGGACGACCATGCAGCACCGGGCGGGAAAATCGAAAATCTTCGCTTGTTTCGGTAATTGCTTTGGCGAAGAACTCACTCTGCCGGGAATGACCACGGTAGAACGAAATCACTCGTCCCCCCTTCTGTTTCGTCAGCTGATCGGGGGTAGCGGATAACGCCACTCCCTGCGCGGTCGGGCTGTTTCCGACATTGATCGGGACTCGACGAAGCTGCTTCTCCAGCAGGAAAGCATCACTGGAATCGATCATCCCGGTGACATTGATGAATGCCACGCCCGTCGGTTGACCGGGATTCTCCTTCTGTTCAACCTGAACGGAAACGACTGGGCCAGATGAGGACTGAGATCCTCCCAGTGCGTCTTCATTGGGGTCGTGGATGAACTCCACATTGTTTGCCGTCGCCGAGAGCATCCCCGGGACTGCACTGATGCGCTGCTGGAGGAGTTCCTGACAACGCTTCACTTCCGGCTGGAGAAAGATCTCATCACCGAAGGGATTTGTCTTCGGGAAGAGGCGCAGCTGCTGTGATGCAACTCGCTCAAAATACGAATGAGCATCCGACCGATTCGGCTCCGGTCCCCAATAGTCTTCGAGGATCTGTTCTGTCTTCCATAAAATCAGACGGGATTCCAGCAGCGCTCTCAGGCGGAGTTCCGGACGATTTCTCAATAGATCGTCTGAACTGAAAATACGTTGTGGGGCCATGACCCGAAGCCAGCGATCTGCTTTTGCGAGATCCGATGTCACCTGTGACAATGGTCGATTCTGTGAGGAGGGAGAGAAATCGATCAGTTTGAAGAAGTCTTCGGGAGCGGTATTCAATTGCTCTCGGTAAAGCGATCCGATTGACGCGTTCGCCGTGGAACCGGAAGATCTGGCGAGAGACTGGAGCCAGTCCCGTTGACGATCGATCGCTTCCCCAACAGCCGTCTGAGACTGGGAAACAGGAACAACTGCGTCAGCGGAGGGGGGTGCTGCTTTCTCAGTTTTT
>DATMFC010000197.1:0-13698 GCA_035556335.1 Planctomicrobium sp. | reverse complement strand
TCGACGAAAACATCTCCATGGGCTTTGGCCTCTTCTGCGGACTGCAATCCCCAGGCGCGCGATACCCAGACATGAACTTCACGAACCGGACCAATCGCTCCGGACTGAATGAGTTCCACGACCCGACGATAGTTCGGCATTCCGTGAATCTGTGTTCCCATTTGCGTCGCGACTTTTGCCTGAGCCGCCGCTTCCGTGATGAGCCGGGCTTCATACACGTTCTGGGTCAGCGGTTTCTCGCAATAGACATGCTTGCTCGCCTTCAGTGCCGGGAGCGTGGCATAGGCGTGAGTATGTTCGGTGGTGCTGACAACGACCGCATCGACCTTCTCCAGATTGGTGTTCAGTTCCCGGAAGTCGACATAGGTTTTCGCGTCAGGATAAACCCCGGCGGCTGTGTTCAGCGAATTACGATCCACATCACACAGAGCGACCACATTGACTTCCGGAGAGCCAGCGATGGCCTTGAGATTGGCTCCCCCGCGTCCCCCGACACCAATAAACGCGACGTTCAGTTTCCCGTTGGGGGAACTTCCTTTCGACAGCGCGGGAGCGACAAACAGCGCCGACCCGGCAACGACACTCTGCTTCAGAAACTGGCGACGGGAACGACGAAATGATGTCATTATTCACTCCACTCTGTTGAAGACATGGCCTCATGTATTCAAGTAGCTTACTGGATTGTGTGAGAAGACGGAAACCACTTCAGTAGAGTGCATCGCGACGCACCGAGTTCATGGCGGGTGCCTGGGGCACGGTACCCGAATTCTCTTTGTGATTGGATGTTCATTGCCTCAGTCTTGTCGAAACAGTTGATACCCCATCTTCGTTTAAGGAACAGTCTGAAAATAACTTCCCGGTTTCACATTGCCCGGGAAGTTTGCCTATTGGGTTTTTTGCTACCCACTATCTACTCCCCACTTTTCTCCTACTTATTTCGGGACTGTTCCAAAGAGGACTGGGGGCCATCATGATTTTCCTTCTTTTAGGCTTTCGTTTCATGGGATGATTTTCGATATCGATCGTTGCGTGAGTGCCCCGTCCACTCTGCCTCGCGCCTCGCCGGTATGATGGAACTTGAAAGAGATTCTCACGCGGAAGTCACTTGCATTGATTCCGTCAGCGCGAACAGGCGTGAAATACAGTGGAATCCGTTAATGTAAAAAAAGGATGAACCTCATAAGCAATTCTTATCAATTCAATCGATTATGAACTGAACCTGCACCAATTAAAATAGGTATAAAACCAATATAATCAACCAATTACATCTGAATTGAACAGTCTTCATTAAATTTTAATAAACATAAAGGATCGTACCCCCTTTGTGATGGATATTAATTGCGAGATGATTCCGAAGATCGATATGATGATTTTCGTCGTCCGTGGAGGAGCTTAACGGGGTATCTCTTCGAGAGTCTGGCTGCCGTTCCGTCTACGGGCTGGGCTTGGATTTCTCTTTGACAAATAGGCAAGCATCATGAAAGCACCGTCTTTCTCCTTCAAACGTCGTGGCTTTACATTAATTGAGCTGTTGGTCGTCATCGCGATCATTGCGATCCTGGTTGCTCTCTTACTGCCGGCCGTCCAGCAAGCACGCGAAGCAGCCCGCCGGACACAGTGTAAGAACAACCTCAAGCAATTGGGGTTGGCGATGCACAATTATGCTGATGTGCATAATGGCTTGCCTCCGGGAGGAATCCGAAGAAACCTCGCCTCGCCGAGGCGGGATGATTTAGGCTATTTTCACCAGATCTTGCCATATATCGACCAGCAGGCAGCGTACAATTCCCTGGGGAATAATGGATATAGCGGAGTGGAGGAAGGAACTGCTCGCGGAACGCCCATCGCCAGAACGTTCTTCACTGCCGCATTGTGTCCATCTGATACCAGAATCGGAACGGAATTCGAGAGTTCCAACCCTCTTCATGCGGCGGCAATGCTGAATTATCCAGTCAATTTCGGAACGACGAGATACGACGCCAGTGACTATCTCGTTGCCGGCGTGACCATTAAGGGGCACAAGGGGCTCTTTACATTTGATGCTTCCACAAAGTTTCGGGATTGCACGGATGGCCTGTCCAACACGCTGATGGCCAGCGAGATTATCACTCCCGAAACATTTAATGCCTGGGGGCCGCTCGGACGTATTTATACAGTAATGGGAACAGGGTTTACATGCCTGAATACGCCGAACTCAACTGCCGATGACGAATTGGTTCGCTGCCATACACTGTTGGGGCCTGGCCTGGGAGACCGTTGCACAGGAGGAACCAATCCTGTTGCCGGTAACCAGTATCACCTGCATGTGGTGACGGCCCGGAGTTGGCATGCGGGCGGCGTCTATGCCGTAATGGGAGACGGTTCCTGCCGTTTCTTCAACGACAGCATCGACAACACGACATGGCGCGCCCTTGCCGGTATCGGCGATGGAATCGTTACTGGCGCGTTTTAGAGCATTATCGGAAATGGTTTTCAGATTCGTAGGGTGCGTTGCAACGCACCGTTTTCTCCAATAAGACAAGATCAGTCTTGGCCCCGGAGAAAGACCGCATTTGAAGGAGATTCTGTTTGGCGTTCGTGGTGCGTCCAGACGCACCCTACTGGAACTTCCAGTGCCTGCGCAGCGCGTTTCACCACAAAAAGGCTGTACGTCGTGTGACAGGATGATGAACACTATCAGATGAATCCGCTATCGTGGTGTGACCACCTTTGTTGTGGTGAATTCTCGAGTATGGGGCGCTGCCGTGCTCCTAATACGTTCTGCAACCTGTCGATTTCGGTTTGAAACTGCGGAACAACACAGATACAGATACAGATAAAGACATTACTCATGAAAGAAACGATCGGAAAGAAGCAGAAAACGAACCCCCGATGTTCTCTGCATTCTTCGACCTCTTCTGTCTCAAAATTCGCGATCATCCTCGTCGCGATGTTCGTCTCGGGTTGCGGGGAGCCCCCCAGCGATGGCAAGCTGTCTATCAATGGAACCGTGACCTGGAACGGCAGTCTCATCCCTGATGGATCGATCACAGTCTGTTCTGCGGAAGGGGCCATTGATGCGGGAGATATTCGCAACGGCGTTTTCACCCTTCGGACCAGACCTGGAGAAAAATTCGTCAGCATCAAGGCGGAGAAGGAAATTGGGAGCCCGTCCCCCACGAAGCGCATTCCCAACCCTAAACCGCTCAAATTTCAATATATTCCGCCTGAATGGAACACTGCAAGCACGCTCAAGGAGAAGGTAACTCCTGAGACGACAACACTGGCTTTCGAAATCACAGGCAATGAACTTGTGCCTCCCTCCGACGTTCTTAAGTCTGTGGTGGACGATTAAGGAACTTCTAACCTAGAGTAATTTGCGAAATAACCTCCCCGCCCCCGCCACGAACAGCTTTTTTGCTGTTCGAATACCGCGCTGCGCGGGCACATGGTAGAGCAAACTGCTCTAAGTTTCGCAACCGACGGGGGGGCTGGGGCGACCGGATAACCGGGGCCATGACGATCAATTGCAAAGAACTCAGGTACAGTTCCTCAGCCATTCATGGTGTGCTGGACCAACCTAATCTATAGATTTGAATTGGGAAGAAACTCGGCTCGTTCTTGAATTGCTTCCCGTTTAATCCCCACGGCCGCCAGTGCCGCCAGCAGGTCGGATCGGGCTCCTTCCTGGGCTGATCTTTCTTTCAGAATTCGGACACGAATTCCGTCAGTGGTTCCCACGGTTTCTTCTGACAAGCGTTGAATTTCCTGTAACGAAACCGGTCGGCCTTGTGTGGGGTCGTCCCCGAGAATCTGACGGTACTGGTTTCCGTAAACTACAATGGTGATCAGTTGTGTGGGGAGCCCGAATTCCGGTCCGGTTGCTTCCCCTTGACTTCGACCGGTCGACGCTCTGGGGCTGCTGTTGCCGGTTTCTGTAATGGAACGGGCTTCGTCACGACTGCTTGAAAGAGACTCCGCAGTCATGCCATCACCGGTCGCGCCGTTTCCTCCCAGTCCCGGCCCTTTAAAGAACGAACCAAACCAGATTCCGACCAGCAACGCTCCGACAATGGCACCGCCGAACAGATTTCGTGACTTCATTGTATTCTCCTGAAAGAAAAATTCTAAATCATAAATTCTAAGAACCAAACAGGGAAATTCGCACCAATAGATCGCTATGCATTCGATAATACCGTTTTAGTATTTAAAATTTATGATTTAGAATTTTCCATTTTGGTTCTTAGAATTTCGTGTTTAGAATTTTTCTTATTACTGGATCCGAAAACCGAGATCGGCGTATTCGAAGCGGCTTCTTCCGGCGCTATCAAACTGCATCCGACTCACCCAGATCGGTAGGGCGGAGCGGACCGATTCCGTGACATAGATGCGGGTGTCTCGATCATAAGTCAGCAGGATGACGACCAGACTCTTCGGCTGCGGCAACGTACGATACCACGCAAACAGTTCTCCGATGAACTGCTCGGAAAGAACTTCTCCGTCGTCCTGCATCGGAATTCGAATGCGTCGTGAACGGATGCTGTCACTGATCGTGGCGACCCCGTCCGCATCGATGTGCAGATTCCACACATCGCACCGCTTCCGGATTTCTTCATACGAGAGCAGGTGTTCCAGCATTCTGCCGGGACTTTGTGAGGCGAGTTGCCGGAAACGCTGCATCACTCTTTCCCGCTCGGCCGGAGTTCGGGCGTCTCCGGGACCACGGGCAGAATTGAGAAGCTGGTTCACTTCTTCCGCAGGAATCTGGAACAGTTCATGGACCAGTTGTCCAATAATTTTCTGTTGCTCCAGAACCAGGCTCAGACTTGACTGCGATTGCACCAGTCGCTGCCTGTCCTGTATCGCAATGTCCCGGACCTGAGTTGCCTGAGATTCCGTGACGGAGAGTTGCTCTCGTAATGAGTCAATGCGTTGAACGAGGTCCGAGATCTGTGATTGGGTTTCTTCCCGTTCTGTTACGATGGCCTGTTGGTCTCCGGCCAGCGACTGTTCGCGGTCTCGCAACTGAAAGTATTGGAGGAACACAACAATCAGCAGCATGTCGAGCAACGGGGTCAGTTGCAGTGTCAGTCGTCGGCGGGAGATCATGCGTGTTCTCCCCGATCAGAACGTGCCAGTCCCAGTTCCCGTTTTGCCCGGGCAACGGTATCTCGCACCTGATGCCGGTTTTCCATCAGTCGGGTGAATGCCGGTTCCAGCCAGCTGTTCACGAACATCAGCACCAGTGCCCCGATCAGTCCTAATGCAGTGGACCAGATCGATTCGGAGAACCGGGCGAGAATCAGGTTCACTCCTCCGGTATGTCCGGCCATGTCGTCCTGCAGTGCAGAGCCGATCGCCAGTACCGTTCCGAGAACGCCGGCGAGCGGGTACGCCTCGATCATCGTTCGGGCCATATTATAAACGACCTCGAAGCTCATTGAATTCAGATAGCGGCGTTTCTCATCAAGAATCTGCATGCGCTGCAGAAGCGGTTGCCGTTCCGCCTGTCGTTGAGGGTCGTCAAGAACGTCGTTGACATCGGCCAGAAACGCATCGATCTGATCTGACAGATGGGCATGCGAGTCGAGCAGACTTTGATTCTTCAGTCCTTTAGTGAAATCAAATAATCCGCTGGCGATGGTTTTCAGGTCACGACGAGACCAGATCCACAGAACCAGAAACAGGAACAGGTGCACGCAGAACGTTCCGCCGATAATGAACGGAGAAAGTGACGACAAATCTCGTAACAGCGTGCTCATGAATGCGATGTTTTCGTTGGGAAAAACGGTTCACAGGAGTCATCTTCCCAACACGCAGGTGAAAAATCGACTGCAGGAATGAGTGACGAACACTCAACTCGCTGCCGGAAAACCTGTCATAACAGGGAATGAACTCCACAACTGAACCTGAAAACATCGCTCGAAAATGGGATTTGGTCAACACAGATTCTCTGAAACAGAGTCAAGAGGGTAAGAACTGGTCTGAAAAGTGTGAAAGAGCATCTTGAAGGTTCGAGAGGTTCGTCATGTTCCTCTGCCCTACTTTCGTTCATCCGGCAGTTCAGGCAATCCGACGATCAGCACGGGGTCAATGGCATCCACATCTTGAGAACGGGGGACGCTCAGGAAGTCGAGTCGGGTGAGTGATTCCCCTGGCTTGTATCCCAGATCAGACAGGTCGATTCCGACAACCAGCGCTTTTGTGTCGACATGAACCTGACTTCCGTGAAGAACGAATTCTGCAGTCAGCAAATCTTCAACAGAATGAATTGCTGTCGCATTTCGCCAGAGTCGATACGGCGTCAGATCCAGTGCATAAGGAGAGTTGAGACCAAGATCGAACTGGTTGATCAAAAAGATGGATTTCGGGCCGTTCGCGTCTCCTGACCGAACACGAAACTGGTTTCCTGCAGGAGATTGCACCAGCAAATGCAGATCAAAGACCAGAATATCCGGCCCGGGACCGTTTACAATTGGACTGGAAAACTCCACCGTCATCACTGCTTTGTCGGGATGAATCGCTTCTTCATCCACTGCCATGCGAGGATTGGCAATCCCGGTAACGAGGCTCCAGTCCTCATCCAACAGAGCATGTCTGTCTTGTCCTTGAGGGAGATCGGCTCCTTGCGGCAGGCACAAGCCTCCACCAGCCGGAACGCAGGAAAGGTGCGTCAACCGACTGCGGATCAACTTGTCTCGAGAATATTCTCGCGGAATTCCCCCCCGTTGAACGACAACGGATAACAGTTCGTCTGCAAGTCCTTCAGAAGACTGTGTTGCCTGATACTGGACGACCCGGTCCGGCAGATGTTCCAGATAGGTGGACTTTCCCGACGACTTCGAGGATGGGACGGGAGTGATGCCGGATTCGACTTTGATGGATTCTCCTTCTTTCAGGAGAATCGGTGCTCGTGGAGTCCCTTCCGTCGCCACCAGCGACGCCATGCCGTCCACCACCTGTAACTCGGTCTCTCCGGTTTGAGCGACATTCACCACAAACCGGGTCCCCAGATCCACGACCTCTGCCGTTGGACTGAGAACCTGAAAGCCTTCTGCTCCGGGAGGGGCATGGACCGAGCAATGTCCGGAGTGCATCTGAATCGTGGCAGGACCAACCACTGTAAAAATACTGGGGGCTTTCAGGATGGTTCGTGCTCCGGTCACGAATTCCAGAGAGAGCATGCCTTGAGTCAGGACATATCTTTTCTTCAGAAACAGTTCCCGGCCAGAAGTAGGAACAAGCCCCTCACCAAAGAAAATCGCTTGCGCGGCATCAACCACAATTGGAGGCCGATCTGCAACAACCGGCGGATCAATGATCGACTCTGAATCGGTTGCAGTTGTGTTCTCGACAGGAGTTACTGCCAGAGCCCCGGTTCCCTGATCATGCTGACGTTGAGGAATCCACAGCCTTTGGGACACAACAACCAGTAAGGCCACGGCCACGCAACAACCGATCGCCAGCAATGTTTTTTTCCAGAACGACGAAACACCAGGCGAAGGAGTCAAAGAGAAATTCTTGCCCGGCCACTCCATCTGTTCGCTCAGGCGATTGAGATCCAGATGAATCTGCATCGCTTCGAGATAAGCTTTGCGGAACTTTGGAGAGGTTCGAAGTGATTCGTCGAGACGAAGCTGTTCCTCATTCGATAACTGTCCGGCCAATGCGGCTTCGACCAGCGCGTCGATTTCAGTAGAAAAGGAGGGATGAGATTGGGGGGACATAAATAGATTCCGAACGAGCGACTTCATCTCTGTTGGTCAAGTATTTCCAGATTCAGGCGACGGGAGACACACCGCAACAGACGGCGACGTAAAAGGGACATTCGGTTATAAAACGTTTTCAGTGAACATCCCCATTCATCGGCCACTGCTTCAAACGCGGCCCCTTCCCAATAAATTCGTTGCAGAAAACCCTGATCTGTTTCAGGCAGCGATTGAATGCATTGTTTGAGCGCATCTAACCGATGCTTCTCCTGTTCTTCTTCCAGTGATTCCAGTGACACAGCAAGCAGTTCGGCGATGTCACTCTGGAACTGCAGGCGGTCGGTTGAACGAGCCCGTCGATAGTTCATCGCTTCTTTACGGGCGATGCCGCAAGCCCAGGCCAGAAAACTTCGCTGTTGATCGAACTCCGGAAACTTCCGCCACATGATCAGACTACATCGCTGACAAAGGTCTTCCGCATCAGCAGTCTGCTGAACCAATGAAAATAAATAGAGCACAATTCGGGATCGATAGCGTGCCAGTAATTCATCGAATTTCTGCTGCAATGAATCTTCTGGCACGGCTACGGAGATTGTATTGGATCGATTGGTTGTGTTCACCATCTGTAACGTCATCTTTAAAAACGATACCTGGTGTTATTCCCGAATGACGGGTTAGTCCTTCAGAATCAGATTATAGGTATTTGCTCCTGAATGCACACTAAATTTTTCCGGACTGGTTTCCGGCGTCCAATACTTCATTGGAATTTTCTTCCAAGTGTCTGGAACATTGTCCAGTGTGGGTTTTCCCAAGTCTTCATTAAATTCTCCTGGAGGTACGATATGAACAAGGTATTCTCCAACAAGAATTTCCGGTCGCTTCCGCATTTTAGCGGAAAACTCTCCTGACTTACTCGTCGTTCCAACAGCAAATATGCCCCGTTCGCGATGAACCATGACGACAGCGGCGCCAGTAGGAACTGGTTGATCCTGGTAGGTGACGCGTCCACTTAGAGTTCCTGTTTCTCCGGGAAGGTTGGTGTGACGAGAGCAGCCACTGGGAAACGTAAGCAGCGATATCACAAGAGATGCAGACAGGTAAATTCTACAGGAAAATGATAGAGACATGACATCCCTTGATCTGGTCTTCGGGGCTGATGAAATGGCAGATGCCGGAGCCATAACCACTTCAGAATTCTCCCAAGGTGAGTCCATCGTCCCGCGTCGCCAGACTTTTTAAAGTGACCAGATGCATGTTTTCACTTAGAAAACGAACGCTTCCATCTGCAAGAAGAACCTGCGATCCACCGGGATGGGCCGAAAAAATGCCGTTGTTGACACCGTCGTTATCTCCGATTCCCGCCCGTCCGTTTCCACCGCTGCTCGCAGTATTAATTGCATAACGAATGGTCGTCACATTAAACGTTCTCAAGTTACCGATATTGTTCCCCAGGTATTCCGCGACAGCGGGAAACTTAGGAAATGGAATTCCACACTGGAACCCCTGGCTTTGGTTAATTTGTGCTTTCACTCCTGCAGAGTTTTCGCCAAAGTTTGACTGTTCTCCGACGACCATTGTGTTTGATGCTCCGTCGGTGACATCCCGCAGTCGAATCGAACGAAAAAGTGTCAAGGTTCCTCCTAACGCAATGGTTCCACTGCCTCTTCCTGCGAACTGCCGACCCGAGAGGTCATCGATTGGAACATCCGGATTACCGAGAAAGACACCAGCATCGTTGGTTGCGCCGCTGATTCCAGTATATTGAGATGCGGTGACATTCGTTTCATGCATGGGCCGCAACTGGGGGAGTGGGCTTGACGGGCAAACCATAGTCCGAATGACAAGCCCATTCAAAAGTGGACCGTTGATGGTATTTCCATCCGTATTGGCTGCAAGACTTCCGGGATGTCTTCCCACGAGAGTCATCTTGTTGTAGAGGTCTGCCATTTCCAGATAAGGGAGGAGCCCTACCCACCAGGAAACCCCAAACAAACTCACTGCTCCTGCCCGTTCGCTGTGACGCGTACCAATCGGGAAACCACCATAAACATCATGATAATTGTGCAGTGCCAGCCCGATCTGTTTCAGATTGTTTTTGCACTGGGACCGCCGTGCCGCTTCGCGGGCCTGTTGGACAGCCGGTAACAGCAAAGCGACCAGAATTGCAATGATCGCTATGACCACTAGCAATTCGATCAGCGTAAATCCCAGACGACTCTTTTCTCGAAGACCGGGCATGTCACTCCCTTTCGATACGACAAAGCCAATAAGATGTGAACAACAGACGAGCGGCAAAGAATGATGCGGACGTCGTTCCCCATGAATATGGGAACCCGACATTTTTCAGACAAGTTGCAATTGATCCGTATAGGGTTGTGTGGTCCGGGGAAAAGTTCCCGAGCGAAATTCAAGAAAGTGTGAATTTTCTGGAAAATTCCCCAAACCCAAGAGAATCTGAGTCAAAGAGGGACTGCGTGTTCGACTCTTTCTTGCAGATTTCTAAAGAATGAGACCAGAAAAAACCGGGAAGTTTCGTCGTTGTTCGACGACACATTATGTCGGACAATTTTTTTGACAGGAACCATCTGAGATCGCGTGATTCCGAGGGGAGCGACAAGGGCTGTGACTGACAGAATGTCATTTCGTTCTTTGTGGACCACGTTCGCTGGACTCGTGGCATTCAGCGGTTTCTTCTTTTCGGAAGTCATTGCAGCTGAACAGGTTGTGGATTATTCGCGAGATATTCGTCCAATCCTTGCCCGGAACTGCTTCGCCTGTCATGGACCCGATCAGGGAACGCTCGAAGCAGGTTTGCGGCTCGATCGTCGTGACGATGCCCTGTTGGAACTGGAGAGTGGGGAACGGGCCATTGTCTCAGGCTCCCCGGATGAAAGCGAATTGGTCGCCCGTATCATCTCGACCGACTCTTCGCTCGTGATGCCTCCCAAAGAGACCGGCAAAACACTTTCTCCTCATGAGATTGAACTCCTGAAACGCTGGATTCAACAGGGGGCTCCCTACGCCCGGCATTGGTCGTTCGAACCGATTGTTGCTCCCGTGGTCCCAAATGTTCGGCCGGAGTCCTTTTCGAACTGGCCCCGAAATGAAATTGATCACTTTGTCTTTGATCGATTGAATAAAGAGGGACTGGAACCCTCGCCGGAAGCAGACCCGTTAACACTCGTTCGGCGTTTGTCACTTGATCTCACAGGTCTTCCCCCTTCTGAGGAAGATATCCGCACTTATCTACGGGAGACTCGCCCGGATGCTTATGAGCGGCTGGTTGATCGGTTGCTCCAGTCCCCTCACTTTGGTGAGCGCTGGGGACGTCACTGGCTCGATCTGGCACGCTATGCCGACAGCAATGGTTATCTGGGGGATGAACTAAGAGGCGATGCATATCGTTATCGAGACTGGGTTATCGACGCCATTAACAATGACCAGCCTTATGATCAATTTACGATCGAGCAGATCGCCGGTGACTTACTCAATGGCGCGACGACACAACAGCAGATTGCGACCGGATTTCATCGTAACTCCATGAAGAATACCGAGGCCGGCGCCGACCGGGAGCTGGATCGGGTGGTACAGGCTGTCGATCGGCTCAGCACGGTGGGGACCGTCTGGCTGGGATTGACTGTGGCGTGTGCGGAGTGTCATTCACATAAATTCGATCCCATCTCGCATCACGAATTTTATGCACTTTATGCGTTCTTTAATAATCTGGAAGAAGCGAACATCAAGCTGGGTGAGCAGATTCCTCCAGCTGCCAGTCCTGAAGAACAACTGGCCCATCAGAAAGAATTAGCAAAAATTGCTGCCAGTCTGGAGCAGAATAAAAGCATTATGGCCGCAACCGGAGAGCAGTCATTAAATCAGTATCTTAGCATTCTTGCCCAAGCTCCAGTGTCTCGCGCGGAACCAGATCGGGAAGCTTTGGACCATTGGCTGGCCGATCTGGATAATGATGGAAAAAAACTGGTTCAGAAATATGAAACGGCAGCCCAGAAGTTAACGGCACCGAAGCCGATTCTCGCCCCCGGTATTTCTGAACGAACATCAAAGCCACGACAGACATTCGTTCATTTACGTGGAGATTTTCGGCAACCGGGGGACAATGTTTCTCCGGGCACTCCCGATTTTCTTCCACCATTATCTCCCAGAAGCGACGTTGCAGACCGGCTTGATCTCGCAAATTGGATTGTTCGTCGAGATCATCCGTTGACCTCGCGCACTGCGGTGAATCATGTCTGGAAACATCTGTTCGGACGAGGACTCGTCGAGACGGCTGATAACTTTGGCGCGACTGGAAGTGAACCCTCTCATCCGGAGTTACTGAACTGGCTGGCCCTCCGGTTGATGGATTCTGGGTGGAGTCGTAAAGAACTGATTCGAACGATTGTTCTGTCGGCCACATACCGCCAGAGTTCGAGTCAATCCAAAGAACTAAGTGAACGGGATCCACAGAATGTTCTTGTTGCCCGACAGGGACGATTCCGACTGGAAGGAGAAATTATCCGTGATGTCGCACTTTCGGCGAGTGGATTGTTGAACTCGAAAATCGGCGGTCCCAGTATTCGACCTCCGCTGAATTCACGCATTACGGAAGTCAGTCGAAACCGCGAGTGGAAGGTCAGTCCTGGAGCAGAAAAGTATCGACGTGGAATGTATATCCTGTTCCGTCGAGCGACTCCGTATCCGATGTTGACGATTTTCGATTCGCCCGATTCGACAGTCTCCTGTCCTGATCGGGAGCGTTCGAATTCACCACTTCAGGCACTGACTTTGTTGAATGATCCCGTTTTCTTTGAATGTGCCCAGCATTTAGGGCGGGAACTTGCCGGACAGGGAGTTCTCCCTGATGATCAGTGGATTCCAATCGCATTTGAACGGGTGTTATCCCGACCGGTTGAGCCTGGTGAACTGGGCCGGTTAATGCAGGTCGCACAGCAATTGCGGCAACTGTTACAGGAAGCCCCGATAGCAGAAATTCAGGATGTCACAGGGGAATTGCAACAAGGAATCGATCCGCGTGAACAGGTGGTTCGTGTGCTTGTTGTTCGAAGCCTGTTAAATCTGGACGAATTCATTACGAGAGAATAGAGCAGTTTGCTCTACCGACTGCAGGCGACGGGATGCGTTTTTGCAAATGAAGCTTCACTTATCGCCTGCGGAACAATGAAGACCATTTTGAAAGGGACCCTTAAGTATGTCCTGGCAACTTCCTCCGGCGACTTATCTACAGGCCCGTCGCGATTTCCTGATGAACTCGCTGGGAGGGCTTGGAGCCGTGACGCTGGCGGGGCTTCTTGATCAGGAGGGAACCGCCCGTGCAGATGAACTGGCCGTTGAAGATCCGCTTCGTCCACGATTACCCCATTTCGCCGCCAAAGCGAAGCATTGTATTTATATCTATCTCGAAGGGGGGCCCAGTCAAATGGACCTCTTCGATCCTAAGCCACAGTTAAATAAACTGGATGGCAAACCGCTGCCCGATTCCTTTCTGGAGAACGTTCAGTTCGCATTTCTGCAGAAAGAATCTGCCCGTCTGATGGGAACTCCCCGTACGTTTCAAAAGTACGGGGAATGTGGAATGGATTTTTCAGACCTGGTTCCGCATCTTGCGAGTTGTGCGGATGATCTCTGCATGATCCGGTCGATGCACTGCGATCAGTTTAATCATGTTCCGGCTCAATTATTATTAAACTGCGGCTCTCCCATCGCGGGGCGTCCGAGTATTGGATCATGGCTTTGCTATGGACTGGGAAGTGAAGCACGGGATCTGCCGGCTTATGTGTCACTCGTGACAACCGGCCGGGGTGTGCCTGGTGGTTCGGCCAGCTGGTCTTCCGGATTTCTTCCCAGTACCTATTCCGGAGTGCTGTTCGGGAATGAAGGGAACACAGTCAGCAACGTGGCAAATCCAGACGGCATCAGCCCGGCAATGCAACGCCTTTCGATTGATACCACTAATGATCTGAACCGGATGAGATTGGGAATCACGGGAGAT
>DATMFC010000196.1:0-11044 GCA_035556335.1 Planctomicrobium sp. | reverse complement strand
CGCCCGTGCAACCGATGCCTACGAAGGAGCCCGTCAGAAGGTTCAGCGGTTTCTGGGTGCCGGTTCCTCTGCGGAGATCATTTTTGTCAGGGGAACGACCGAAGGGATCAATCTGATCGCCCAGACATGCGGACGAAAGTTCCTGCAACCCGGCGATGAAATCCTGCTGACGACTCTGGAGCATCACGCCAATATTGTCCCCTGGCAGCTCGTGGCGAAAGAAACCGGAGCGGTGATTCGAGTCGCGCCCATCAACGATGCCGGTGAGGTGATTCTGGAAGAGTTTGAACGCCTGCTGGGGCCACGCACGCGGCTGGCCGCCTTTCCTCACGCCAACAACAGCCTCGGAACACTGTTGCCGGTGGAAACGCTGACGAAGATCGCCAAGCGATACGGAGCCCGCGTGCTGATCGATGGGGCCCAGTCAGTCGCACACATTCCAGTGAACGTTCAGGAACTGGGCTGCGACTTCTATCTCTTTTCCGGACACAAGATTTTTGGTCCGACCGGGATTGGCGCGGTCTATACCAGGTCAGAATTACTGGAAATCATGCCTCCCTGGCAGGGGGGAGGCAGTATGATTAAAGACGTGACATTTGAGGAAACCGTGTACAGCGATCCGCCGGCGAAGTTCGAAGCCGGCACACCAAATATTGCGGACGCCGTCGGACTGGGAGCTGCGCTGGACTATGTCACACAACTCGGGCTCCCCAATATCGCCAAGTATGAACATTATCTGCTGGAATATGCGACGGAGCGCATGTTGTCCATCAATGGACTGCGTTTAATTGGAACGGCCCGGAACAAAGTGGGAGTTCTGTCATTTGTCCTGAAAGACAGGTCGACAACTGAAATTGGAAGACTCCTCGACGCGGAAGGAATCGCTGTTCGTTCCGGACACCATTGCGCCCAGCCCTCATTGCGGAGAATGGGTGTGGAAACCACAGTTCGTCCATCATTGTCGATCTATAATACGATTGGAGAAATCGATCATCTTGTGGATTCGCTCAAACGGATTGCCCAGCGATCCCCGACACGATTTTAGAGCAGTCCCAAAATAACTTCCCGGTTTTACATTACCCCGGAAGCTTGCTTACTGGATTGATTGCTACCCACTACCCACTTTTCTCCTACTTATTTCGGGACTGTTCCTTAGTAGTGTGAACACGTATTATCGACCGAAAGCTGGGTTGTGAGTGTATGTGGGAGTGAGAATGCCCTGAGAGCAGCAGCCCTTATGATTTCATGGAGCTTGAGTAATGACGTCGATTTCAGCAGCACAACTCCTGGAGCGAATTCGCTCCAATTCCCCGGTGGAAATACTTGATGTCAGAACCCCTGCTGAATTTCAGGAGGTGCATCTGGAGGCGGCGCGCAATGAGCCGTTAGAGCGACTGGATCCGGCCGCAGTGATTGCTGCGCGAAAGCTACAGGATGGAGATCCGCTGTTTGTCATCTGCCAAAGCGGGGGCCGCAGCCGGCAGGCATATGAGCGGTTCGTGAAAGCGGGATATGAGAATGTCGTGAATGTAGACGGGGGAACAGCAGCATGCATTGCAGCCGGTGTTCCTGTTGTCCGGGGAAAGAAAACAATCTCACTCGAACGGCAGGTCAGGATCACGGCCGGCTCGCTCGTTTTTATCGGGTCGATATTAACTTGGCTTGTGAATCCCGTATTCCTGGTAATCCCTGCTTTTATTGGAGCTGGTCTCGTCTTTGCCGGCATCACTGACACCTGTGGGATGGGCATGGTCCTCGCACGCATGCCGTGGAATCAATGCCGGACATAATTGCTGCTGAAGATTTCGAAAGACGATTTTTCTCTGTCAACCGCATCCGGGGGCATTTCCCAACCTTCGATCTTGCATTTTCTTTCATTGATATTATAATCACGACTATATTGATATTTGTTTTAAGGGAAGGCGGATAACGTCAACTAGCTGCTCTGCTCCCAGAGGGCGACACAGTGGACGCACGTTTAGTGCTGCAGTTACAGATTATGGTTTTGCTTATTTTGGGATGGTCAGGTATTGGGAGGGCGAAGCTCCTGCTGAGCCGCATGAAAGATCACGCGTTCCATAGTTTGCGGCTCGGCGGGAGCCTCGCTCTCCCAAGACCGTTTCTATCAGCTAAAAGCACACAAAACATTGAGATTTTCAATAAGTGCAACTGTAGTACTAGTGCATCGTCCAGACTTAATTTTGGGGTTAAAGAACCAGAACGAGAGCGGCCAACGAGCCGCGGAACAGCTCGGACAACTCCCAAATTTAGGCTGGACACAGCACTAGCCCGGATGATTTACACTTGTAGGGTGGGTCGAGCCAACATGATGGTGTGGTGGATCTTCAGTCGCAGGATTCACTTCCAAAGAACACAGACCGCCGCAAGCACAATCGGCCGTTGGCGACGACCCACCATCACGTTGCGCGACTTTGACCCACCCTACCATGAATCATTCGGGCTAGCCTCTTGTTTTCATTCGTGCTTCAAGCGGTCTCCATACAGAAAAGTGGCCCAATGTCTTTACTTGAACCTTTACGATTTGCTCAATTAATTGGTCAGCTTGGCCGACTTCCAATGAAGTCGGCCGCGACAATCGAGCGTCTACAACAACAACGTTTGAAGAAACTTTTGAACTATGCCAGTCAACATTCCAGCTTTTACAGGAAACGACTCAATGGTGTGCTGAGCAGTTCCGGACCAATTGATCTCGCCTTGATCCCACCAACCACAAAGAAGGAAATGCAAGAGCAGTTTGACGACGTGGTGACGGACCCTCGCTTGCATCGGTCGGACATTGAGCAATTTGTGCAAGATGAATCCAACCTCGGAAAGTGGTACCTGGGAGAGTACGCGGCCTCCCATACTTCAGGAAGCCAGGGAAGTCCGTTACTGATTGTTCAAAATCGACATGCGTTTCGGGTCGTCCTGGCCACAATGAGCGCTCGATGCCGCCCCGCTGCTCCTCCGAGTGTCGCAGAAGGAATTCGGAAGTTAATACGTCCTTCACGAGTGGCCGTCATTAGTTTTAAAAGAGGTTTTTACCCCTCAGGGGTCACAATAGAATTGATGCAGGAGTACTTCGGGCCTTTAGCAAAAATTCAACGTTATTCTTCATTTCAACCGGATCTGCTTGACCAGTTAAATAAATATCAACCGCAGGTCATTAGCGGATATGCCAGTGTTCTGGAAGGTTTAGCAATTCAGCATGATCGTATCCGGTTAAACTCCCTTGAGCATATTTCGAACTCCAGCGAGCAACTGACAGACAGGGCACGCAAACGTATTGAGAATGCGTTTGGAGTTCCTGTGTTTGATCATTATGGGGCCGGAGAATGCCTGCAACTGGCGGATGGTTGCCGCCATTGTGGTGGTCTTCATATCAATGCCGACTGGGCCATACTGGAATCTGTGGATGATGATTATCGTCCAGTTCCGGCTGGTGAAACCGGAAGTCGTATCTTAGTGACCAACCTGGCAAATTTCGTCCAGCCGTTCATTCGTTATGAAATCCCTGACCGAGTTGCTCTTCATCCGCCGGGAGACAATTGTCCCAACCGTCTTCCGAGAATCAAACGGATTGAAGGACGTTCCGCTGAGCTTTTCTGGGTGGATGACAATGGTCAAAACCGCTTTGTTTCTGGAGTCCTCTTCCATAGTGCGATCGACGCTCTTCAAATTGTGCACGAATGGAAAGCCATTCAGCGTGAAAGAAACCTGATTGAGCTTCACTTGCAATTTCTTCCAGAAAAACAGGTGGCTCTCCCGGAAATCGAGAACAGACTGACTCAGAAACTTCACCGCGACGGCTTGCCGCGTTCCGTACAGATCAGGCTCATCGAGTCGCAGGAACTTACTGCCGATCCTGCAACAGGAAAGATGCAGCGCATGATAACAACTCTTCTTCCGGTGACACCACGCGCCCGTAAGCCGTTCTTACATCATTGCAGCTCAGGGAAATTGAGCTATCGTGTGCTTGAAATCAAATTTTAACGAAATCAGATGACAACAGAAACAATCGGATGAGTACCGTCACAGACCTTAACGGGCTGCAATGCATGATGCTCCGCTGGGAAGAGTTTCATGCAATGAACGCCGTCCATGTTGTACATTTAGGGAGAAGCTATGATCCAGTTCATGTACAACTTATCGTTACAGAAAAGTGCTTGCAGCTTGGACTGACTCAAATCGAATTTCTTTCATGTCGACGGAAAGTTCACTTTGTCGAGTCTCAATCAGATGAGTCTGCAGGGATGCCTTTTCGATATCTCACCAGAAGCGGCCGAATTGAGTCCGTACTACAAAGACTATTAAATGATGAACTGAATTCGCCGTTCTCTAACGGTGTGCATTGGCCTGTTCGTTTCACATTGCTGGAACACGAACAAGGACAATACCTCGTTTTAAGCTATCAGCACGCCCTGTCAGATTCCCGTGGTATCACATTGATCCTGAAGGAAATTGTACGGGCTCTTAATGGCGCTGCTCCTGTTGTGGCAAAGCTTGACCGATCGCCTCCACCAATACGGAAGCTTGTCGCTGACCAGTTCAATTTGAGCAACCTGGTGGAGCGGGGTTTGAATACTTGCTCTGAGGTTAATGCCTCCCTTTCCTGCTACCACCATCCTTCGAAATTCTCTGGAGATTTGACTGTCGAATCGGGCGTGCATGTCGTTGACCTGTCGACTGAGATTCTCAAACACACTTCGCGATCGCTTGGAGTGAAAGTTCAAGACCTGCTGTTCGCGTCGTTGCTGGAGGCACTCTCGCTGAATTTCTCAAGCGAACTGGCGAAGTCCCGTAGAAAGAACATTGGAATCTACGCACCTGCGGACCTTCGGGCGGAGTCGGTTGTCAACACTGACGCCACGATCGGACAGATCTTAGGCTGCATTACAGTCCGGGAGCAGGTTGGGCCTGGAATGAGTTTTTCTGAACTCGTCAGGAACGTGGCCAGCCAGACGTCATCCGTGAAGAAAAGGAAAGCCCATCGCGATCACTCGTTCCACATGAACGTCATGTCACGAATCTGGGACTTGTTTCCTGACCGACTGAATCGCGTTGCCGGTCCTTATCTCATTCCATTGTCGGGATATATTTCGAACGTCAATCTTACTGATTTCCTTGCTGAAGAACTTGTAAATGGAACCATCAGGAATTATTTCCGATACTCTGGAACAGGTCTTCTTTCACCGATGATGCTGGGGATAACAACACTTGGCCCTGTCTTTAATTTAACGACAACCCATCACAGGGATGTCTTCACTCACGAAGACATCACCCGCATCGTCTCGCATGTCCAGATGCGACTCGCTGGTCATGTCGAGCTGTCAGGATGTCGGAAAGAGGTTCCTGCCCGTTCTTCAGCACGAAAGCCTGTCGGTGTCATTTAGAGCGATTTTGCAAATAATGTACGACGTCCTGCCACGCGGGCACCAGCGTTTTCATTGAAAAGGCGCGCTACGCGGGCACATGATAGACCAAACTGGTCTAGAGCGACTTGCAAAATGCTCTCTCCGTCCTCGCCACGCGAAGTGCCGTTTCTCCTGTTCGAACACCGCGCTGCGTGTGCATATGGTAGAGCAAACTCAGTAGTTCCCAGTTTGATGGGAATTGTAATGACAGTACTTCCAAGTCTCTTCACATAGAAGCAAGAGGTCAGGATTCAGGAGCCAGGGATCAGCAAAATGTTGGAAATTCATGTCATTATCCTACCCACTATGCGACTGATGTTACCCGCTTACGTACGACCTGGACGGCCGATTTTCTCTCCGTTGACGATCGTGGGGACCATTTCCTACGATCAAGAAGTGTTCGCCCTCGCAGGAGACTCCCCTTGTTCACCCTTGTCATTCACAACAATGTTCTCGCATCAGCCGTCTTCCGGCTGCTGTTGGTCGCGTCGTTGTGGCAGGGGCCCATTATTTGGGGACATTGTCATCAACAGACAATTCCAGGATTGTCGAACCACACCGCGAAATTTCACACTGGAGTTTCAGATTCCTGCCCTCTCGGATGGCACTGGCACTGTTCTCTGCCGAATGATGCCTTTCCAACGTCATCGGGTCAGACCGACACAAATCAGAACCAACAGTCAAAACCGCGAGATCTGGTCAGGATGGTTTCGTTTGACTGTGGAAGCATCTTTTCTGTTGTGGGTTACTTGAGCTTTGAACGGTCTCCGTCACGAGTCTCGGTGCGGAACGGTGAGAAGACTCCGCAGGAAGCTTTGTTCGGATTTCTCTCGACGTTCGACCCGGCTCATGCCTCTCAATACGTGCTTTGCCGAATCGTCTGCTAAACGCCGCGCTCTCAGTTGCGCCGATCCGGCGCGGCTTTGATTGAGTGCGATCGCCGTTGCGAAGGCCCATTTCTCTTTCTCTGCTGATCGCCGCAACCGGTTGTTGTTCTGGACCGGTTCTTCCCTTCACCCCGACTCCGATTCGACCGAGAGTTGCTTCTCGCGAATGGAGATTTCCTGATTGACCTGGAGAGACGTCGTGTCACGCTTTTCATTCAAAAAGCTCGCCGTGTACGGGCTTGTTCTGCTCTCACTGGGAGCGCTCGCTTTCGGCGCTTACTCCGTTCAACGGCATCATGCCGAACATGGGCCTGATTCCAAAGCCTCGATGGAGGGGGGGATTCCGGGGCGGAGTGATGCTGAATATGAAGACCACTCCCAGAAACCCTCTTTGCTCGAACCGATCGAGTTTCCTCGCAAGCTCTGGTCGGCGGCAGGGCTCGCGGTCTCTCCCGTCAAAAGGGAGGCACTGTCCGAGGACCTTCAGGTGACAGGAAAAATCACGCTCAATGAAGAAAAGCTGGCCCACGTCTTTCCGCTGGTCGAGGGACGAGTTGAAGAAGTCCATGTCCAACTGGGACAGCACGTCAAAAAAGGGGCTCCGCTGGTGGTGATCCAAAGCAAGGAAGTGGGAACACGGATGCTTCAACTGTTTCAGGATCGTCTGAGACTCTCCTTTGCAGAAACCAAAAACGATTGGACCAAAAATGTCGGCTCCAACACATTGGCGCTTATTGAGGAAATTCGTGCCGGAGCCGAAATCGAGGAGATCGAGAAAAAGTTCAAAGCCCGTCCGATGGGGAATTATCGTGAGCAGTTGATGACCGCCTATGTCGCGCTGTTCCGAGCCCGCGTCCATCTGGATCGCCTCGCGCCGTTGTCAAAAGATGGTGCTGTTGCGGGACGGCAACTGGTGGAAGCTCAATCCGACCGGGATGCTTCCAAGGCGGTTCTGGAATCGTTACTGGAACAAGTCTCTCAAGACATTCGCCAAGCAGTCCAGCTTTCAGAACAGACCGTTGAAGAAGCGCGGGCCAGTGCAACGATTGCCGAGGCGAATCTCAGAATCCTCGGCTATACCGACAATGACCTGAAGCAGATCGATCCCAAACGGCAAGGAGACACGCTCGCGCACTATGTCATTACGGCTCCTTTTGACGGCACCGTCATTTCGAAGGATGTGGTTCTAATGGAGCGGGTGGGACCAGAGCGGCAGATTCTGACGATCGCCGATCTGTCCACGGTCTGGGTCACAGGTGATATCTACGAATCACAACTTCCGCTCCTCACTCAGCTTCGGGATAAAACCGTCGAGATTTCCAGTAGTGGCTTGCCGCAGAAGAAATTGACCGCGCAGGTTTTCTATACGGGAGATGTGGTTCAGGAGGCAACCCGGACAGTCGCCCTGAGAGCCGTGGCCCGGAATGAAGACGGCCTCCTCAAGCCTGGCATGTTCGTCACCGTCAAACTGCCCGGACTTCAATCGGCAGCGGTCTTACAGGTTCCCACGACCGCGATTCAGGATTACGAAGGACAATCTTTCGTTTTCGTGCAGAGGGGGGATGAACAGTTTCAGCGCCAGGATGTCACGTCAGGACGCCGGAACCGCGATTATGTCGAGGTACTGAGCGGTATCAGCATCAATGACCGCGTCGTCACAGCAGGCGGATTCGCCCTGAAATCCAAAATGCTGTCGGGTCTGCTCGCAGATTGACTCGCGATTCAATGCATTCCTTCCTGATCTCATTCATTGCTGTCGTCGTCAAACATGGATTTTTCCGCGACGACAAGGAGCCTACTGATGGTGAATCATATTATCGACTGGTCTCTGGAGAATCGTTTCATTGTGATTCTCCTGGCAATTGTGCTGATGGGAATCGGATTCTATTCCGCATCGACACTTCCACTCGATGCCGTCCCCGATCTCACCAATGTCCAGGTGCAGATTCTGACCACGTCTCCGGCTCTGGGACCAGTGGAAGTGGAACAGTTCATCACGTTCCCGGTGGAAAATGCGATGAGCGGGTTACCCCGCGTGATTGAAATCCGCTCGATCAGTCGCTTCGGGCTCTCCGCCGTCACCGTCGCCTTCGAGGATGACACCGATATCTACTGGGCCAGGAACCTGATTGGGGAACGTCTGCAACAGGCGCGGGACAACATCCCTGCCGGAATGGGGACTCCTCAGATGGGGCCGATTGCGACAGGAATGAGTGAAATTTACCAGTTTGAAGTCCGAGCCAAACCTGGACACGACTTGAGCCTGATGGATCTCCGCACCATTCTCGACTGGCAGATCGCGTTTCAACTGCGCAGTGTTCCCGGTGTGATTGAAGTCAACACCTTCGGAGGTGAACTGAAAACATACGAAGTTCAAATCGATCCCGACAAACTCCTGCACTTCGGGATCAGCCTGAACACCGTCTTCAAAGCACTGGAGCAGAACAACGGCAACGCGGGGGGCGGATATCTTGTCCATGGAGCCGAGCAACGGGTGATTCGTGGGGAAGGGCTCGTCAACACGCTGGATGATATCGGTCGAATTGTCCTTGAAAGCCGAAACGACGGAACCGCGATCCGAGTCTCGGATATCGGCACCGTCTCCTTCTCCCCGATGCTGCGACAAGGAGCGGTGACTCGTGACGGCGACCGGGAAGCGGTCACCGGGATGGTCATGATGCTCATGGGGGGAAATTCCCGGCAGGTCGTCGCGGACGTGAAAGCGAAAATCAAGCAGATCGAGGCCACACTTCCCAAAGGAGTTTACATCGATACGTTCTACGACCGGACCGAACTCGTCATGAAGACGATCCATACAATTGCGGAGAACATCGGCGTCGGGGTGTTTCTGGTCATCGTGATGTTGTTTCTTCTTCTGGGAGACGTCCGTGCCGGACTGATTGTTGCGGCCGCGATTCCGCTCTCGGCGATGTGTGCTCTCATTTCCATGAAGTGGGCTGGTGTTTCCGCCAACCTGATGAGTCTGGGAGCGGTCGACTTCGGGGTGATCGTCGACGGTGCCGTGGTGATGATTGAAAACGCAGTACGGACCGCGAGCCGTTATCAGCTTGCGCCAGGGGAGCGACGGATTCCCAAATCGGTGTTCAAGGAATCGGCCAAGGAGGTCGGAACTCCCATCCTCTTTGCCGGAATCATTGTGATTATCGTGTTCCTTCCGATTCTCAGTCTGCAGGGGGTCGAAGGAAAAATGTTCCGCCCCATGGCATTCACCTTTATGTCCGCTTTGACAGGCGCCTTAATTCTGTCTGTCACGGTGATGCCAGTCATGGCCTCGTTATTTCTCGCCCGTCGCGTCAGCGCCAAAGAAACATTTCTGGTCCGATGGTTGAAACAGGCTTACCGCCCGCTGCTGAACTTCGCAATGAATTGTCCGAAACTCATGATTTCCTCTGCCGTGGGGATCTTCCTCGTCAGCGTCTTCGTCGCCACGGGATTTGGCGTCGAGTTTGTCCCCAAGCTGGATGAGGGGGATCTGGCGATCCAGGCATTGCGTCTTCCCAGTGTGTCATTGGAAACCTCTGTGGAGATGACGAAAGCCATTGAGCGGACATTGCTCAAGTTTCCTGAAGTCGAAAGTGTGATCTCAAAAACCGGCCGCCCTGAAATCGCAAATGATCCGATGGGAGTCAATCAGACTGACATCCTGATCCGCATGAAATCATCTCACGGAGGCGGACACCAGAGACCGAAGGCAGAGTTGATTGAAGCGATGCAAGCGGCATTGGAAGAATCTGTTCCCAGCAACTCATTCAGTTTTACGCAGCCCATTGAACTACGGGTTCAGGAACTCGTGGCAGGGGTGCGGTCCGATGTGGGGCTCAGCCTGTACGGGGACGATCTCGATGTCCTGAAGGAAATCGGTGACCGGATTGTGCGGGCGCTCAGTCAGGTTCCCGGCGCGGCGGATGTCCAGGCACAGCAGATCAGCGGGCTCCCATATCTCCGTGTGATTGTGGATCGGGATGCGATTTCCCGATACGGCATTAACTCCAGCGACGTTCTCAATGCCATCAGTACCATCGGAGGACAGCCGATCGGTGAAGTGTTCGAAGGCCAGAGGCGGTTCCCGATGCAAGTGCGTCTGGCTCCGCAATGGCGGGAAAACATTGAGCAGATCAGGAATCTCAAAATTGACGATCCGCTGGGACGGCAGATCCCGATCTCCCAGTTGGCCGAAATTCGTTCCGAAGATGGTCCCTCGGAGATCAGCCGCCATGCCATTCGCAGACGACTACTCATTCAGTGTAACGTCCGAGGCCGGGACCTTGGAGGATTCGTTGCGGAAGCCCAGCAGGTCGTCGATCGAGAAGTCCAGTTGCCCGAAGGATATTCACTCGCCTGGGGAGGGCAGTTTCAGAACCTCCAGGAAGCCAGCGCTCGCCTGATGATTGCCGTTCCGGTGGCCCTCTTCCTGATTTTCTCCCTGCTCTATGTGACATTCAGTTCCGTGAAACTGACGCTCCTGATTTATCTGAACGTCCCCATTGCGGCGACCGGCGGAATCTTCGCCTTATGGCTCCGAGGAATGCCTTTCTCGATTTCGGCCGGGGTCGGTTTCATCGCGCTATTCGGGATTGCGGTCATGAATGGGGTGGTGCTCATCGAGCACGTCCGACACCTGAGAGAACACGGACATGATGCGTTTTCAGCAGTGACAACGGGAGCCATGGACCGGCTTCGTCCCGTCTTCATGACGGCCATGTGTGGTGCTCTCGGTTTCAT
>DATMFC010000195.1:0-12540 GCA_035556335.1 Planctomicrobium sp. | reverse complement strand
CGCGGTCACCGCCTTGAACGCGGGGTGGGACGTGTCGAGGAGCTTTTTGCCAGCGGACAGAAACTTTCCTTCGGCGCCGAACGAATCGGCCGCCAGGTTCTTCTGCTCGACGGTGAGGGTCTTGCGGACCCCCAGCCAGGTGAAGCTGAGCCGCGCGGCGGCCATCGTGGTTCGGAGACGCTGGGATGCGGAAGCGTGCTGAGAGGAACCGGTCGAGGGTTCTTCCAGCAGGGATGTGGTCATGCAAAATTCCCTTCTGTGAAATGGGATGGTGATTCAATAAAAACGCCGCTTGGCTCCGGTAAGGGAACCAAGCGGCATTGAGATGTTGGAAAAATCGATGGATCGAATCGGCTTAGGGCGCTTGCGGGGCCGGTGAGGTTGGCAAAGTCGAGTTTATTCCTGATGGTACGATGCGATCACTTCTCCCTCGAGGGTTCGCAGAGTTGCAGATACGAGTTTAGCGCTGACCAAGAGCGGGTTCGCTGAATTTGTCGGACGAAAATAATCAGGTGTCATACCCGTCTGGGCACCTGTGAAGTTCCAATTGACGATGTAATCCGAATCTCCGCCCCCTGACAGAATTGCCTCGCGCCGGTAATATCCCCAGGAGTCCTGCCAGACAAGCACCGGCCCGTACGTCAGTCGTTCAATCTCGATTTCACAGACTACAGTTTGCGCGGTTTTTTGTATCGGATCGAAGGCGTTGTACGGAATGTTCCGGAGTGTTTGGGCATTGGGATTAGATTCGAAGCCACGGAATACCAATATGGAATTCCGATTCTCACCGAAGTACAAAGTTCCGCCACGAGCTAGGATGAGCTGAGCTTCCTCCGGAGTACATCTGGCAAGACGATCATCCTTTGCCAAGAACCACACGTTTGATGTATCAGTTCGATCCACGGCAACGCTACGGACACCTTTCACACCTTTGGTTCTTTCGCGGTCGGTCGTCGAGTCCGCCTTATAGAGACGAAATGGCAGTGTCATTTGGATTGCAATCTCGTCGTCGTCAATTCGATCTTCCTTTTCAGTAGTATCTGGCTTTTCGTTATTGCCAAACTGGCTTCGCAAGCGAAAGGCGTCGGCCTTGTTTCTCGCCTGACCTGATGTAGGAATCCGGTAGACCGTCGTGGCGATCGTGAATCGTCCCTCCAACGCACCCGACTGCGCTGGTTCGATCGCCGCTTTTACAAAACGCTCAAAGTCTCTTCCAAAGCTATAACCAAACCGATACCCGCATTCCTGCATCAGGAACGGAAGCGACCCTCTTGATTTTCTCGCGACCACGTCTCGCGGATGAGGTTTCTTCGTCGTGTCTTTGCTTGGTTGCGAGTCCTGCGACGAGGATGAATTCAGTGCTGTAATGCCCCCTTTGTCATCGATGTCGAACACACGGATCAAGGGAGTCTTATGCGCAGATGAAGAACTTCGATGCGCGATGAATAGAAGGCGGCCGGAGTGCGCAAACATGAAAGACTGGACTGCATGAGTTTGGCCGGTCAATGATTGCTCTACTTTGCCGGAACGGGCATCAATCACCAAACTCCTATTGTCCCAGCGACCGCCACCTACAAGTAGAAGTCTTGAATCGGGGGAGAAGGCGATAGCCGTGACCTCCTTCAACTGCCGTGATAGGTCTACGGTCGTCAAAACCTGTCCCGAATCACTACTGTAGAATTCAATGATCCGGTTAAGTCGGACTATCGCAAAGAATTCTTCGGACGGAGACAACACCGCTCTGTCAAAATGATGAGCGAATTTGTCAAAAACACGTAGCTCCCTGAATGTCTTTGCGTCCCAGAAACGAACGGAGTGCTCTCTCCCGACGGTGAACAATCGTTTTCCATCGGACGAAATCTGCACATTGGTAACCGAGTTATAATGTCCCAAAATTTGCGGCTGATCGCCTTCTTGCAGAACCTTGTGCGCGATTCGCGACACAGTTGCCCCCGTCGATAGATTCCAAACGCCGATCAAGCCGCGAGCGCCCCCTCCCCCAAGGATGAGATTGAGTCCATCCGGTGAGACCGCACCGCAATTCCATGAACCCGGCTCAATCTCGAACGTCTTGATGATATTCCACGTCTGAACATCCCAGCAGTAGACTCTGTTTTCGTGCCAATTCTCCTTTACCCCGCCCACAGTGAAAGCAGCGTCGCCTTCTGGGGAAAACAGCAGTATTTTCGTACCCGGAGGTAGATCGGGAATGACTTTCGGACTGTTCCCCTGCTGCTGGAGATCCCATACATGTAGAGCTTGATCGACAGACCGTCCCGACCGTGAATTACCCGCGTCGAGAACAACTAAGAAGCGACTATTCGGAGAAATGGCAATCGCTTGAATCTTAATGGCTTGGCTTAAAGTTTCGGATTGAATTCTATCTGCATACTGCCGACTGAGTGGAACTTGCGACGAACCTGATATGACGATCGTTGATTCAGCCGGGAAGGATGTATCGTCTGCGTGAGTCTGTAGGGGGTGGTCCGTTTGGTTTTGACAGGCGGTGTGCAAAAGACACAGCCAGACGACGATGATTGACTTGCATCTCATGCCGTTGTTCCTCCGCTAATGGTGAATGGAAATGACGCAGCAAACGTCAGAACGGAATTGATTGAGCAGTCGATATCGGCGCAGAATAAGGAGCGCTGAACCATGACTACTCCAGCTACCCCCGCGAAGGGGCCAAAAGAATGGAGATGCCTTTATTGTTAAGGGTTGAGATCCTTGCTGGCCGCTCCGAAGGCGAGACCTTTCTGGCAATTCTGAACCGCCAGGACGGGAGACACTCCCAAGCGAATGGCCGTGTCCTCTGCCTGTTGCAAGGCATGCAGCGTGAATTCAGGGGAAAACTGTCCCGAGCGGGCCAGATTGATCGTCTTGAGAATCTGGACATGCACCTCCTCATCTGGCAGTTGGCCGGCACAGAGTCGGTTCACCGTTGCAGCAACACGTCCCCAGGTCGGGTCTGCAATCTCATTCTGGATCCCCCGTTGCTCAACAGAGGTTTTTCCAGGACTCGGCGTCGTACTCTGACGCGTGGATCCTGAGATCACACGTGACTTCCGAGCCAGATATTGCTGGGCGAGTTCCCAGTTAATGAACTGGCCGAAGAGATCGAGGTCCGCTTCCGCAAAGCTCGGCGGCAGGTAGGCGAAGTTGATTCGCAGGTTGTGTTCTGGGAGATCCCAGCTCAAGAATTTGGAAGCATTCATCTCCCGAAATTCGTCAGGCATCATCGTGTTTGTCGGCGGTCCGAGTGCTTCCCGGTAGGGAGCGATCCATTTGGTCGCACTCTCCGCCGAACGGGGAACGACATAGCGAATGACAAATAATTCGCCATCCAGAAACTCATACATGAACATGGAGTCCAGATAGACCGCATAGTTGATGGATGTCAGGGATTGCGTCGTGTCCTTCTGCGCCGAGGGATACGTTTTGAGAAATTCGGCGAGAGACAGCCTGTTCAGTACGTCGCGACAGAACGAGTCTTTGTGCAGAAAGGATTTCACCGCAACCACGTTCGTTTGATCTGCTACTCCCGGCTTTGCAGGTGTGGGGGTTTTCTCTGGTGGAGACGGGCGTTGTGGCTGTGGTGTGGCGGATGCGTCCTGCTGAATGGGAGTCATCGGATCCGTTGCTTTTTTACTACAGCCCACCGTCAGGCATAAAGCCGCCAGAACGAGGATGGATTTCGAGAGGACTTGGTGCATTGGCCCTTCTTTCTGTGGAGTGGTGGAGTTCAAAGCTGTGTTTCGAATATCAGTCCGTAACCAGAAAGATACCGATCGTCATCAATTCAAAATGGTACTTATCGTCCGTGGAGAGATACCGATAGTCAACTGTTCAATGCTCGTATGGCGCAGCGAGCAGACATTCTGGAGCGGTTTGGAGAGCGGGTGCGGACCTTGCGGAAGGAGCAAGGCTATTCCCAGGAAGCCTTTGCGGCCGCCTGCGGGCTGGACCGCACCTACATCGGCGGCATCGAACGGGGCGAACGAAATCTCGCTCTGCGGAACATCGAGGTGATCGCCCAGACGCTGGGGATCACGCTGTCAGAGTTGATGGAAGGGTTGTGAAGAGGTCATTCTGTTTCAAAGTTCGATCATCCATGCGTTATATTGCGTACACCAAAAACTTTGTCGTCCTCTTTCAGTGATGATTTCAGTCCCCTTTGGTCTTTCCCGAGGGAGAAAGATGGCTACAGAAGCAATTGTTGCCATGACAACTCGCGAAAAGATCTTACTGGAGAACGTGCTGGATGCGTTAGACCGTCTCTTTGATCGCCAGTCTTCGGTGGTCGACATCCAGTCCTTATTGTTGGCTACGAGCGAAGCTCTAAGCAGTACATGTCACGAGCCTCTATTACGGACAGCCGAAAGAGAGTTGCAGACGATCATCCGATCGACCACCAGTGAGGAGGAAAGACGCGATCGTGCCTTGCTTGTAACCAACGATTTGCGGATTGATTTGGCCCAGAAACTGCCGATCGATTAAGCCCGTTTGTGATGTCGTTGGAACAGGCGAAGATTCATTTTCCGGACCTTGCCTTGTCGGCTTCCGGAACACCCGATTTCTGTTATCAAGAGAGACAGTCGTCAGACCGGTAAGTTGGTGAGTCTCTTCATCGACAACTGCCCGGACTGAAAACAAGACAGCGGAAGGCGTCGGTCGGTCAGGCCCGCGATTCAGATCAGATGAATGGTCCAGAGCATCCGGTGACAAAATTTCTCAGTCCACTCCAGGAACTGGCCGAAGGTCGAACCGCCCCCTCGGATTGGCTGGTCTGGTGGTCCTCCCATTCCGAGGAAATTGAAGCCCTGGTGTCTCGTGGATGGTATCTCCGTTTGAAACCAAGACAGGTGGATCCAGACCAGCCGAATCGGGCGGCCCTGTTCAGCCAGGAGGGGGCCTGTTACATCCTCAACGCACTTGACGTCCCGTTTGAGAAATCGGATCGTTATCATCAGGTCTGGGTGGAAGAGTTTCGACTGTATTGTGAAGAGCAAAAGGCGCTACGAAAACGTCTGAAGAAGCAGTATGGTCCTCAGCTGGCGCTTCTGGGCAAAACTTTCCCTGGCCCGGTTTCTGAAGACGCAGACAGAACGGCTCGAATGCCTGGATGCTCCTGCCACCCATGATGACATTACGGCATTTGAGCAATCGATCGGGATCCCGCTTCCTGCCACTTATCGCCAGTTCCTCCTGTGCACACGGCAGCTTAAACTTGAAGGACTTTCTCTCGGTTTCGATGACATCTGGTCTCACCCGGCCTTGATCCCGTTGGAGACCGGGACATCCGCTGCGCTCTGCATTGCCGATTACTGGCTGGAAGCCGACGGTGACCAGCTTTTACTGGAATGGACAGCGACTCCCAAAGATGATCCGGGCATCTTTTATTATGCTCATGAAGAGGGATCGAACCGAGCTCGCCCCCTCTCCATGAGGCTTTCCCAGTGGTTGGAATCGTTGCCGAAGTCCCCGATCTTCCGCGAGAAATGATTCCGCGAACCTGACCGTCAATCTGGGCAATTTTCGAGTGGATTCATGAAGAGCATGTCCGTTCTTACGCATGCTCACCAGTGCTTTACCGGTTAAACACACATTTCAAAGCAGATTACTGATCGAATCGGTTTAGCCTGCCGGAATGAGGATCGGAACGATTCGAGTGAAATCAGTGAGCGGTTGGAAATGGGTTTCTTCGATCGCATCAAAAACGGTCCGATTCCTCAGTCTTCCTGACTCCCGGTCATATCTGACGTAGCCAAGTTCACAAGTTTTGAGGAAGTTTCTCAGCTCCCGAACTTCGTCGGTCTTCCAGGTTCTTGTGAATGGTTCATCAAAGTAGGAACGCATGGCATCCGGGCCATGTGGACACAGTTCCTCCTCGAAGAATTGCAGGGCCGCCCGCTGGAGGGCCAGATGCTGTGTCGTGAGCAAATTTTCTCCTGTCTATGAAAAGGAAGACCAGTCAGTTGAATGACGACGAATCCCGCCGGACCTTCCGGCGAGGGCGAGAGACTGCCGGTGGCGCCTGATAAATTCCGGGCTCATTCACCGACAGACACCGTCCCTGAGCCCACTGTCGCAGTCGTGACACCGACTCGGCGGCCGTGACCGCAACGGGAACAATGTTCCGGGCAGCCTCCAGCAGGGAGAGATCCTGCAATGCCGAGAGTCGGCAACAGGCCCGGATTTCGGCACCCGTCCATTGGTCATCTGGAGGGAGTGGCTGTTGGGGATCCCGTTCAAACTCCTGGAGATACAGATTCCAGATTGACCGTTTTTCGTCAGCACCGGGAACGTCCAGAAAGAACAGACCGTCAAACCTCTCCGCCCGTGTGAACTCCAGTGGCAATCGACTGATGTCGTTGCAGGTGGCAATCAGGTAGACGTCGCTGGTGTGGTCGTTCATCCAGCTTAACAGCCGACCGAACAATCGGGCTGAGACACCGGAGTCGTTCGATCCGCTGACACCGCTGAGCCCTTTTTCGATCTCGTCACAGAACAGGATGCAGGGAGCCATCGCATCGGCGATCCTTAGAGCCTGACGGATGTTGCTTTCCGTTTGACCGACAAGCGATCCCATCAGCGCACCGACGTCCAGGAGGAGAGTCGGACGACCGGTTTCGTTCCCGAGGGCTTTGGCGAAGGCGGATTTGCCCGTCCCCGGAACTCCCAGCAGCAGGACCCCGCGGGGACGTTTCCGAGGATGGCTTCGGTTCCTCCACGACAAGGATTTCCGGCAAAAATCCTTGAGCGGTTCCAGCCCACCCAGGCTGTTGAAATCTTCCCGGCCTCGATGCAATTCCAGCAGGCCGGACTTCTTGAGCATCCCGGACTTCAGTTCCCACACCGCTTCACTGGTGATCCGGCCCTGCCTGACGAGGGAGAGACTGAAGGCGTTCTCGGCTTCCAGGCGTGTCAGTCCGGAAGCCGCATCCAGAACCACCTCCAGTTCCGGGTCGGCGGGCAGCTCACTTTCCTCGGTCGCAATTCCCCGGGCGATCTCCTCCAGTTGATTCCGATCCGGGAGTTCATGCTCCAGGACCGCGAACAGTTTCTCCAGTTCCACAGGCAACTGCACCACTGGCGAGAGAATCACCAAAATTGTGCGGTTCTGCTTGCCGGTGATCACCTGCTGCGCCAGCGTCTGCACGATTTCGGCGGAACTGAGAAACCGATGGAAGTTCTGCAGGACCAGCAGGACGGTCCCGTCCGGCATGGCCAGTGAGTTCACCGCCCGAATCGCCGCCAGGGGATCGCGATTGCCGATCTCCGCCTCGTCCCCCTGCAGCCCCTGATCAATGTCCCAGGTGAGCAGCTTCCAGTCTTCCTGGCGGCAGAGCTGCGCGATCTCGGCCAGCGCGTCCGGGTGTTCATGGCTTTCGATCCAGATGCCGGTGAAGCACGCGCGGACGTACTCCCCCAGCTGCTCGGCGAGCGTCATGTTCTTTCCTTCTGAAATCAGGTTGAGAAATGTTGTGAACACGAAATGTGGAAATTTGCGAAAGACGTCAGGATTGCTGCCGAATCGGTTCCGCCTGTTCTGCGGACTGATGAAACTCCGGCTTGAGCTGTTCATTCACTGACTGGCCAAGTGCCTGCTCGATCAACCGGCTGGCCTCCCGGCAGGCGTTTCCGACATAGCCCCTGGTCTCAACACGGCTGCTCCCATCCGGAGCGACGACGATCTCGATGGTTCTGGTCAAACTGCACCTCCAACATGAATGGTCAACTTGATGGAGCCATCTTCCAGCACCTGTTCCAGGCAGGTGTGCCCGCGACGATGGCTTTCGATCCGGGCTTTTTCGACGGCATACGCCTGCAGGAACCGGTTGAGTTGCCGCGGATCCCCCCATCGGCCTTCGAAATTGTCGTAAGCAATCTTCGCGGTGGAGACGTCACAGACCACCGGATACCGCCACTCCGGCAATCGTACCGCCCAACCGGTCGCCGCACTGCTATAGAGTTGGATTTCACCGTAGACCGGCTCCGGCAAATACAGGCGATCACACGCCGCGCGAACGGCAACAGGATCGCGGATTTCGGTCTGAATTTGCACGATGTGTGAAATGGTTTTGCTCCTTGATTCAAGAACAGACAAACAGGGAACCGACCGCCGGTTCCTGAAAACGAAAAGGGCCCTGTGAAAACCGGTTCCAACCGGTCGTCGCAGAGCTGTTTTGGCTCGGAATTCCTCTCTTCAGAGTTATGCCAATGGCCTCATCTCATATGCCGCGAAACAGGGCTGTTTTTTAGTAATCGCCCCCTGAATCCTCCCTTGGAGTCGATGAGGAGCGCAAATTCTGCTCTTCAGACTCTCGATCGGGCCTCATTTCCCGGCCCATCGTCCTCATTCCGAGACATTCGTCTATCATGGCGGCGACCTGAAGTCTGGTCTCATAGGGAACCGGGTTGTTTCATTGATCAAGGAGGAAGGGGATGTGGGATAAACTCCGCCTGCGTGCCTGGCACATTGCCGGACATGCTTATTCTGCAATGGCACAGGACTGTCCTGTTCATCAACTCACACTCGAAGGATTCACCCAGGCGGATCTGGACCGGCGCGGGGAGGCGCAGCGGCTGGATCCCTGGACGATGATTTGCCTCCCCACGGTCCACCGGCCCCTCGCACCGGGGACGTACAGTCCGATTTCGCAACGTGTGATGTTCATCGCCCTCGCCGGACCGATGGTCGAACTCATCTGGAGTGAACAGGAATGTACTCTGGAGAACATTCAACGATTTAAGGAGGACTGGCGCCAGGTCTGGACCGCGGCCGGAGGCACCTGGTTCAACGAACTGGCCCGGAAGGATTTCCTCATGAAGTGTATCAGTAATGGACCAATCGTTCTGAGGGGCGACTTAACGACTGAGTTCGTATGGACTGTGTCCGAGCATCTTCTGAATCACGGGGGCATGAACCGGGACGAGGTTCAGGCTGCCTGGGAGAAAACGCTGGAGATGTGCGAAAAGTGGAGCCGCCAGCCTGCCCGGCAGCCAGTTGTTCTGGATTTCCCAGATGTCCCCGATGTCTTTGGGATGACGAGGGATTGGGAATGTGTTGATTGGTGAGCGTGTCTGCGTTGATATTGGGGGCTTGTAGGCCAGGCAGATTTCGAGTCAAAACCAAATCATCGATACGAAAATGCCACGAAGGAACGTCATTTTCTGCAAATGACCGCCATCTTCACCACCGATCATGAGAGATTTCTCTCGCGCCCAGAAAAGGGAGCTGGCTGGGGGGAAGTGATTCTGAAGAATCTGTCTGAAATGCCATCGCAATGATCTTGACCATAATAATTACGCCAGGCAAAATTTGGTCATCAACGATTCGTGCTCTGTTGAACGACGCATTGAGCACATTCTCCCCCTGATCGAATGTTGAGTTCGGTGTTCACCCAGAGAGGGGTTAACGGGAGTACTCGCCAAGCCCGGCTTGGCTTGAGTGGCTCGGGACGACTACTAAAACACCCACATTTTGCGGGGTTCCCACAAGGTCTGAAAATTTCAGGCCACACGCATTCTGTTACGGAATGCTGTACTGATGACCAAACAGGTTTACCCGGCCGGAGATGCCGCCTCGCGATGAATTCCGCGGCATCTCACCGGCAATGGGCTAACCGGCTGCACCCCAGAGAGGTGGATGCAGCTTTGCTTTCCGACCAAGACGGTTGCTACCTGAGTCTGTCGTTGATGTAGCATATGCCCCGTGACCATAGGTGATAGAGATGTCCTATTTAATTTCGACTGAAGAAGAGTGCCACACCACGCAACAGTTCGATCGTTCTTTGTACTTCAACAAAACACAACTGAAGGCCCAGGGCTGGAAAGATTGTCACATCTCCGAGTTTCTGTCCCAGCCCGACCGAACGCGGAGGAATGGCCGGGAATGCCTCTACATCAGGAGCAGAGTTCAAACCGTTTTCAACTCGGACACTTTTCCGCGAGCAGAAGTTGAGAGTGTTCTGCAACGGAGGGAAAGCCGTAGGAACAGGAAACAATTGGCTGAAATTGAGCTCCTGACGCAAGCTCATCCCACAGTACCACGGAACCAGATCGAAAAGGTGGTTAGCGAGAAGAAGCGAATCTATCGAGATCAAGAACTCGGTTACAATACCGGAGTTGCCACCGCCACTTATTGGAGGCAACTCGGTTATCAACCAAACCAGCCTGTGTGGTGGTATGGCTATGCCGTGGAAGAGTCGAATTTGGCGCCTGTCTACTCGAAGAGTGCATTGCAGGAGGTTGACGACGAGAGGAGCCCAGACGACGTCTGGGCTGACTACTACAATCGCCACGGATCTCGTGAAATTGCCCTCGCCGAAATCCTGCGGTTCTCGAATCGACTTCAAAAAGTGATTCGTCACCCCGGGTTTTATCTCCTCAAAGATTACTGGATCACATTGAACCAGGAATACCTCAGGGAAGGTCGCATCTCCAGGCAAGAACGAAAGGAATGCTGGAGTTGCAATGGCACCGGACAGTTTCGCTATGATTCCTGCCGGAAATGCGACGGAACGGGAGTATATTCCAAACGCAAACTCTACGAACACAGGTTCGATATCCAAGGACGCGAATACTGTTTCCATTCTTACCGGGAGCCACAAAACATCACCGATACTCCCGGCGCAGACCTTGGATTTTACGGAGGCGCATTCCAGGCGTCTGAACTCCCCTTACCCCCTCAGTCACTTTTGGTCAGAGCGGTCCGAATTGGTCTGGTGGAAATCTTCGGAGGTCCTGTTCCGGAAGCAGACGTTCGACGAAATGAGCGGTGGCGGTATTCGATATTTTGGTCTGAAGAGTGAGCCGCTCATTTCGCGAAGTGGAAGTAATCCTCACATCCCTTGTGAACGAGTTCGGGGAGCGGTGCCTGGAACCTTGGTTGGCGCTGGGCCACCGCTCTGGAGAAAGCATTAATTTCAGCCGTGACGATCTCGCAATGACTTCTCCAGAAACAGAGCGTTCGATAACGGATTATGAGTGTAAGGGGTGGTCTCATAGAAGCCGATTTGGCGATAGAGCGAAACGGCACTGGACATCGACGCTACCGTATCCAGGCGCATCAGATGATATCCCGCCGTGACGGCCTCCTCGATCACGGCTGCTGCTAATTGCCGTCCCAGTCCTTTTCCCCGAAAGGAGGGCCGTACCCAGAGCCGTTTCATTTCGCAGATCTCCGGTGCCAGCTTTCGCAGTGCCACGCACCCGGCCGGTTCGTCACCGACGAGCCCCAGCAGGAGACGTCCATCAGGAGACGCATATCGTCCCGGGAGTTCTGACAGTTCGTCCTCGAAATTCTGAAACCCCAAATCGAAATCGAGTGACCGGGCATATTCCATGAACAGATTCCGAATGATGTCGATCTCCTGCTGGGACTGGACCGGAATGATGTGCATGCTCATGGTGATCTCAGGATTGAGGAGAAGTCTATCCGGCGTTGATCGCAGTTCGGAATGGATGCTCCCCCACCGAAGTGAAATCGCTGTCGGCTGGGTCGGGGATGTTCCGGGTGAATCGACTCAGCCTGAGAGCCGTTGGAACATCACCAGTGCGTCAACGTCTCCCTTCTCGGGATGGGCGAAGGCGGCGGGAAGGACGCCGACGATTTCAAACCCCAGGCATTTCCAAAGTCTGACGGCGCCTTCATTCGTACTCACGACAAAATTGAACTGCATGGCCTTGAATCCCTTCGATCGGGCCAATTCCAACGAATGCAGGCGCATTCTGCGGGCAATCCCCCGGCCGCGGGCATCAATGGACGTCACGTACCCGCAGTTGGCCACATGGGAGCCGCCCCCAAGCTGGTTGGGTCTCAAATAGTAAGTCCCGAGTATCCGCCCCTCCGCTTCGACGACGAAGGTCTCGCGATCCGGATTGGTCCAATAAGCGATGGCCTGCTCCGGGCTCATGTCCCGGGGAAGAGCATAAGTTTCCCCTGCGCGAATTACCGGCTCCAGGATCTCCCAGATGGCGGGCGCATCAGCAGTGGTCGCTTGTCGAATGATCAAATCTTGCGGTTTTTGTTCCATCAGGTGAGTCATTTCAATCCGAGGAAATCCCCAGTTCAAGGGACTGTGTTGCGTCAAGATCGCCGAAAATCATGATCTGTGGAATGTCATGAGGGCATCCTTATTTTCATTCGCCGGCAACCTTCAAGTGCCATGAAGAAGACACCTTTCCTAACCGGCAATGAATCGCTCGCGGGTTTGTTCCACATCCTCAGTCGGCGTTTTTCCAAAGAGTCGTTTGAATTCCCGGCTGAACTGGGACGGGCTTTCATAGCCGACCGCATGAGCGGCCATGCTGGCGTTGTAGCCGTCCTGAACCATCAGCAGTCTGGCCTGATCCAGGCGGATCCGTTTGAGATACTGGAGAGGAGAGCTGGCCGTCACGAGTTTGAAATGGTGATGGAAGACGGACACGCTCATCCCGGCTCGCTTCGCCATCTCTTCGGTGCCGATCGGTTCTGCGTACTCCGAATGGATGTACTTCAACACGCGGGAGATTCGCGTGAAATGATCATCCCGGCTG
>DATMFC010000194.1:0-14869 GCA_035556335.1 Planctomicrobium sp. | reverse complement strand
GCGTTTCGGAGCAGATGATAATCCCTGCATATTTGGAAATTGTATAACCCAGTGTCTGGCTGATGAGCAGCGCGGTTTTGAGAGTGATCTCCGAACTCAGCCAGCCGATGCCAGCGAACTCGGCCGCGGTAAACGGTTTGCGAAAACCATACATGCAGAAATAGCAGGCAAAGGCGGCCATACCCGCATAGAGGCTTAAAGTCCATTCCGAGGATCGTCGCAATCGCTCGCTGAACTGCTCCATACCGTGCGGTCCTATGATTCAAGATTCGACGTGACTTGGAGAAGATCGTACAATATTGATATTGATTGGATTGCTCGACCGGGGCCAGACTGCCAGAACTTGCACACGGAATTCATTTGTCCCCGTTCGGTGAAATCCCATCTTGAGGCAGCCGCCAGAGAACGATGAATCTTACATCTTCGGGCAAACGAATCAGGAACGAACAATGAAAAATTGACTGTTCCTCCCAGTTCCGATGACTTTAGTGGTTGGCAACGCAGATGCGCCGAGCATTTACGCGCGGCAGTTCGTGCCGCGGCCACTTTGGAAGAACTCGTGAAGTGGCACCACCTGGTTATCAGTCGAATGGTCCGGTGTTACTCATCCGTGCGGAGGAACAATGGGTCTTGCTGGGCTTCTGGCGCGGGTAGCCCTTTGATATCGATGAAAGAGCAATTGCGATTGGGAGCGGGATTTTCCAGTGTGGGAGTTTCCCAACCCTGTTTCTCACAGGAGAACCGCAGCATGCTCTTTCTTGGAATCGATCAACATGCCCGCCCGCTGACCGTCTCACTCCGTGACCAGAGCGGCGATGTGCTCAACGAGAGGAGTCATCATTGCCATCGTCGAAGTGTGCGGCTTCAATGACTGGCTGATTCGGATGCTGCGGGACGACCGTTGCCACAAGGTGATTCTCATCCAGCCGGAGGAACGCAAACGCTGCAAGACCGATCGCCGTGATGCGGCGGCCTTGAGTGAGTTGCTGTGGGGCAACCGGGATCGCTTCCTGGATGGCAAACCCGTCCGCGGTCTGCGTCACGGCGATTTTTAGACGATCCAACACGTCAAAATCTGGTCTTGGCCCCCCCAATCTACCCCGGTCAATCTGTGCTTTTTCTTGACCGCAAAAATTTTCAATCGATGAGGCCGTGTCAATCGTGGTATGCAACAGGAGGCATCGGACATCCGGCTCCATCAACCGCTGGCCCACGGGGCTTGGCTTCGAATACTTCTACGGATTCAATCAGCGGGAAGACACTGTACTTCTGGGCTTCTTCCAGAAACTTTGCTTGCAGTTCCTTGAGCTTGACCGGGTTCTGGCTGACCAGATCATCCGCTTCACTGAAGTCTTTTTCGATGTTGTAATTTCTCATGTGTGAATGGGACGCCTCCAAGGAAACTCGTTCCTCATGGAGTCGTCCCATTCTTCCATTCTGGCAGTCAAGGATCGCCTGTCGAATTTCGTCCTGCGTGTTCATCACGAACGGGCCGCGCCTCACGACGGGCTCTCCGATCAGTTTCCCGTTGAGCAGACACGTCTAAAATCCCCCTGCACTGCAAACGTTCCAGACTCTCTCAGTCTGCGAGGATTTTGGACAACGTGAATTACTTTGGTTGCGGCCGGGACAAACCGGCCGCGCCGGGGAGACTCTACGGTTCTCAATTGGGGAATTTCCAGATACCATAGGATGGGATCAATTATGTTTCCCCCAAAGATGTCAAACCTTCTCATCCTGTTTCAAGATTCTGTATTTCTCTAATGGCACGTGTCGTTCTCGCAATGAGTGGAGGGGTGGACAGTTCCGCTTCGGCCTGGCTGCTGAAGGAGCAGGGTCACGAAGTGATCGGTCTTTTTATGCGCTCAGGAACAAGTGAGCCGGAAACCTGTTCCACTTCTTCTGGCGTCCTTCCGATTATCAGCCAGAAGGCGCATAAACAGGGATGTTGCAGTGCCTCGGATGCGGCCGATGCCCGTCGGGTGGCGGATGCTCTCGATATCAGCTTTCACGCCTTGAATTTCAGTGAAGCATTCAGCCAGATCAAAGATTATTTCGCCGACGAATATCTGGCAGGCCGAACGCCGAATCCCTGCGTGATGTGTAATGTCTGGCTGAAATTCGGAAAACTGTGGGACTTCGCGGAACAGGTTCAGGCGGAATACATCGCCACGGGACACTATGCCCGACTGGAACCGGTCTCAGGGGAATCACGCCCCGGTCTTTATCGTGGGGTTGATCACGGTAAGGATCAGTCTTACGTCCTCTTTGGGATTCGTCCGGATCTGCTGGACAAAATTCTGTTCCCGGTGGGTGGATACCAGAAGGAAGAACTGCGTGAACTGGCCCGTCAGGCGGGAATCCGGACTGCCAATAAACCTGACAGCCAGGAAATCTGCTTTATTCCAGACAATGATTACGGACGATTTCTGAATGACTTCCGTGGACCTCAGGAAACCGCCGGCGAACTGGTCGACACAGCCGGGAACATCGTTGGCCAGCATCAGGGATATCAGCATTTCACTATTGGCCAGCGTCGCGGACTGGGAGTGGCCTTCGGAGAGCCACGTTTTGTTGTGCGAATTGAGCCCGAAACAAAACGGGTCGTTCTCGGCAATAAAGAAGAACTCGGTCGCAGGACGCTGCAGGCGAATCGTTTGAACTGGCTGAAGGAAGATCTTGTTTTTCCGTTTCGCGCCAGTGCCCAGATTCGTTATCAGCAGCGCCCCGGTCGATGTGAAGTCCGGCTCATTGATGAAGACCGGATGGAAGTGCATTTCGACGATCCTCAATATGGCGTGGCCCCCGGACAGGCGGTTGCCATCTATGACGAAGACCGCGACGGAGACCGCATTCTCGGCGGCGGCTGGATTCTGTAAGCCCCGCCGCCGCTCCTGATTTCAGGCCGCCAAGCAGATTTTTCAGGGGTTTTCCAAGGGGGCAACTCATGGCCGTTGTGCAATGTCGCTCTGAACGAACAACGCCGGTAAGAAGTGAATCACGACTTCTTTTTCGGCTTGTCCTGTCCTTGTGGCACAACCTTTACGGCTGACTTGGGAATGGGAGCCTCTTCGCTGGAGAGAATCGGCAAATCGTCCGGCAAGTGTTTGAGGTAGACGTTGCGGTATTGAATCCGCATTGCCGGGCCGACATGGACCTGGACTCCGAGAATCCCTTCCAGCGCCCGGTTCTTTTCGTCGAGATCGATGACATCCACGGTCGGGTGATCGTCAATCCAGTGTTGGTGATGATTGCCCTGAACGAGCACCCGATACTGATGCCATTCACCCGGGGCGAATTCTTTGACAGGAAACTCACCAACCACCCACGGTTGCCCAGCGGTATCGATAATCACCTTCTCGCCGGTATGAGCAAGGATACGCCGTCCCCGTTCTTCATAGAGCATCCCGTTGTAGTCAGCTCGATTCGCCACCACATCGCACTGGTAGCCGGTGACGACCTCGTCTCCGAGTTCCGGCCGATGCTGGCTCCGATAGTTCAGCCCGCTGTTACCACCAGGCGTGACTTGAACCTGCACTCGCAGTTCAAAGTTCTTCAGCATGCCTCCCCGCCAGATGATGAAACGGTTGTACTTGAGGGTCCCGTCTGTGACACCGGTCAGGCAGCCCTCTTGAACACTCCAATACTCTGAGCCTCCTTCCCAGTTGGAGAGATCTTTACCGTTGAAGATCGAGTGGAATCCTTCTGGCGGCTCAGCGCACCAGCAGGTGGATGCCAACGAAATGACAAGTGTTACGACAGCCAGGAATAATTTGTATGTCATCAGAGTTTCGCCAGGCGAGGAGTTTAAGAGCCGCGAACAAAACCTCTCAAATGATGAGAATCTCCTTTCCGCAAGCGGATCGGGATGAGCTTTGTCAGGAGTTTAACAGGAGTTTTCAGGGAGCACGATCGGTTCGTGTCGCTTCTTAAATAGGGGACAGTCCGTAATAAATAGAGGAAACGTAGGGTGTGAGCAATTGGACGTGAGAGCAAATAGCAGCGAAGCCTCCATATACTGTCCCCTCTAAAATTCTGACCGTTGTAAAACGGGATCCTCTTCATTGTGCCACATCTTGAACGGTGCCACCATCATGTCGCAGACTTTAGTTCTGAACTGGATCAAATGCGAACGTGTCAGTTTCTTCTGAGAGAAGTGCTCTCTTCCGGATGGGACAATTTTGGGAGTTTTGGAAAGGAAGAAGTGGTAAACCTCGTTCAGATCGGGTATTTCTTACGGAGCATTTCTTTGACGACTGCATTTTCGGACAGGATTGACCACGTTCCGTAACGGGAGCATGTGATCGATCAGACTGGTGCCTTGTCAGGCTTCAAACTTCAGGTTGTCTAACAGATTCCGCGGCTCGTTGGCCGTTCTCGTTTCGATTCTTTCAACCTGATTTTTAATGCTGACGCAACACGAGTTGAGTCAATCGACAAAACTCTTCCATAGCAAAAGGGGCTGGCATGTTTCGCTCAGGCATGTTCCTATCTCTTCTGGTAACCTGGTTCGCGTTGTCGCTTCCTCAGCTGGCAGTGTGTGAGGAACCTGCGAAACCTTTTGAGTGGAATGTTTTCCTCAATGGATGGCAGGTGCTGGGACCGCTTCCCAAGACTGATACCACTGGCGGCATTCATACCAGTTACGGCTTTGCGGACGAGGACTTAAGGCCCGGGTCACCGCATAAATTCCAAGGGAAATCCTACGCCTGGCAAAATTGGGAACCGAGCGTTGTCGAATGGAATGAAGCGTTTGGGCTCCCGTCAAATGAGTCTCGGAATCTGGTGGCCTATGCCTGGACTTCTTTTACCAGCCCAACCGCACAACAAGCCATCCTGTCGATCGGTGCAGACGACAGCATCGGCATCTGGCTGAATGGAAAAGAAGTCAAGCTCGATGACGACACCTATGGTCCGTGTCGACTCGATCAGTTCGAATTCCCGGTTCAACTCCTAAAGGGAGAGAACACGCTCCTGCTCAAATGCGGTCAAAGATATGGAGAATGGGAAGCCATCGCCCGACTGTTGCCGCCGGAAAAAAACAGGACGCCATTGACGATCCTCTGCAACGAACCAGACGGCAGAGCCTTGTACCGGATGCCGGACCTTTCACTGGAGTTTCTCAATGCTCAGGGAGAGATCGTTTCCACTGCGAAAACAAGTGGACATCGCGGAAAAGCCAAAGAGCTCGTTTATCGTTTTGTTCCTCCGGAGCTGAAAGAGACACCGGATCGTGTGCGTATTCATTACTCCTCGCCGGGCTTTCATGACAATTCACAAACCGTTTCATGGAACGAGTTGACCTCCAGCAAGGTGACGGTTTCGTTCGCCGCTCAGGAAGAACTTGAGATTCGGATTGTCGACGCAAAAACGTTCGCACCGATTCCGTTTGCTCACGTCTGGAAATCATTGAATCAACCGCCGCTGCGAGCGGACGAGGAAGGGACGCTCGCTCTGCCAAAGGAATCCCCGCTGTTACTGAATCGCTGGATCTCCGCCCCCGGCTATGAAGCGACTCAGGCAAGTTTTGCATGGCCCCGTGTTGGCATTCAGAACATTCCATTGAAACAGGGGGGCAAGATCCTGACAGGAATCGTTCGGTCCAGTGACGGAAAACCGATCTCGGGTGCGCGGATTGAATTCGGTTCCAGTGGATTCAATCCGCGTATCAGAACCGACGATAACGGAACATTCGAAGTTTCCAGTCTTTCCCGGTCGACGGAGAATCTATATCCGGTGATCACCGCTCCTGGGTACATCGCCAAAGACCGATTTCAGTTGTTTCTCTCCGCCGACGGCATCACGGCTGTGGAATGGGTTCTTGAACCCGGTGCGACAGTCAACGGACGGGTCACCGCCGCCAGTGACGGTCGTCCTCTTTCCGGAATTACGGTCACCTGTGGCCATGACCGGTTTGGAAGCAATCATTCTTCTCCTTCTGCAAAGACTGATAAAGAGGGACGTTACCGGTTGACGGGCCTCCCTTCCGGACAGCAGTTTCTGCACGCATTCAGCGAAAATTTCGCTCCTGCTATGACGACGTTCACTCCGTCATTGGGCATGACAGGGGAACAGAATTTTGTTCTGGAAGAAGGTCAGGCTGCGACGGGACGAATCGTGGATGAGTCTGGTACTCCGATCGAGAAAGTGTGGGTGATCACCGACACGTGGAACGGAGCCAGAATGTTCCGGCGAGAAACGTATACCGACGCCGACGGACGTTTCACATTGAATCACATGCCCAATACTCCGGCGAAGACGAACGCTCTGAAGCAAGGCTTCGTCAGCAATCGTGATCTTCAGATCAAAGGGGGAGATCAGATCGAACTGATATTGCCGCGCGTCGTCAAGCATACCGTGAAAATTCGACTGGAAGGAAATGATGCCCCTGTTCCGGATCTCATGATTCAAAAAGGATACAAATGGACCGGTCGAAATGAGGTTCACTGGAACTCTGAAACCTGGGAAACGGAACGGGCTTACCAGAAAGCCTCCGGTGAGTTCGTCATCGCACTGGGCGAACCTAATAATAGCGCCACGATTTCCTACCGCTTCCGTTATCCGGGGCATGAAGACGCGACTGTAGAAGTGCCGGTGAACGAGAAGGAATCGAAGACGTTTGACGTCATTTTAAAGAAATCTGCAACCCTTCGAGGTCGTGTGGTCTCTGCAGAGACTGGGGAACCGCTGGCGGGAATCACTGTTGCACTCCCAACGGCATCCGATCGTCTGTATCGGGGATACGTGGAGTTCCATCATCCCTTTCAAAATCTGAAAGACTTCACCGGAATTCGTGGGGTCAGCGGGAAGAACGGAGAGTTCGAACTCTCCCGGCCTGATCCGTCCACTCAGGCGGAGCTGGTACTGATGAAGGAAACCGAAGGATTCTTCTGGTATCCGGGTCTCAAAGACTGGGGTTCCAAGGAGGAACTGATCATTCCCTATCCTGAAGCGGGAGTAATCGAAGGACAGGTTCTCGTCGCGGGGAAGCCAGTGGCAGAGACTCCGGTGCACCTGCAATGGCTTCGTCCCGATCGAGACGACCCGTATCGAGCGCCGTTTGGTTTGAGTGGTCAGAAGAAAACCGATGCAAACGGTTACTACCGTTTCACCGGATTGGGCCCCGGAAAATACCACTTGCAGGAAGTGCGCTCATTCAACAGTCCAGGACAAGGTGGTATGTCGATGTACCTGTCGTCACCGAATAAGGGAGTTGTTGTTGAATCCGGTCAGACGATGAAGCATGACCTTGTGACACCGGAAGGGCATTCACTCACCGTGCGGACTGTCGACCGGAAAGGGAATCCGGTGCCGAACTGTATCATCTCCGTGATGCCCGGCGCCACACATCTGCACGATCGTCTGGATGCCCGACAGACAGATAGCGCAGGGGTCTACACATTTCGCCATCTTCCGGCCCGAAGTCTCCGATTTCAGGCCGAACATTATGCAGCCGTCGCCACAGAAACCTGCGGGTTGGGGGAACGGGATCTCTCTGGCGTCGCTTCAGTCACGTTGCCAACACAAAGTGAACTGATCATCAAACTTGATACCGTGTCGTCACAGCGCGGAGGAATTGCGTCCCCCTCTCTGAAAGGACAACTTGCTCCAGCATTGTCTGGCAAATTGCTGGAAGAAGGGGGGGCGTTTAATCTCAATGACCATTGGGGAAAAGTGGTGGTGATCGACTTCTGGGCAACATGGTGCGGTCCCTGCATGGCCGTGATGCCGCAAATCAAAGAGTTTCAGGAAAAGTTCAAGGACAACGACGATGTGGTCTTCATCACGATCAGTCTGGATCAGGAGATCGAAGCCCTGAAGAGAACGATGAAAGACAAAGAACTTGACTTCCCTGTCATCTTCAGTGGGGAGGGCTGGCAGGACGGAATCGCCCAGTTGTGGGGTGTTCAGGGAATTCCGGCCACGTTCATCGTCGGGCGTGACGGACGCTTTGCGTCAGAGAAAATCCATGCGAATGCGCTGAGTACTGAAGTGGAGAAAACGCTGAAGATTCCGTTTGATCCGAATGCCCCTCGACCGTCTTTACTGGCATTCAAGTTCACATTGGATGGAGAGCCATCTCCCATCCCGGGGATGACCTTGACCATCGACGTGACCGACAGCAATGGCAAGCAGATCAGCACAGAAGAAATTCGCCCGATGCCGTCGGTGAATTCCGCAACCTGGGCCTTCACTCCCAAGGCAAAAGACAGCACTTCAGACCATACTGTCACCGTCACGGCTCACCTGGACGGAAGCCCGGTTGTGGTGAAAACTCTGAAGAATCCTCAAGGGGGAGAATCGCTGGAATTCCCGTTCAGGGCGCCGCGAACCATCCATGGAAAAGTCACACTGAAAGGGAATAAGGAACCGCTGGCCGGGTTGAAAGTGAATATCAATAACTCCACCGGAAAACGCCGTCTGACAACAACCGACTCTGACGGAAACTTCCGCATGGGGGTGCTGCCGGGATCGTATTTCATCACGGTGGAAGGAACAGATGAGGCAGCCAATCTCCCCCAGCAGTTCTCACAACTGGCCGTGACCGCTGATAGGGATCCCGAAGAACTTTCCATTGAACTGGTTCCGGCCATTACCTTGAAAGGAATCGTGGTCAATGCAGAAGGAATCGCTCAGGCCCATGCCGACATCATGACAACTTCCCGACAGAGAAAGATTCAGACCGACAACGAAGGCAAGTTTGAACTTCGCGGAGTCCCCTCAGAGGGATCGACCATGATCTACGCGATAAAAAATCAGGTCATAGGAGGTCTCACCTATCAGGCGGACGCCCCTCCTGAAGAACTGAAGATCACACTGGGACAGGGCATGGAAAATCAGGGAGGGGCCTCCTCTGGAATGGTCGTCGGGATGAAGCTCCCGGAACTGGAACTGAATCATCTGGACGGAACGGCGGCCACGTGGTCTGCCGTGGGTGATGAAGATCAGTTCCTGGTCTTCTGTATGTTGTCTCATCCAGACGGCCTGACATTCTTTAACGAGGCTCAGCAATGGAGTCAGAAGAATCAGGTAAAGATGACAACCGTCAGCCTTGACCCGAGCCCACTCCTGGCGCAGCGGTTGTTGAAGGAGATGAACTCATCGGCAGAAGTCTTCTTCGCCGGTCCGCAAGGAGCGGCCCTGGGAGAGAAGTGGAAACTTACACTTCCCGCTCAGGGGGTTCTTGTCTCCCCAAAAGGAATCATCAAAGCGGTTCCCCAGGCTGGTTCACTTCCATAGTGGGTTTTCACAGAAGACATGACCGGTCTGAAGCAGGTCCAGGAGAGACTGCGCGAATTGGAAAAGCTCAAAGCTCATTGAGGAGCGAGGCCGTGATAACGAAATTGAAAATCGGGATCTGGTCGTTGTGGTACTCTTCCCAATGCCTGAATGCGCTCCAGTGCATGGACCGTCTTTACAGGGTTGTGCATGGGTGCCCCATAAGTAATCCCGGACAGTTGGCACGTCCACTGGAAATGGAGCGGTGAACGGGTCACAACCAAGGCTGTCATTATCTCGGAATCACCTTTCATGCTGCAGGCGACTTCCCCGGCGGATCGATAAGATGAGGCGATTCGACCGTCAACACATCCCCTTATCCTCCCCGACGGAAAGTTTCCTGGTGCGTAGTGTACAGCGCCGACGGACGAATCTGGAAAAGTTCTCACGGAAAACCGTGCCGCGTCTTCGACGTCGCCCTCGTACCAAAGGCGAATCGTGCTCATTGGTCGAACGGGTCAGGCCGCAATCGACATCACGGGCAATTTGTTTCTAAAAATGGACTATTCATCATCGGGAATTTCTGGCTCGACGAGCCTAGCCAACTGGCGGAGCGATTCCTGCAGCCGAGGTAGCACATTTCCCTCAGGATGGCAGACGGGAGACCTGCATGCAGGATTTCGATCTCCGTGCCACAACTCACCGCGCGCAACATAATGGTTTTGGTCATGTCGCCGGCCAGACCAGGATCGACCTGATATTTGAACGTGTCATGGATCAGGGCGATGAGTCTCAACCGGGAATAGAGATCCGTCTGACAATACCACTGCTCCACATTGCCGAGGACGTCGGCGATGTGCCATTTGACCGCCCCTTCGGGATGTCCCGGCCGAGGCCAGCCGTGGTCCAGTCCGGCGAGGAATTCCGGATCAGCCAGGATTCTCGATTCGAGTTCATTCTTGGCATTAAACGGCAGGTCTGACATCTATTCTTTTCCTGTTGCTGGTGGATAGTATCGCTCCGACCAATGATGATGCCAAATGTCGATATGGGTTCACCACGGCCCCCAGAGGACATACACCTTCTACAAACAATACATGCCTGGCAAACAAAAAACGCCCCGGGAAGCCCAGGGCGTTCTGAGAGTGACAGATTCTCTAAGCCTGTTCGAAATTGTCCCTCTTGGTCATTCAGACAGCCTCACAACCGTCAGGGTCGAACAGCAGATTTCTGAGAGGTGCAAAGTGTTCTCGTGGAGTGACCACTCTGCTTTGAAGGATGTTCGAGTATTGTCCGCACGGTCGTTGATGTGCTCGTAACCCGTTCTTCATCTCTCAACTCAGGACAGACGCAATATTAGAACAGACCCGATCCAAACTGAGGATGCGACCAGTTGATCAGTCCGGGTACCGTTGTCGGTGGGTTGGCCGGTGTGAACTGTACTGGCTGACTGTTGAATCGGGGATCGCGCTGAACTGGAGCTTGTGGCTGGAAGCGATCGGGGGTCCGATTGTTGTGATGCCGGTTATCGTTGTATTGCCCGTTGTATTGGTTCCCGTTGTTATAGTTCCCATTCACACCCTGATACTGGAAAGGTCCAACCTGATTGCGCTGTGGAAGGTCATAGCGGTTTCGCACCTGAGTTTGGCTCTGAACCTGCGGAATCGAGTAATTCCACTGCGGGTTTTGTCCAGTTGCCCCCCAGTACGGAGTCAAACCAGCACTATTGGTGGAATTGGTACCATATGGCAATACTCCCATATTTCCATTCGGAAATGCATTCGGAAAGCATCCATTCTGATACTGGGCATGAGCACTCTGGCTCATCACTCCGGCAAACACGAGTCCAGCAACAGCAGCGGTGAATCGAATCGTCGTCATTGAAATTCTCCTGTCGAGTTGTTTCTGCTTTCGGGTGACGTTTGTCACATGAATGACTCAATTGCACGGCGCATGCCAATTCGTAGTCTTCTTTATTTCTGACACTAAAAAACTACATTTACCCTGTGTTTTGACATGAAAACAGTTGTGTAAGATCAAAATGACACCACAAAGTTGACGTCAAAATGTAGAATCTGACTGTCGTAAATGAAAGAGTTACAAGAGCGGGGCGAATTGTTTTGATGTCACTGTCAAGTGAACTCCGCATCATGAGTTCCGATGGTCGCACACCGAATGTGCTCATCTTCTACCATGAGATGTCCTTCCTGAAGTCACCCTTCGCTGATTCCCGAATGACGGGTCAACACCGGAGTTCAACTTCCTGCACTCCCTCCAGTTGATTCAATTCGGTGGTCAGCGGGATGGCGTCATCGGAGTTTCGCAGTCGGGCCTGATAGCACAGATTGAACGCCGCTCCCTGTTTGGCGGTGGCAATCGAATTGAGCTGCCACCGTTCCAGGTGGGCACGGAACGTCGGTTCCAGGAGCCCATTCACGTCCCATCCCAGGCCGATCCGCACATTCAACGTCCGTTCCAGAGTCTCTGCTGGAAAAGATTTCTCCCGTGGACGAAACAGATAGGCGGCCAGCGTCGTCAATGGAATCCCGACCAGTGGGACTTCAAAATAGCCTGCCCCGATGGCCATGCCGACCGCCACGGCAAAGATCACGAAGGCGGTGTCGCGGGTATCTTCCACGACGGTCCGAAATCGCACGATCGACAACGCCCCCACCAGGCTGAATGCACGGGCGACGCTGTTCCCGATGGCCAGTGTCACCATGGCGATCAGGATTGTCAGCAGAACCAGTGTGGCCATCAACGACAGGGACCGCGTTGAGAGACGGCCCTGTGTGATCCGGTAACTTCCGGCAACGAGCAGGCCGAACACCAGTCCCAGTGTCAGCCGGAGGGCGAGAAGGGGAACCGGGAGCAAAGTCTCTCCCGAAGCAACCGGAACCGTCAGCCAGTCAGGCATACTTCACTCCCGATTCCTTCAAGAGGACCGTCACTCGCCAGGCATCCAGACACCGGCGATATTTGGAAACGCCGGTCGAACACAACTGAAGCTCCGCCACCAGTTGTTTGAACAGGACAGGCATCGCCTCCCGGAATTTCAATTCCAGTACCACTTCTCCCGGTAGTAAGGGGATGGCTTGTTCTGACGTCTCGACGTTCCAGTCGGATGCGAGTTGCCCCTGGATTTGCCGGTCGAGTGTGAGCCGCAGTGGACCTTCAGAGCAACTCCCCAGAAACGCCGTGCGCTGATAGACCAATTGACACACAGGCAGCAGCGATTTCCGTAACAGGCATTGTTGGAACCAATGCCCCGGCCAATCCGAGAGCGTCAGGGCATGATTCAAGAGCAACAGGTCACATTCCGGAACAGAGGTACGTCGCTTGGCGACACGTTCTCCCCGGCGAACTTTGCGTTCCAGATGAATCGTCGATTCGCTTCCATAGCGTCGTAACCGGTATTTGCGTCGGCGATACTTGGGAGTTCGATGATAGACGTCAAATGCCTGCGTGTCCGTATAGAGGCTGGTAATCTGATAGCTCCCCTCACATTCCGGATTGCCGTGAGGGTCGGGGATCAGGTGCCGACTGGCCCACGCTCCCACTTCCTGAGCCTGCGCTTCGTCAATGAGAAATTTCACTTCGAAGGCAGTTACTCCCTCGGCACGGGCCGTGAGTGAGGGAGACAACAAAGAAACGGTTTCAGGAGTGTCGTTCACGTCGAACACCTTCATCACTGATCAGACAGGATACTTGAATTTCAAATCGACCTTTTCCGGCCGCCCATCATCGTGTCCGTGCCGGAGCGGTCGCCTTCATCAGGAATTCCCGACGCTGATCCGCAAATGTTCGGAGCGGCAGCGTACGGGAGTTGCCGGAATTGGACCGACGGTCGGCTGTTGCCTGAACGAAGGCTTCATAAGACGACAGCTTCCGTGTGTCCGCTTTGACTTCCTCTCCAATCAGGTCGCGATATTCCGCCACCAGCGGACCGAGAGATTTCCAGTCGAGCTGCTTCTCCGCGATTTCCCGAATCTTGGCCAGATACTGCTGACGAAATTTCGGCACCGCGAGCAGTTTGCTGTGCAGCGGCATGCGAGGAGAATCGATCGCCACCAGCGGATCGAGATCAACACTCGGTCGCATCATGCCTCCCGGTGGACCACCAAACCGTCCGCCGCCAGACCGTTCCCCATCGGGTGGAAAAGGACGACCTTCCGGTCCTCGCCCCGGGGGGCCATCTCCCGATCGCGGTCCTTCTGGACGATCAAATCCTGGAGGTGGTCCTCCCATACCCATCGGACCTCTTCCCGCGCGCCGTCGGCCTTCAGGCCCACCCGGCCCGCCGGGACCATTCGAAGCATGAAAGGTTTCATTCATATCGTGTGGGATGACGTGAAATCGTCCCTTCGAATCGAGATAAAGATTGTAATCGCTGGCCCGGGTCCAGTAGCCGTCTTCGTTGACCAGAGCCAGATCATAGGCCAGGAACCAGAGGACTTCGTCGATGTCCAGAATCGGTGAGAGCTTCTGTTCCAGTTCGTCCGGCGGAGTCTGGTCAAGCACACGGCACAGATTGATGAGCACCTTCCAGGAATCCACTTTGTCCTTCGATTTGATTTCGAACCGCTGCTTGTATTCCGCAATGTTCTCTCCCAGATACCGCAGACCGGCATCGGCTCCCGGATTGCCGGAGGCTTTCCAGCGGACTCCGTCCGTCTCTCCATAATTCTCTTTCAGAAAGTCCTTGTTGAACTGCTGGCCATTGGCATAGATCCCCCAGCTTTCTCCATTGATCACCACTTTGACGAAGTTCACTTGTGGAGCGGGAATCTTCTCCCGGACGAGCCGGGAATAGAGCGCGGCATTCATCAGGGAAGGATCACCGTTGCCATTCAGCAGATTCAGCGTTTTATAGCCGAGCAGCTTTTGATCGGAGTGCCGGAAATCGAGAGAGAGTTTCAGCGATCGCTTGGAACCGGCCGGAACCATCATGAAAGAAGACATTCCTCGAAAACTGACACCGACGTCCGGATAGGTCTGGCCGTCAACGACCAGAGTGACCGGGACTTCGACGTCCGTATTCTTGAAGGCGGCCAGTTCCTCTTCCCAGTCATTGTTTTCAAAGGTCAGAAACAGTGTCCGGATGACCTTCTGGGAATACAGCGGCTCATCGGGAAACAGGGACACATCATTGGGATTCACCTTAGGGCCGGGAGTCCCGGCGACGCGCTCACCTCCCCCGGGAGGACCACCAAAGCCGCCGGGACCAAATTCACCGGGACCACGTCTTCCTTCCCGTTCACCACCGGGGCCGCGCGGACCTCCCGGACCACGGCCAAAGCCGCCCCGTTCGCCACCTTGACCGCTCCCTCGTTCCGCCAGCCAGGCTCGTGCGGCTTGCCGTTCTTCCCGATTCAGAATCTGGTCTCCATCCTTGTCGAACTGTTTGACGATCTCCAGATCCTGCCCGCGACCGAACCCGCCCGTTCCGCCACGGCGGCTTCCTTCCGGTCCGCCCGGTCCGAAGTCCCTTTGGTCGGGACGCGGTCCTGCTCCATCAAAAGGGGGACGTCCATCAGGGGGGCCGAACGGTGGCCGGTCCTGCGCCAGCAGAACGCCGTCTCGTTCCGCAGAGGACAAGACGATCTGAATTCCCCAGAACACGAGCGCTCCGAGACAAAGTGGGAGAACG
>DATMFC010000193.1:0-20093 GCA_035556335.1 Planctomicrobium sp. | reverse complement strand
GTGGTCGGCGCCGACGGTTTCATTAGGACACTTTCAGGCGGCACAGGGGCAGTTTGTTCCGGATCGCTTTCAGGGATTGGAAGTCGTGCGACGTCTCTCCGGCGGCGGAGCGATTCTGCATCATCGGGAACTGACCTATTCCTGTGTTCTTCCTGTTTGGCATCCGATCACCAAAGACCCAGGTTGTCTCTACGATCAGATTCACGATGCGATTGTCGAAGTGTTACAGCAGTTCCATGTCACCTGTGCCCCCCGAGGAGATGCCGCGTTTCCGGACACCCCGTTTCTCTGCTTCGCCAGAGGGGATGAACGTGATCTGGTTTGTGGATCACATAAAATCGTGGGAAGCGCTCAACGACGCCGACAAGGGACGATTCTTCAGCATGGAAGCATCCTGTTGAAGCAATCGGAATGGGCGTCTGAGTTTCCGGGGATTGAAGAACTCACCGGACAAAACATTCTGCCTGAAGAACTCATTCCACCGCTCATTCAGGCGATCGCATCCCGACTAGATCTGGTTCCTCAATCTGGCGAACTGTCGGCGGAGGAACATTCCGGAATCGAGTCTCTTGTGGAGCAGACTGCGCTGGTCCCTCGGACTGGCAGTCAGTCGTTTCCGTTTGAAGTGAGATCATGATGACCGATCCATCTTCAACGTCATTCGTGTCGCCACCTCGGCCCAAACGAGTGTTGATCACCGGCATTTCGGGACAGGACGGGTCGTATCTGGCGGAAAAACTGGTCGAGCGCGGGGACGACGTCTGGGGACTGGTGCGAAAAACTCCTCCAATTGACAGTTGGATCGCTCCATTGCTGCATTCCGAAGAGGGCGGACGTTCCCGGGTTCAACTGGTTGTCGCTGATTTGTGTGATTCCCAGTCGATTCGGGGCGTGATTAATCAGGTCCAACCGGACGAAATCTATCACTTTGCCGCACAATCCCATGTTCATCTCTCCTATCAACAGCCAGAACAAACGATAGAAACCATTGGGCTGGGAACGTTGCGGCTTCTGGAAGCGGCATTGGAATACACTCCGCAGACCCGATTCCTTTTGACCAGTTCGTCAGAAATTTTTGGAACGGATTCAGCAGTTCCCCAGAACGAAACAATTCCTCTGGCTCCACGTAATCCGTACGGCATCGCCAAAACATTCGCGACGCATCTGGTGCGGTATTATCGCGAACACCATGGGATGTATACGGTCAATGCGATTTGCTTCAATCATGAGTCCCCTCGGCGCGGGACCTCGTTCGTGACACGCAAGATCACCCGACAGGCCGCACGAATACATTGGGGACTGGAGGAATGTCTGGAACTGGGGAATCTCAATTCCCGCCGGGACTGGGGATTCGCGGGAGATTACGTGGACGGAATGTGGCGCTCTCTTCAAGCCGACACTGCCGCGGATTATGTCTTTGCCACCGGAGTAACGCATTCCGTTCGGGATTTCTGTGATGAGGTGTTTCGTACAATCCGGATGCCCCTCACCTGGCATGGGACCGGTCGGGATGAAACCGGAGTCGATGAAAACGGAATTGTGCGAGTTCGGGTTGACTCCCGATTCTTCCGGGAGGACGAACCTCATCTCTTTGTCGGGGACGCCTCCAGAGCGGCGCAGGTGTTGAACTGGCAGCCCACAACCTCGTTTCAGCAACTGGTACAAATGATGGTTGAAGCGGACCTGGCCCGGGAATGTCCTTCAAATGATGTCATTCCGGAAGGAAAGGAGTCTCACCAGCCATGATGAATCCGCTCGATTTTGCTCAACATGAATACTGGATGCGGCAGGCACTCGAACAGGCACAACAGGCCTTCGAAATGCAGGAGGTTCCGGTCGGGGCTGTTGTGGTTTTCGAAGATCGGATGATTGGAGCCGGATTCAATCAACGGGAAACCCTGCAAGACCCCACGGCACATGCCGAGATGCTGGCGATCACTCAAGCGGCCACGGCACTGCAATCCTGGCGATTGCTGGACTGCACGCTGTATGTGACACTGGAACCCTGTCCGATGTGTGCGGGGGCGATTGTCCAATCCCGAATTCCACGAGTCATTTACGGCACGACCGATCCCAAGGGCGGAGCCTGTCATACGTTGTATCAGATCACGTCCGACACCCGTCTCAACCACCGGGCGACCACATTCGGCGGGGTTCTTCAGGCGGAATGCCGGGAAATCCTGCAACGTTTTTTCGCCAGACAACGGGCCGCAGGCAAGAAATGACCGGTTCCCATCTGATGAACGGCTTCTGTGAACGAATCTGCTTTCCGGTGATGCGGCAGTTGATTAGACTGGTAGTTTCACAATCGTTCTCCAGTCTGAACCTTGTCTGGCTCATTGCGGAACGACGGCAATAACAGTGAAGACGGTCTCGCCATGGGGATTGAAAATCGAGAATACATGTCACCCGGTCGGGCCTTTGGAGGGGCCGGAGGGGGAGGCTGGTCAGCGGTTAAGATTCTGATCGTCACCAATATTGTCATTTTCCTGGCGCAAGTCATTTTTCCAAGCTTTCTGGAACGCTGGTTCGCGCTGGATACCGACTCCATTCTGCGAGGACAGATCTGGCGACTGACCACCTACGACTTCCTGCACGATACGAGCGGTAACCTCCCGTTGCATCTGCTTTTTAATATGTGGCTGCTCTGGCTGGCGGGGACACAGGTGGAAGTGGCTCTCGGGAAACGTGAGTTCCTTGTCTTCTATCTGGTGGCCGGGATTCTTTCCGGGATCGCCTTCATGATCTGGGGAGCAGTGACCGGAACATCGGGAGTGGCGATCGGAGCCTCGGGAGCCGCTGTTGCCGTGATGATTGTCTACGCCATGTTCTGGCCACAGGTCCGCTGGTATCTCTACGGCATCATTCCGATTCCTGTTTATGTCCTTGCTCTTCTTGCGGCCACATTGGATGTGTGGCCAATGCTGCAACAACTTCGCGGGGATGACGGCGGTCACATTGCGCATTCCGCCCACGTGGGGGGAATGTTGTTCGGGTTTCTTTATGCCCGATATGGCTGGCGATTCAGTCGTTGGCTCCCCACCAGGAACGGGGGACAGCACAGACTCCGGAATCCTCTCAAACGGCATCCCAAACTTCGGGTTCACGCACCGGAACCGGAGATTGAGGAGTTCGACACCTCAATCCCTCCGTCTGTGGAAGCCCGACTGGATGAACTGCTGGAAAAAATCTCGCATTCCGGGGAATCCAGTCTGACAGCAGAAGAACGAAACTTCCTCGCCGAAACCAGCCGCCGCTACCGCAATCGCGGGTAAGACATCCATTCGAGTTTCAGTGTCGGTTGCCTCAGTGAGAGCAAGCTGCTCTCCGTTGGAAAATGCAGAGAAACCACGGAAAAGACGGAAATTACGGAACAGGAAAGAAGAAAACAATCTGTGAAGAGTTCAAGGGACTTTCAGAGAGCCGTGTGTCTTTCACACGTTGTGAATCCCCTATCGTTTCCGTGTCTTCCGTTCTTTCCGTGGTTCCTCTGTACCGTCCTCTTTAAGAGTCAGTGTCGCTGTCGTTCGTTAATTTTCGGGCGATGATCGCTCGGGTTTTTCCGTCGAGTCGGGCGAAGAAGAGAGTCGTTTTGGTTTCACCGGATCGTGATTTTCCAGTGACAGGGAGTTTTCGTCGAATGGCCGAAGCATCAACCGGAACGTGGCGGCAACGGATTTCGACATCTCCGGTGACATGTTCGCGAACATAATTACGGATGTCACGGTCGTTATTCGGAAGATCTGCCAGCACTTCATAAGTGGTCACAGCAGGACTGAAGAGGCGTTCGTCGCTCGTGAAATATTCTTCGGCAGCATCGAGTCGATTGATTTGAAGATGTTCCGACAGGACGTCCACCAATCCGGCACGAACAATGGCCGGATCGGGATCGTATAGATACGCTCCCAATGGTCCCACTTGCCCAAATGCTTCCCAGGGATTGCCCGACAGCGTCCATCCGCTTGGGAGCAATGTTGCCTGCATCGCATGCTCTTTCCGGAGTTCTCCAAACCAGACGACCGCTTCCCGGCAATCGCCATTCACGCTGATCAGTTCCAGTTCGCAGTCGTTGAACTTTCCCCCGAAATTGCTGGCGGACGAAAGCGTGATTGCGCCACTGGCCCCTGATTGAATGAGCGCCTGTAATTGTTCCAGAGATGGAACATGCTCTTCCAGTTTGACAGAACGCTGCTTGGCGGCGGAACGTCGGGGCTGGATATGGATCAATCCATCGGCGGCAAGACTCAGCGGATCGTCACTGATTCGAACATCGACTCGATCCCGCACTCCGTAAATACCGGCGTTCAGTTCGATTCGTAGCCCCGCCTCCGGTGTTGTTTCAACAGCCGTGACAGTGAGACCCGCTTGAGCCAGTCCGATGGCATTGCTTCCGAATCCACAAAACAGGTCGAGCACTGTTTGACCGGTTGTGCTGAATCGTTCGGCTTTGTGTCGCGCGGCCAACTCTGGTGTGGCCTGTTCCAGTTCAAACCGATCAAACCACATTTCCATTGCGAGAGAGAAGCGGTCGCGTGCCCGATGTCGAAGTTCGGCTTGTGTCAGGGCCGCCCGAACCAGTTCCGGAGGGAACTGTTCGCGGAGCCGAGTCTGTAAACGGAGATCGATTCCCCCACCGACAGGAATTTGAGTGAAAAGGTCGGGGGTTTCTGTCAGTCTCTGTAACAGACTGTATTCGGGATCGATCATAAAAAAGAAACCGCAGGTTGTTCACCTGCGGGTGAGTTTTGCTTGATTGAGAAAGTGTCCTGATGAAATTATTTTCAACAGGGGAAATCCAGTCCAAGTTGCGTCGTCATGCTCCCATTGAACATTCGTTACCGGGAACTGATTTTCCAGGGGAACGAAGCGATGTGGACCAGTTCTGCAGTGGGGAGTGGAACGTTGGATTGCGGAAAATAGAACCCGTACATGTTGACCAGACCGGATGTCAGCTCTCCGACATAAATCACCCCACTGGCGGGTTGTGCCGCGCTTCCGGCTCCCGTCTGTTGCAGGTTGGCGAATCCGGTCACCATGACATACTGCCCTTTGGTGGTGACTTTGAAGTCTGCCGCGAGATTCCGTGCCCAACTGTGGGTAAAGCCTCCGGCTCCCGTGCTGTAGCCGCCCCCGATCAGACGACCGGTCACCATGTCGAGAACGAAAACGGCTTCGCTGTTCAGGGCAATTGTATTGCAGGTGGCCATGGCGAAGCGTTCACCTGCTGATGCGGTTTCCGCGTACGCCGGTTCGGCAGGACAGTAATAGGCAACAGCCATTCCCAGGAATGTTCCGGCCAGAAGCCAGGTGATTCGGCGATCTGCAGAAAGAGTTTGCATCATTCCAGTTCCTTCCAAATGGTGACGACGAGGCTCAGGCAACGACGTGCCGTTCGTTTGACTTCTGTTTCGACAGGACGTGATCAATCACGTTGTTCATACAGGGATTCATCCATCGTACGACATCTGACGAATCTGGGCCAGCAGAGATCCCCTTGAGTTTTCCTGAATTCGAGGGACACCATCGGTACAATCGCGAGACTCTTGTCGGGGAACTTCCGGTCGAGTCGCTCCGGATCCCGAAAGCGACTACGATACCGGTTCAAATGGAATCGCCGAAACAGGGGCGTTCCGGCCACCCGATCAATACGGTTGAATCAATGCCGTTGAAGGAAACTATTGTGAGTGCCGATTGTCTGGTCGTGGATGCCGGGCATACTCGAGTGAAATTTGTGGCCTGCCAGCGAAATGAATCCGGTGGTCTCCCGGAGATCGTCGCGTCGTGCGCTGTGCTTTACGGGACTCCGATCGACTGGACCCGGATTGCCGGATGGTTCTCCCTGAATGCGCTGAAATCGGTCCTTGTGATGGGAACCGATTCCCAGCGTGTCCAGCAGGTGGTCGCCGACTGGTCTCCACTTCTCCCTGCGCCGACCCTGTTTACCGACAAGAAGCGACTGCCGTTGAAAGTGGATGTCGATTTCCCGGAGAGAGTGGGGATTGACCGACTCTTGAATGCGGTGGCCGCCAACATTCTGCGGGCTCCCGACCAACCGACAATCACCGTCGGAGCCGGAACAGCCGTCACGGTCGATCTGATCGATGCCACTGGAACCTTCCGTGGAGGGGCGATTCTGCCGGGAATTTTGCTGGGGGCGAAATCACTTCACACTGAAACAACAACACTTCCGCATGTCAATGTCTGGGAATTACTCAAACAGGCCCCTTCGGTCATCGGAAAGAACACCGACGCCGCCATTGCCAGCGGGCTTTATTGGGGGCACCTCGGTGCGATTCGGGAACTGGTCACCCGATTGAGAGAACACGTGAAGAACGATTCTTCCGTCGAGCCGCTTCTGCTTCTGACAGGAGGAGCGGCCGGAATTGTGGCTCCTGATCTGACGGGATCTCAACTGATTGATGAGTTGCCGATTCGTGGGCTGGCCGCTGTCGCAGAACAGGTTGTGGAACAGATCAAATCATGACCGTTCAAAACATGATAGAGAAGATGCCGCAACCGGCCGAACTGCTTGCCTGCTGGATGACTCCCCAGGGACGCGGGGCGGTCGCGACGATTGGAGTTCAAGGGAACATCAGTCTCATCGATCGTTACTTTCGACCGGTCAATAAGCGGCTGGCCTTGTCTCAGGAGTTGAACCGAGTCTGCTTCGGGTATTGGGGAGTTGACACGCAAGAAGAGATTGTGGTCGTTCGAGTGGACGAAGATGCCATGGAGCTGCATTGCCATGGCGGAATTGCCGCGGCCGAACGCATTCTGCGGGACCTGAATGAATGTGGCGGAACGGTCGTTGATCAGGAAACATGGAGTCGGATGACTCTCTCGGGGATCGAAGCAGAGTGTCAGGTTGTTCTCACTCGGACGACGACCCGACGGACCGCACATCACGCATTGCGGCAGACAACACTGTTTCCGCAGGCAGTCCGTTCACTGGTGTCACTCGCTCCTCTCAAGGCATTAGCAGTCATCGACCAGATGCTGGAAGACGGTAAGACTGCCAGACATCTTCTGGAGCCATGGCAGATCGTCGTTTGTGGGCGTCCGAACGTCGGTAAGTCGAGCCTCATCAATGCTCTCATGGGATTCGAGCGAACCGTGGTATTCGACCAGCCGGGAACGACGCGCGATGTCGTCACGGCAGAAACCGCGTTTCAGGGATGGCCGGTCGTTTTATCAGACACTGCTGGGTTGCGTGACACAGATTCCTCACTGGAAGCAGCCGGAATCGAACGGGCCAAGGCGCGTCTTCAGCAGGCCGACTTCATTCTGATCGTGCTGGATGCCCATGCCGGAATTCAGGAGGACGATCAGGAATTAATGGAAGCCTACCCGGGAGCCCTTGCCGTCTGGAATAAATGTGATCTGGCGCCGGATCAAACGGTCCCGGAAGGAGTGCTTCCGGTGTCGGCATTGACCGGCTCTGGTCTGGATGATCTGGTCGAACACATTTTTCGGCGACTTGTTCCTGTCGATCTTCCTGCTGATCGCGGTTTCCCGGTTCATCCCGGACAGATCTCGCAGTTGCTGACACTGCGCGACCTGCTTGTTCGTCAGCGCTACGACGCATTTCAGCAACACGTTTTGAACTGGTGTCAAAATCCTGGCGATAAGGGTTAATCCGGATTATTCACCACGGAAAAGACGGAAATAACGGAAAGTTTTTGGATCAAGTAAGTTACGAGAAAATCTGGCAGGTTTCTGGATCGACAGTCTGTTTTTGACGTGAGGTCAGTCTCCTGATCAATTCCGTTTCTTCCGTCCTTTCCGTGGTTCCTCTAAATAATTCGGGTTAATCAAATCGGCTTTGTTAATGGGTTTTCATCTGGTGCTTGGGGAAAACCGGCTTTGATTTCAACGTAACTTGTTCAAGAAAAGCGGTTTGCGGCCTTTTCTGTGTGTTTCTTCTCCTTCTGCGGAGGGACTCTTTGTCTGCGTGTGGTTGAATCGTCGCGTTGAACCGGATACTCTTTTCGACTCCCAATTCATGATCGCCCCGGCACTGTTAATTGTAACATGTCAGTGGGTAAGGAGTTACAAAATGGTTTTGCGTCCACGTACCAAGTCCAAAATTGCCCGCAAGACGAAACGCTGCACCAAGTGCAATGCGCTGATTCAGAAAAAAGGTAAGAAAGTCCGCTGCAAACGCTGCTCCAAAGCAGTTGCCTGATTCGAGTTGCAGTTGAATTCAGCGTTGAGCGGACAGAAAACGTTCTGTCGGCTCTTGTGCTGCGCGGTTTTCTGTTGAGGAACTGGTTCGACATTCTTTGGGGGAATGATGCTTGATCTTGCGGAGAAAGTGGAACAGGCGTGTCAGGCAATCCGTTCCAAGTGGGGGAAGACCCCGCACGCAGGAATCATTCTCGGAACCGGTCTCGGAGGACTGACCGACGAGATTCAGATCGAAGCCGAGTTTGAATACGAGTCGATCCCCAACTTTCTGAAGTCAACAGCCACCAGTCACCGTGGTCGACTCGTCTGCGGGACGCTGGAAGGAGTTCCTGTCGTTGCAATGGAAGGGCGCTTCCATATGTACGAGGGGTATTCCCTGAAACAGATCACACTCCCGGTGCGTGTCTTCAAAGCACTCGGAGCGCAGTTGATGATCGTCTCCAATGCCTCAGGGGGAATGAACCCGAACTATTCCTGCGGAGACATTGTCGTCATTGACGACCACATCAACATGATGGGAGACAACCCTCTCATTGGAATTAATGACGAGAAACTGGGTCCCCGTTTTCCGGACATGTGTGCTCCCTACGATCGTGAATTGGGGAACGTTGCATTGGAAATCGCCCGGCGCGAAAACTTTGCCGCTCATCGTGGCGTGCTGGTGGCCGTGGCGGGTCCGAATCTGGAAACTCGGGCGGAGTACCGATTCCTGCGTTTGATCGGCGCGGACATTGTCGCGATGTCGACCGTGCCGGAAGTGGTCGTTGCCGTTCATGCCGGACTCCGTACCATCGGACTTTCCATCGTGACCGACCTGTGTCTTCCGGACGCATTGAAACCGGCCGTTGTCAGCGAAATCATCGAAATCGCCAACAACGCTGAACCGAAACTGCGGACTCTCGTCAAAGGGATTCTCACCCACGACGCCAAAACCAAAGCGTGACCGTCGCGTGTCCCTACAACGTGTCTGTGCAGGGGCAATCTGGAAGATGGGAAGAACTCACGCAAAGGCGCCAAGGCGCGAATAATTCTGATCACGCCTGTTCTTGTTTGGGGAGAGACCTGATGAACTCACCCCGCTCAATTCAGATGAATTCAACGTGAAGCATCCCGTCTCTTCTTCAATCCTGCCTGAATCAGAACGCGATGAACTCCCTCAAAATCTTCAAGCAAAAACCTTTGCGTCTTGGCGCCTTTGCGTGAGTCTCCTCTTCTTTCTTAGGATAGAAGTGTGAATGTCGAGTTCACAGGAGATGTCTGAAAGTCGTCCTTCAAGGGGATCATGCCGCCATGGCGATCCATGTCGAACTTCTGGGAACGGGGGGGTATTACGCCAATGATCGGCGACACACCCCGTGCGTTCTTTTTCCGGAACTGAGCCTGGCTCTGGATGGCGGGTCGTCGCTGTTTCGCATTGCCGACCGGTTGAAGTCGTCGGAATTACGGCTCTTTCTCACACACGCCCATCTCGACCATATCGTCGGACTTCCGTATCTGCTGATGCCGTTACTGCTGAAAAAGCTGGATCGGGTCACGCTCCATGGGACGCAGGAAACGCTCGACGCGGTTCACAATCACCTGTTGTCGACTCCGGTATTTCCGGTTGCGATTCCATGGGAATGTGAAGTGATTTCCGGAACCGGTTCACTTGCATTGGATTCGCAACACACCCTCTTCTGGCAGCCGCTTCCCAGTCACCCGGGCGGTTCCATGGCGTATCGGATTGAGCAGGTTCAAGAGAGTAGAAAGACCATTGTCAGCTATATCACCGACACCACGGTCGACGGCACTTACACCGCTTTCATACACCAGTCTGACCTGTTGATTCACGAATGCAATTTCCCGGATCAGTGTGCGGAACTGGCAGAAAAATCAGGACACAGCATTGCCAGCGATGTTGCTCACCTCGCAGTCACCGCTCAGGTTCGGCAGATGGTGGTCGTGCATGTTGACCCCAGTGTCAAAGAAGAGGATCCCGTTGGGATCCCGGAGATGCGGCTGATCTTTCCAGACACTCAACTCGGAGTCGATGGTCTGATGTTTGACGTCGACTCCTGATGACTGATTTTTCAGAAGTCACCCCTCTGGTCTCTTGATCGGAAAGAAGATTTCACCGCAAAGACACGAAGGACGCAAAGAAGATTGCGCCATATTCAGACGAATGAATCTGAGAGAAAAGTGAATGAGAATAGTCGTCAATCTCGGTCAATTCACATTTTTCCCCTCATCAAGCAAACTTTCCCGAACCAGTGGAAGCGGATGTCTCACAGCTTTCTCTTCTTTGCGCCCTTCGCGTCTTTGCGGTAAAAATACTTCCGTACTTTTAACAGACGTCATTTTCGCAAAAAGGGGACTGAAAATTGAACTCACTTCCCCATCCGAATTCGGGCAACGCGAGAGAGACGTCCACTTCCGCCGTGTGGAGGAAGGACTCGCAGTTTCGTGGGAAGCCAGGTTGGACGAGTGACCTTCTCTTCCGGCATTTTTTCCAAAGCGGGAAGTGACGGACGGTCCGCTTCCGGGACTTCGCTGGAGGTCACCGGATGGAGATAAAGACGCCGACCATCAAGATACCCTGCCACCAGATCGGCCATGTCACGACTCAGGCGAACACAGATCACAATTTTGGGATCAGCTTTGAGCACTAATCCATAGTCACCGCGTGTGGGGAAATATTGCTCAAACTCCTGCAGCAGCTTTCCCCAGAGAACGTGATCGACCGATTCCACGTACGCCTGAATCGCTCCCTGATATTGACCATGCTCGGCCAGTTGCATCCATCGAGGCTGCACCAGCCGGTCGTATTCGACCATCTCTCCTTTACGCTGTTCCTCCTCCATGACCTGCATCACGCGGAAGTCCAGCGTTGCAGCGCGGCAACGGGTCCGGGCCCATTCCCGAAGTTGAAAGATTTCATCTTCCATGGTGACGGAGAGAGGAATTGTCTGCTCGCGAGCGGCCTCGATGTCCTGCTGAGTCGGCAGGCGATCCCCCGCATGAGCTTCGATAATGGCAGAGTTCACCACTTGTTCGATCTCGGCTCCGCTGAAGCCGTCGGTCTGATCCGAGAGAGCTTCCACATCGAACTTTTCCGGTTTCCATCCTCGTTTCGAAAGATGCACACGGAAGATGTCGAGACGTTCGTGATAGTTCGGCAGATCGACGAAAAAGAGTTCATCGAACCGACCGCGACGCAACATTTCCGGCGGAAGCTTGGAGACGTTATTCGCCGTCGCCACGACAAACACGGGAGCGGAATGTTCCTGCAGCCAGGTGAGAAATCGCCCCACCAGTCGCGACATCGTGGCGTCATTGCTGGCTTCGTCATCGAATCCGGCGAAGGCCTTGTCGATTTCTTCCAGCCAGAGAACCGCCGGAGAGATTGACTCGATCAGACGTAACACATCTCGCAGGTTCTGTTCCGAGCCTCCTCGCGTCCCTTCCAGCAAGGCCCCGATATCCATGCGGATTAATGGGAACCCAAAAATGCGAGCGATCACTCTTGCACATAAGCTCTTACCGCATCCCTGTACCCCCGCCAGCAAAACTCCGCGTGGATTGGTAATTCCTCGCGTCCGGGCGTCCGGAGTAAACGCATTCGAGCGTTGCTGCACCCATTCTTTAAGGCCATCCAGTCCGCCGACGTCGCCGAGTCCTTCGTCGAGATCGAAGAACTCCAGCAGATTCGACCCTTGAATGAGATGGCGTTTCTCTGCGACCAGTTCCGGGAACAACTCTTCAGAGAGGGAGTCGGCGTTCTGAAAGACTTTCGCGTAGGCGCGGCGGGCCTCGTCTTCAGTCAGTCCCAGAACCGCCTGAACGAAGCGGTCCTGTTCCCGTAAAGAGAGTTCTGTCAGTTCCGTCGTTAAACGGGATGTCAGGACCGATTGCAGCACGTCCCGTAAATCGTCCGTTCCCGGCAACGGCAGATCGATGATGGAAACATCTTTCACCAGTTCCACCGGTAGAGTGGTTACCGGAGACATCAGTAACACAGTTTTGCGATGCGCGGCCAGAACCGGCAACAGATCACGCAACTGGCGATTCACTTCCGGCGTCGCCAGATGCGGATGCAGGTCTTTGAGCAAAAACAGATGATCGTGTGGATATCGGGGAATCTGTGCCAGAAAATCAACAACGCTTCTGGGAGTTGACGCGGCGTCCAGCACGGGACTCGGTCCGGCAGTGGAGGACCAGGTGACCAGTCCCTGTTCCATTTCCAATGCCAGATTCGCCAGCAGTTCTTCCCAGCGCTGCTCTTCATAGGTCCGCAGCAGCAGAATGGAATACCCGGCCCTGATCCGCTGTTGCAAATCTGCCAGCGCTTCGGTGGTTGTCATACAGTCGTTCCAAGTTTGTTCGTGATGAATGCAAGAGAGCAGGGGGAAGGGGTCAGGATTCAGGGGTCAGAAAAAACAGGAAAACCATGCCATTTCCTACCTGCGATCCACGACCCGTTTTTTCATCAAGGCAAACGGAACCATTCGAACCGGGTCACAGGGGTTTGGATGGGTGTTCCACAATGACGGTGGTTCGGATACCGCCACGGGGAGTGAAAGCCCCTTCAATTTTCATCCATCGGGGAGCCGTGACTGCGACGAGATCGTCAAGAATGGTGTTGGTCACCCGTTCATAGAAGGCTCCGTGATTTCTGTACTGTTGCAGGTACAGTTTGAGAGACTTCAGTTCAAAGCAGTGCTGGTCGGGAATGTAGGAAATTGTCAGCGTGCCGAAATCGGGTTGACCGGTTTTCGGGCAGACGGAAGTGAATTCCGGACAAACAGTGTCGATGATGTAGTTTCGTCCGGGAAACGGGTTCTCGAACACTTCCAGAATTTCGCGGGTCGGTTCAGTCGCAGACATTGGTCTCGTTATCAACTCAGGTTTGTAATGTGATATTGTCATGATACCTGAATGCAGGGTATTTGCTTGTTTGTAAGATGAGCAATTTTCGGCAGGAGCCTCGCCCTCCCTGACAACTTTTCAATAAAGCAAATTCCCCGCCCAGGACCAGACTGGTCTGGAGGAATCAACGGAAAGTGTGGCATCCCAGACGAAAAACAGCAATGCAGACTTGATGGTGCGATGGGGCTGCAACAACAAGACAGGATTGGAGAGACCAGGGTGTCATTTCAAACTGAAGTCATTGACGGAACGATCGGCAAACCGCAGCGTTATGAATTGCTTCGGATGCAGTTGATTGCAGTGACCGACAATGAACCGAACTTCATTGCCAACGGAGCCAATGCGGCGGCATTGTTGTTTCAATCTTTGCCGGACATCAACTGGGCAGGATTCTATCTGTTGGAGGGGGCCGATCTGGTACTCGGACCGTTTCAGGGGAAACCGGCCTGTACGCGCATTCCTCTGGGGAAAGGAGTTTGTGGGACGGCGGCGAATCGACAGGAAACCATCGTCGTTCCCGATGTTCACCTGTTCCCTGGTCATATCGCTTGCGACTCCGCGTCACGTTCCGAGATTGTTGTCCCACTTCTTCGGAATGGAGAACTGCTGGGAGTCCTCGATCTCGACAGTCCCGTCTTGAACCGGTTCGACGCAGAGGATTCGGCGGGACTGCAGGCGTTCGTCGAGGTTCTTCTCACGGCTTCAACGGAGAAAGCAGTCTCACGCCAAATCGTAAACGGGCAATGAACTGGCGAAACAGGAGCAAATGCGGGATAGTGGTGTCTCTGTTTCAATACGACATTTCATCATTTCAAAGATGAACAGCAAACATATGAACTTCGCTCCTCATTTTGAAACCGCTTTTCCTTACAATGAATTCCTGCAGAAGTACGGAACGCCGGAACAGATTCGTCGCTGGAACGACTTTGGCGACTCGATCTCCCTGACCGCAGAACAGACCGCACTGCTGCAGTCTTTCACACGCGAAATCAAAGTACTCGTTCTCGCAGGGGCCTGGTGTGGTGACTGTGTGAACCAGTGTCCGATCTTTGAAAAGTTCGCCGCTGTGGCCCCATCAATTCAAATCCGGTACGCCGACCGTGATGACTGCCCGGAACTGGCTGCTGCTTTGAGCACATGCGGCGGTGCCCGGGTTCCCGCTGTTGTTTTTCTCAGCGAAGATGGGCATTTCTGCGGGCGTTACGGAGACAAAACACTTTCCAAGTATCGCAGCGCGGTGCAATCACTGGCAGGAGCAAGTTGTCCGACCGGTCTGGCGATTGACGGCGATTTGACGACGGCCGTGATTCAGGACTGGCTCAACGAATTCGAACGCATTCAGTGGATGCTCCGCACGTCCGCCCGATTACGACAACTTCATCAAGATTAGAGGTCAGGTACTACTTACTGTGTCATGCCCTCAATCAGTACTTCCAAGTTTGATATGAATAAGAGAGAAGTGGGTAGGAAATGGCATGAATTTCCAGCCTTTTTCTGATCCCTGGTCCCTGAATCCTGGCCCCTTGCTTCTATGTGAATAGACTTGGAAGTACTGTCAATACTCAGAAAGAACTGATATGAAGAAACAAGACATGAATCGTCGTGATTTTCATCAGATGGCACTCGTGGCGTTTGGTGGGGTGATGGCCGGGTCGCTTGCCGGATGCCCTCCCACTCCACAGGAATCAGGGAGTACGACCAGTCCCCCCACAACTCCCGCTCCGGTTGGACAGGAAGAAGAAGTCAGCCTCCTGTTGACGGAGCCGCATGTCTGTCGCGGATTGAATACCTGTAAGAATCTGGGAGCCAGCAAAGAAAACGAGTGTGCCGGACAGGGGACCTGTGCCACCGTCGCTGCTCACGCCTGCGGCAGTCAGAACGAATGCAAAGGACAAGGGGGCTGCGGGGCCAATCCCGGAGAAAACTCCTGTAAAGGAAAAGGACTCTGTCATGTTCCGCTGGAGCATGCCTGGGAATCTGGTCGCAAGAATTTCGAAGCCGCGATGACTGACGCCGGAAAGAAATTCGGCGCTGCTCCTGCCAAGAAATGAGGCGTCACGAAGAATTCGTTGAGGAATGAGGGGACAGATCCAAAAATTTGAAATTCAAAATCGAAAATTCAAAATACGAACAGCGACTACAAATGACGTTGAAAGATCTCTTCGCTTCGAATTTTGAATTTCCTGAATCCTCCAAATTCATCAACCGCGTTTTTCGCCGGGACTGGCGTTCGTTGCAAAATTGAGGTCAAACCGCGATGAATCTGTCTCGTCTGGGATTGCCGCATCTGGGGCTGGGGGTCGGGCTGCGATCCCCTCACTATCCCTATCTGCTGCAACATCAACCGGATGTCGACTGGTTCGAAATCATCTCCGAGAACTACCTCGACTCGCAGGGACGCCCCCGCGCTGTTCTCGAACAGATTGCCGATCGTTACCCCGTCGTCATGCACGGGGTGTCGTTATCGATCGGAAGCTGTGACGACCTGAATTTTGATTATCTCACCAAACTGAAATCGCTGGCCCGATTTGTGAATGCCCGTTGGGTTTCGGATCATCTCTGCTGGACAGGAATTGCCGGACACAATTCACACGACCTGCTTCCCGTTCCGCTCACCGAAGAGACATTGCGTCATGTTACGGAACGGGTGAAGACGGTTCAGGATGTTCTGGAACGTCCACTGGTTCTTGAGAACCCGAGCACGTATGTCACCTTTGCCTGTGCCACGATGCCGGAATGGGAGTTTCTCGGCAGACTCACCGAGGAGACCGGCTGCGGGCTGCTGCTGGATGTGAACAATGTTTACGTCTCCAGTATCAACCACGATTTCGATCCGGTGGAATACATTGAAAGCGTTCCGCACGACCGCATCGTGCAGGTGCATCTCGCCGGACACACCAATATGGGAACACACTGCATCGACACGCATGATGGTCCCGTGATTGACCCGGTCTGGGAACTCTACAAGCTGACACATGACCGAACCGGCGGAGTCTCCACGCTGCTGGAGTGGGACGCACAGATTCCCGAATTCCCGGTGGTTCATCAGGAAGTCTTGAAAGCCCGACGCTATGTCGGTGAGATCGATGTTGACTTTGAATCTGATGAAAACAATTCTGTTCCTGAAACTTCTTCCGGGCGAATCCTGATTCCGCAACCGGCCGTTTTTGTTTCGGCCGAGGTGGAATGATGGAACCACAACGGCTTGATGCCATTCAGCGCTGGATGATGTCGGTCATTACCCATCCGCAGGGAATCGAAGAAGGCATTTCCGAAACAACCGCACAACGTGAGTTTGCCATCACTCCCGGGCAGATTGAAGATCTGATTCTCCCTTCAGAATCCTGTTCCAGCTTTCAACGTCTGTCGGTTTATAACAATGCTTACTTCGCGCGACTGATTGAATGTCTGACGAGTGAATTTCCAACAGTGAAGAGGATCGTCGGGGACGATTCCTTCGCGGCGTTCGTTGTGGCCTATCTCCGGCAGTCTCCTCCTGGAAGTTATACGCTGGGGGATTTGGGACGCGGGTTTGCTGCATCGCTTCGTGCGACCCGACCGCCACGAAAACCGGACAATCCTGGTCCCGACTGGGCCGATTTTCTGATTGATCTGGCAACGCTGGAACGACTTTATGCCGACGTGTTTGACGGACCGGGGGAAGAGCGATTGCCGAGACTGAGTGCGGAGAGTTTACGACTGGTTCCACCTCATCAGTGGCCGCATGTCCGGTTTGAATTTGCTCCTTCGTTCCAACTGGCCCGATTTCAGTTTCCGGTGCAGGAGACAATTTCACAGATTCGATCCGGAGAAATCGCTTCCATCCCCGACCCCATTGAAACCTTCCTGATTGTGCATCGTCGTGATTACATCGTTCGCCGCATTCCGGTGAATGCGATTCAGTATCGGCTACTGGAAGAACTGCATTCCGGAAAACCTCTGGCGGAAGCAATGGGGGCGTCGATGGAAGAAATGAGAGACGATGAACTGGTCTCGCCGGTCGAACTTCAGAACTGGTTCTACCGCTGGACCGCAGCTGGACTGTTTATTGGCGTCTCGACGGACGAGGACCATTAACTCGAGAGGGTGGCCCCGATTGCTTGCAATCGGGGCGGCGCAGCCGTTAGAGGCCATGCCTTCGCTTTATTGAAAATGGGCTTTTCATTCTTCAGAAGTCGGTCGTGACCAGAAGGCGTTTCCGGTGCGTCGGTGGGCCGTATCGATGTGGTCGAGAAACGATCTGGTTGCCGGATGTTCTGTATAGAACTTGGCACTCGGATCAATTCCCAGCGCGTTGTTATGTTCGATGAAATCTCGCACGACCGGCTGTGTCTCCAGCCGGGGCAACACCCCCAGCCAGACGAACGCCACACAACCGCTCGCCAGCAGGAAACGGAGGATCCGTTGTGACCAATGAGAAGGGCGGTTTGCTTTAGTCGTCTGTCTCGGATTCTCCCTCTCCCCTGAGGGGAGAGGGTTGGGGTGAGGGGCGGACCGAAGTGAAGTGTTTCCACTGGTAACGTTCGCCCCCTCATCCGGCCTTCGGCCACCTTCTCCCCTGAGGGGAGAAGGATTTGATGTCGTCTCACTGCAATTCTGGGACAGACTCCTAAAGGCGGAGGGCATCGGCGGCATTGGGGAAGACTTTCATAAACATCAGCCAGGACATGAACAAAGAGAGAATCAGGTTCAGCGACTGACCGACGACATACAGTGTCATGGGCTTCCCTCCTTTGAAGTAGGGAGCCAGTTCACGGATGTTGGTTTCCAGCCCGATACTGACAAAGGCCAGACAGAACAACCATCCTCGCAGGGTTCCGGTCGTTCCATCCAGAACCGCATTCACGGTCGCTTCTCCAATGGGGCCGCTGGCCGACAGCGTTGAGAATGCGAGTGACGCGGCCAGAAAACCCAGCATGAATTTGGGGAAACGTCGCCAGATTTCACCGATGCCGACACGTTCTCCGTTTGGAGATTTCTCCACCCAGCCGACCCAGTAAATCGACACTCCAAACGCCACGACACCAATCAGAATGTTCTGAATCATTTTCACTGTAGTGGCGACAATGAGAGCCGTGTCGTCTCCGGCTTCTCCTACCATTCCCCCGGCCGCGGCGACAGCACCGGTGGAGTCAATCGTTCCCCCCAGCCAGGCTCCGGCGAGAACGGGATCCATGTCGACGGCCTGAATGAACTTGGGCATCAGAACCATCATGATCACGGTGAACCCCAGCGACAGGGCAATCGCCAGCGACAGTTCTTCCCGCTTCGCACGACAGGCGGCTCCTGTTGCAATCGCCGCTGAAACACCGCACACAGACATGTCGGCACTGATCACCATGTTCAGTGATGGTGAGGACATCTTCAGGATTTTCTGCCCGAAGATGAAGGTGGTGATCAACACCACCGGGGTCACGATCCACGAGACGCAAATCCCGGGAATTCCCAACGAGAGGAGGCGTGAGAAGAGGATTTCTGCTCCAAGAAGCACCAGTCCGGTTTTGATATAGAACTCGGTTCGTACCGCCGGCATCAGGAATCGGGGAGTGCCCAGAGTATTACTGATGATCAGGCCAATCAGAATCGCCCACAGGGCATATTCCAGATTGTAGTGCTTCACCACCGATTGCCCGGCCAGCAGAAACGCACAGACTGCCAGCAGGAAGACCGGAACGAAGGCGACAAGAAACCGGATGGCGGATTCTCCCATCCCGGCGACACCAACGGCAAAGAAGAGACCACAGAAGACCATCACTCCCAGCAACCCAGGGAGGACGGAGTTTCCCTTTTTATCAGTCAGGGCTTTGAGCGGGTTGTCGCTCCAGCTTCCGACTTTCCCCAGCCACGGTTTGACGGGATTTGTCGCGAGACTTGCCCGGGCTTGCTCTCGTTCTTTCTGAATCGCAGCAATCGCGGCGTTGTCGACGGGAGTCGCCTGATGGGCTTCATCCCACTGACGGGTCAACTCGGTGTAATGAGCTAAGCGATCGTTCTGATCTGCGGGGCGAGAAAGCCACGTTGATCCGCCGACCAGAAGGAGAATCGCTCCTCCCAGCCACACGGCCCACCAGTCTTCCGAACTGAAAAAATCCGATCGCCTTCGTACCGTAACCTCTTCTTCCACCATTCAACCCTTCTGATCACTCACGAGTCAATTTTTTTGTGATCTCAGCAACATGCTTTCCCTGAAAACGGGCAATCGCCAGTTCATTCTCCGACGGAGTTCTTGAACCGTCTCCACCGGCCAGAGTCGAGGCCCCGTAGGGGGACCCTCCGGTGATTTCGTCCATGTTCGTCAATTCCTGACAGGAGTAAGGAACGCCGACGATGATCATGCCGTGATGCAGCAATGTGGTATGGAAACTGGTGATGGTCGTTTCCTGCCCGCCGTGCTGGGTTCCGGTACTGCAGAAGACACTGCCGACCTTACCGATCAGTCCCCCTTTTGCCCATAACCCGCCGGTTTGGTCGAGGAAGTTTCGCATCTGGGCGGCCATGTTTCCGAATCGGGTCGGTGTTCCAAAGATGACGGCATCTGCGTCCGCCAGTCCGGCTGGAGTCGCAAAGGGAATGTGAGAAAACTGATCACGAGCGGCCTTGGCTCCGGTTCGTTCCAGAGCCGTATCCGGCACCAGTTCCGGAACCTGCAGTAGCGAGACCTCCGCTCCCTCGACACCTCGAGCCCCTTCAGCGATGGCTTCCGCCAACGTGTGGATGTGACCGTACATACTGTAGAAGACAACCTGAATCTTCATGAAAACGTTCCTTTGGGGCCGCGAAAAATAAGTTGACGGAACTGCTGTTGAAAAATTCGAAATTCAAAACCAGGTAACACTTTAGCCAAATGAAGTTGATTTCCATTGTTCCCAAGCTCTGCAGCTTTTTTCGTCAATCGTCGTAAGTCTTGAATTTCCGTTGATGCGGAGTAGACACCATTACGTGTTGCAACCACTTCTCCTTCAAGGCATTGTGATTTAACGTGCAAAAAGCTGTCTGGCTTG
>DATMFC010000192.1:0-18562 GCA_035556335.1 Planctomicrobium sp. | reverse complement strand
GATCGACGAGTTAAGAACCCGACTGCCCGGTTATGCGGTTCCAAAATTCGTGATCGAAATCCCCGGCGAGGAGTCGAAAACGCCGATCGTCTGAGGAAGTTCAAGTCCCAGGGTGGCCCCAATTGCTTGCAATCGGGGCGGCGCAGCCGTATGAGGCCGCGGTGAATCCCGGTCCCCTACTTTCTTTCAAAGGCCGATAGCGGAACTTCGAGGGGAGCAACGCTGGTCGTCTCTCCCGCCTTGATCGTCACGCTCAGCTTGCGGGCGATGTATCCAGCATTTTCGTGCCAGACCCGGAATTCCTGCTCCCCTTCCGGCAGGTTTTCAATTTTGAACTTTCCCTGCTCATCGGTGATTGCCGCGTACGGGTGATCAAGAACAAGCCACCAGGCGGTCATCCACGGGTGAATATCACACTGAATCTTGAGAGGAAGCAACTCCGGTTTGGGGAAGGCAAACCTCATCGACTCCCGACCTGCTGGGGGGATCGTCAAACTAAATGAACCACTTGTAAACGGATTCACATTCAAACTGTGTGAGACCGCGTCGTCCTCCGAGGAGAAAACCACCATTTGACCGGTTCGCACCACCAAGGCATGGGGGTGGAAACGGCAGTTCTCGACGGTAACGTTGAGTTCCGGAATGGTACTCGATTTCAGATCAGGATGAATCTCAGTCGGAGGCCGTCGCAGGTACACGAAGACATTCGCCACACCTCTTGTCTCAGGATCAAACTGACGGGATTCGTCTGAAATCTCTTCCACGCCGCAGACGGGGAGAAGCCCCGTATTCGGGTCTCTTTTTTTGACCAGTGGAGGAACAACCGGAACCGCTTCATCAAGAATGACTTGCCCTTCAACGGAACCATATCCGCCCCCCAAGGCAGGCTGCTGCACAAACAAGATGGCAAGCAAAATCGCGATACTGAACAGACGAATCATCTGGCCTCCCGAGAATTGCGTCGATGTTCATGTCCATCCCAACAAAAAAGCGGCGTCTCCGCAATGGAAAACGCCGCTTCGTCAATCAGGTTTTTGAGCTTCGCGATTACTTCTTTTCGAAGGATTTCAGCGGAACTTCCATGGTTTTGACGGTGGTTGTTTCTCCGTCTTTGACTTTGACCATGAGCTTGCGGTCGATGTAACCGGCGTCAGGATGCCAGACGCGGAACTCATGCTCCCCTTCCGGCAGGTTTTCAATTTTGAACTTCCCGTCTTTACCGGTCACTGCCGCATAAGGGTGATCGACGACAACCCACCATGCGACCATCCAGGGGTGAATGTCACACTGAACTTTGACGGGGAGTGCTTCCGCTTTCGGAACGGCAACAGCGGCTCCTTTGCGGTCTTTCGGAAGAACAATGAAGTTTTCGGCGACGTTGGCAAACGGATTGGTGTGGACGTTGTGAGAAACGTCATCATCCGAGATGCAGCGAACGACCTGATCGGTACGGACGATCAATGAGTTCGGGATGAACCGGCAGTTCTTCTGATCGAAGACAACTTCTTTTTCAACACTGTTCTTCAGATCAGGGTGAATGTCCTTGGGAGCGCGTCGCATGTAGATGAAGACGTTCCCGATTCCTTTGGTTTCAGGATCGAAGAGTCGGGCATCGTTCGGGATATCATCAATGGAGCATGTCGTCGCATCTTTGACGGTTGCGTCCCCTTTTTTGACGACCGGGACTGCCGCCGGAACGTCCCCATTCAGAATGACCTGACCTTCAAGCGAGCCATAACCTGCTGCCCAGGCGGAATTTCCCAAGGCCAGAGCAATTGCCGCGGCCCACGCAAAACGTACCATTGAAGTCCCCTCTCAAAAGCCGATTTGGTCGTGCTGATATTCGTTGATCTCATGTTGAGCCCGGCTGTGGCCGACGATCTGAGGCAAGTTCTCACTCGCCTCAATCGTGCCGATGCTCGAGCGTTTCAACGCGAGTCCCATCCATCCTATGCAATGGTTCCAGCAGAGGCGACCGTCTGAGAGCGAAATTTCATCAGCGTTCGCAGATTTTCTGCAAATTGAATGCAGAAGAGAAGTTATCGCGTGCCAGTAATGGTCAGATTGTTCTGGACATCCCGGACGCCCGGTTCCATGCGAATCAGCGTTTCCATTAACAGGCGGTCTTCTTCGGTCGGAACAACGCCACTGAGGACGACCAACCCCTGATCATTGACACGGGAAGAGACCCCGGCCGACCGCATTCCCAGAGACGGAAGTGCCACCAGACGAGTCTGGATTGTTGACTGAATTTCTGCAGGAGGGATCGCCGGAGGGACAAAACCCAGCTTCAACTGGGGGACAATCGGTTGAGACTGCTGTGTGCCGTTATTTGTGTTGGGGTTGAACTCGGCGTTGTTCATCAGTCCCTGCAACAGAGAGAACTGGGAATTATTCCGTCCGGCGTTCCCACTACTGGCATTCTGGCTCCCTACGAATTGGGCGGAGTCCGCCGATCGACCGGCAAACTGGCTTTGACCGACCTGTGCGGCAACGGAACCGTTTCCAAGATTCAGGTTCGTTTGTCCTGTCGCAGCACCGCCTCCTGACCCTGATTGACCAGACCGGCTTTGTCCGGAGCCGGTTGATCCGCTCCCAGAGGAACCACCGAAGAGCCCTGAATTGGACGAAGAGGACCCGCTCGATCCAGCCCGGTTTCCTCCACCGCTGCTGCCCGTTCCGGAAGTGCCCCCAGAGGAAGATGAGCCGAGAATGCTGCCGTTGCCGAACAGAGATTGGGCGTGACAATCGATTCCCCAGCCGGAAATCAACACCATCAGAAATCCAGCGAGATATTTTTTCATAACCGGCTTCCCATTTGTCTCATCAGTCGTCTGGAGTTCTATTGTCCTGATATTGAACCCCGTGTCCACTGGAGAGTTCCGAAGAACTTCAATCACAGGGGAGAAATTCCAATACCTTGATTCAATCGAGAAGAGGGTGACGAAGCGGCTTTTCCACTTCTGTCTCCGCAACCGAAGTCGTTTCTCCAAGAGGATGTTGAGACCTGGCTTCTTTCACTGGAGTCACAACGGTTGCCGCTGCCTGCTTTACGGAGTGATCCGTGTTGTTGTCCGTTGGAGTTTCCAGAATATGGGCCGGCTTCAGGCGCGTGCCGGTTGTTTGCGGTTTGACAGAAGCTGGCGGACCATGCTCGGCAGATTCCATGACCTGTTCGAGAAGGTGTCTCTGCCCTGATTGGGAGATGGCTCCCAGTTCAGGCAGGGGGGCTCTTTCCGGGGTCATCTGCAGGCTGTTCATTGGCGCTGGCTGTAACGCTTTTCCCTGAGTCGCCTGTGACAGTGCTGACTTCAGACGCATTTTGTCGGACTGGGCTTCACTTGTTTCTCGAACCGGCAATGCCGCGGGGTCAAACAACGCTCGAGCTTCCGCAACGTCGACGGGAGCCGAAGTTTCATGACGTGCCAGTTTGATTCCTTCGTCGACTTTGATCGACTTTTCACCCACCGGAAGATCGGGAGCCCGTGGCGTCGAACCGGGGAGAATCAATGTCCCCATCTTTGAATAGACCGGCTTACTGTCAGGAGATGTGAGCCGGATGCGCAGACTGCAGGTCGCTCGCTGTGTTCCACTTCTTGTGTACGGAATAAACAACTGATAGGCAGCGCCGAGATTGGATTCTGTCAGGAACGTCTGAAAGGCTTTATCATCGAAGTTGAACTGATGAATCGGGTGCTGCTGTTCCTCCTGGGTTCCGTGATCATCGAACAGATAAATCCGGACGTCGCCGTTGACTCGAACCGGAGGATTGATTCCATGAGCAAAGAACATGATCTTGCCGACGAAGCCCCGTGCGGGGAGACCGTCGAGACCGGTTCCTTCACCGGGCTCCCACATACAGATCACTTCATAGACCGGGTGCTCGGCGGAGGCGATGGGAAGCGATTCCTGTTTGATCCGTTTCCATGCGCTGACCGGTTGCAGGAACATCTGCTGACAACCGACCGACAGCATCAGCGTCAATGCGCTGAGAACAAGTTTGAAGCCCGATCGGTTCATCATGCTGGCTTTGTTAGTGGAGATGTGGTTTTGGGAACAGCGACGAAATGTGTCCTCGTTCCCAAGCTCCAGCTTGGGAACGAGGAACGTCTTTACATTTTGGTTCTTAGAATTTCGAATTTAGAATTTGTCTCTTCTACTTCGCTTCTCCCAGTCGCGTCACTCCCCGCGGCCGGGCCTGATCAATCGACCGGGCACTCATCGGCTGGATCAAATCAGGTGTCACTGTGGGAGCCGGAGGGAGTCCGGGGACATCGCTGGGGATTTGAGGTGAATTCATTTGCATCGGTGGGAGGTGTGCCGGAGGAATCTCGGCGGGGTCGACTGGCAATGGAGTGATGATGGTGTGGTCTTCAATGGGATACATCATCTCGGTGGGAGTGCCGTAGATGGGACCATGGATCGATTCCACGTCATCCTGGAAGAAGTGGAGACGTCCGGCTTCAACCTTCTTGATCATTTCCATATCACCGTCGTTATGCACGATGCGCGGCGTCAGGAAGATCAGCAGTTCTGTTCGGCCGTTTCGAAAAGCGTCATATCGAAATGCCTTGCCGACGATGGGCAGATCTCCCAGCCAGGGAACTTTGCGTTCTTCAGTGATATCGTTCTTCGTGATCATTCCCCCGACAACAACCGTCTGGCCATCCGGCACTTTTACGGTGGTGAGTGCCGTGGTAATCTCTTTGACCGGAGACGTGACGACGTTTCCGTTCACGTCGGTGTAAATCGGAACGCCGCTGGACAGGTCGGGATAGGCACTTTTCTCGGCGGCGACCTCCATCACGATCTGCCCTTCCGGACTGATGCGAGGACGGACTCGAAGAATGATCCCGGCCGGATCACGGGTGACGTTGGTCTGAGCCAGTCCGTTTCCGCTGGTGGTCACGCCGTCCGGGACAGGAACAATCTGACCGACCTGAATCTCCGCCGATTGATTGTCGAGAGCGATCACCTGCGGACGGCTTAACACTCGAACGGTTCGACGAGTGGCCAACGCCCGAATCAGCACACTGACCGAATCGGAACTGGCTGACAGCACCATTCCGCCGTATCCCAGTTCGTTATTGGTTCGACCGACTGCAAAGTTGGAAAGCCCCTGGCCTCCGACAGTGCCGTTTGTGGCCGCATTGGAATTGTTGTTTCCGAGCGGCTGGTTGTTGAAGCTGAACCCGGGAACTGCCTGTTGCGAGATGACGTTTGTGGTCTGGGTGGTTCCCACTCCAGGAACGTTTGTCGATGTGGTTGTGGTGACAAGATCGGAAATGGCACTTCTGGCGAACAGCACCGGATCCTGAATTCCGAGTTCGACCCCGAATTCGTCGTTGTTGTTCAAGGTGACTTCCACCAGCATGGCCTGAATCACCACTTGCGGCGGTTCGGCATCAAGACGTTTTGTCAGTTCTTCCAGTTGCTTGAAATAGGTCGGAGTGGCACTGATGAGCAGGCTGTTGGTGACCGGTTCGGCAGTGACGATAATTTCCTGTTCCAGCAACTGACTGGTGCTGATGCGATCAGGATCCAACGTTGCCAGTTGTCTCTGAGCCTGAAGGAAATCGTTAATGGCGGCCGCAACATCTGCGACGGGACTGTTACGAAGTTTGATGACAGTGGTCTGACGGTTTCGGGCGTCGTTGGTGTCGAGTTTGTAAAGAATCGCTTCAACGATCCGCAGAGCATCGGCTCCCCCGATAGCAACAACGCTGTTCGTTCGGGCATCGACCGAGAATTTCAACGGAATCAGATTGCTCCCGGTTCCCACGGCTCCGACCAGTTCAATCCCGAGTGCGGTAGCGGCTTGTCCGGCTCGCCCCGCCTGATTTCCCTGTGTCCCGTTGGTGAACAATTCCTGCAGCAGCGTGGCCGCATTCGTGGCGTCAGCGTTACGAAGCTGGAAGACCTTGATCTCTGACACGGCGGAGCTGGGACGGTCGAGCATCCGGATCAGTTCTTCGACCATCGGCATGCTCATTTCCGGAGCGGTCACCATCAGGCTGTTCGTCCGGGCATCGGCGTTGAAACGGATGTCATTGAGAAGCCCGGACCGGATCAATTCTGTACTTCCTTCTTTAAGGAACTCCAGTACGGTCGCTTTGGCCTGCTGGTTGGCAGCGTTCCCTTGAGCCTGTCCGCCGATTCCTCCCGCCCCGGTTGTGGTCAGTCGCGCCGGGTTCAATACTCCCTGAACGGCATTGTTAAGAAAGTTCGCCAGGTCTTCTGCGACGGCACTTTTCAGAGCGAACATCTTCACCTGACTGATCGCCCCGGCCTGTTCGGTATCGACTCCCTTGATGAACTCGGCAATCTCCGAAATGTCTCGCGGATTCGCCTGCACGACAATACTGTTGGACCGGAAATCGGCGGCGACTTTGAGTCGGGTTCCCAGACCTGTCGGGGGTTGCGTGTAGAAGTTGGTCAGCATTTCCGCGACGGAAGAGGCGACCGCATGCTTGAGCCGAAAAATCTGAACTTCATGGCTTGGATCAACCGGTCGATCCAGTTCGTCCGCCAGTTCGAGAATGGATTGAATCGAATTGGCCGGGGCCAGAATGAGGACCGCGTTCGGAATCACCACTGGAACGACACGTACTGCCACCTGACTCTGCTGGGCATTGTTGCTTCGCAGTTCTGTCATGCGGGTATAGACATCATTCAGTAATTGAGAAAGCGACTGCGAATCGACGAACTGCAATCGCAGCAGGTGGATCTCCGGAAGACTTCCAACCGCCATCTGTTCGACAGCACGAATCACCTGCATCACCGCTTCGACATCTTTTTCATTTCCGCGGAGAATCAGCAGATCGAGATCGTTCAACGCTTCGATCGAAACGTCTCCCTTCAGATTGCCGAGTAGAGCCGGAAGGGGGGTGGCTGTTCCTTTGGAAGGGGCTTCCGGTTCAGTTGCAGGTGGGGTTCCTGCGGCAGGAGGCATGGGGAATTCTGCGGCTGCTTTCGGTGGTGCGGACTCTCCCTGACGTTCGCGGGCCTGAGCAATGGTCGACAGTGGTTTACTGAGTTTTTCGCCCGTTTCTGCGAGTGTTCCTTCGCCCGCCACCAGAGTCGGCATTGATTCGGCGGTGAGTGGATTGGTGTCCAGTTTGCCAATGAGTTGCTTGAGTCCGGCTTGGACAACTTCGGTCGACGTGATGATTAATTGATTACTTGCGGTATCGATTTCCAGAACAAACAACGGCTGTTTAGAATCCGCAAGCTCCGAATCAAAGTGACCAACGACAAATGCCGGCAACCCGTTCGGTCCGGCGTTTTCCAGTTTCGAACGTTGTTTGAATGTCTGGTGTAACTGCTTGGCCAGATCGAGTGCGGCGCGGTGTTCTGGTTGAACGGTGATGCTGCTGACCGGAGCCGGTTTGGCTGATCGCGCTGGTGCAGTGGGGTTCTCTGCAACGACCGTCTCATGGCTGACCGGAACGACTCCCTGTTGGGGCATTGCCGGAGTCTGCGGAGAAACGGGGACTTCTTTGGCATTGACCGTCATCGCATTCAGCGGCAACGGGGGTTGTCCACTGCGATCAGATTGAACGGTGTGACGGGTGTACTCAGGTTGTTGCTTTTTGGTGGTGATCACTTCCAGGGTGTCACCGGTGGCGACCAGCCGGTATCCCAGTTTTTCCAGATCCCGGTTCAGGATCCGGACCGCGTCTTCACGACGGTGTTTCTCGAAATCCGTCCGGCTGAACTTCCCGGGAGGGACTTCCGGCATGACCAGCTTTGAACCGGTCTCCCGGGCCACCTGATCCAGAACTTCATCCCAGGGTTTTCTGAGAAAACTCAGACGACAACGGGCTTCCCCCATGCTTTTGGAACTGGCGACCTCATTGATTGGAGCAACCGTACGAGCGCGACGATCGGCTGGTTCACCCGCCTGCACGGATGCCGCACCGGGGAAGACTGCACCAGGCGCCAGGAGTGGAAGCACTGCCAGCGAGGACAACAGCCGGCCGAGTCTTGTCAACCGGGGTGATTGCATAGGACTGTCCAGATTCAATGAATGAGGGAGCAGGAAATGACTGTGGAGGTGGCCCGAGGGCTTGAACGGCCATCGGACAAAAACACAAAATCGGTAATGATGGGCAAATATGGTTAAAGTTGATCAACCGTGTTAGGGAGAACCGCCCGTGACGGGGATTTTGGACGATCTCAAACGATTCTTCGGCAAGAACTGCCAGAATATGTGCCGAAAACACTTGAGTATCAGTGTTTACACTCTATCCACCCTGACGGGCTCTGACTGAGCCTCATACGAGAAGAGGCGTCCACCCGGGTCGGCACGAACAGTGGAGTCTCTCTCCTCCGACCCGTTCTCCCCGCTGGAAAACTGACAAAAAAGAGAGTCACTCGACGGGGAGACGGAGAATTCTAACTCGGATTATTCACCACGAAAAAGACGGAAATAACGGAAAGGATTTGGTTTGGGTGAGTTACGAGAAATTCTGACAGGTTTCTGGAGAGACCGTCTGCTTTTGACGTGATGTCAGTTCTCCTGATCAATTCCGTCTCTTCCGTTCTGTCCGTGGTTCCTCGGAATGATTCGGGCTAATGAAGATCGACGGTAATCGGGCTCTTGTCGCCGAACTTCAGCATGTCACGCAGCCAGACCAGTTCGACCGTTCCGATCGGACCGTGACGGTTCTTGGCCAGAATCAGGTCTGCCTCACCGGGACGATCTTCCGGATCATATGCCTCCGGGCGATGTAGAAACATCACGATATCCGCATCCTGCTCAATCGCTCCGGACTCGCGCAAATCGGAGAGTTTCGGACGTTTGTCTTCGCGCTGTTCCAGACCCCGATTGAGCTGCGCGAGTGCAATGACCGGGATATGCAGTTCTTTTGCGAGAAACTTCAGGCGGCGCGTGATCGTCGAAATCTGCTGCTCACGCGGCATCTTCGCATCTTCAGACTCAATCAACTGTAAGTAGTCGATGATCACGATATCCAGCGTTCCCCGGCGTTTCAGACGTCGGGCGATGGCTGAGATCTGAGACATCGTTCGACCGGGGCTGTCGTCAATGAAAACATGCCAGTTTCGAAGTTCGTCGGCAGCTTGACCGAGTGTGTGCTGTTCGAATTCGTCGAGTTCCCCTTTGCGCAGTTTGTGGCCGCTCACCTTCGCGTGAATACAGAGCAACCGCTCGGCCAACTCATGCTTGGACTGTTCCAGGCTGAACAGCAGCACGCCCCTGTTGGCCTTCGCAACGGCCATGGCGATATTACAGACCAGAGCCGTTTTCCCCATTGCCGGTCGGGCGGCAAGAACGATCAACTCTGTGGGCTGAAAACCGGATGTCTTATCGTCCAGCCCATGCAATCCACTGGGGACCCCACTGACGGACTCTCCCCGATCCATACGTTCGAAGATCTTTTGAAACGTCTGACTGAGAATGTCGTCAATTTCGATGGAGTCGACGTTTTCAAGCTGTTCAAGGATTCCGAAAATCCGTTGTTCCGTTCGTGACAACAGACTTTCCACCTCCTCATCCTGCTGATAGGCCTCTCTCAAACTTCGCTCACAGGTTTCCACCAGGCAGCGTAAGAGGTATTTCTCACGAATGATCTGAGCATAGTATGCTGCATGTGCGGCGTGGGGAACGGCAGACATCACCTCATTGAGATAGCTGGCCCCGCCGATTTCATCGAACTCCCCACGCTTCTTCAATTCGTGCGAGAGGGTCACGATATCAATCGCACGCACGCCCCGTTCGTACATCTCGTTGACGCACTGGAAGATTCGCTTATTGGCATCGCCGTAGAAGCAGATGGATTGAATCTTCTGAATGACCTCGTCGTAGGCTTCACTGGAGAGCAGCATCGCCCCGAGAACACTCTGTTCTGCCAGCAGATCCTGTGGTGGCAATTTGCCTTGCAGTTCAATATTCACAGATTGGGCCATGGCGATTCACCCGCGCGGTCCCTGTTCGTTGACAGGTTTCCAGAAGACCATCCGTCGAGAATTGGAGGAGAACGTTCCAGCGAGACGAACGGAATCAAAATTGGTCGAGCAAACGACTATAGCAGTTTCAGAGGTCGCTTTCAGCGTTCTGTAGACAAAAAGTGAGACTGTACTATTCAGGGCTTTCGCTTTATCAAAAATGGCTTGGTCCGGATGATTCACACTTGTAGGGTGGGTCGAGCCAACATGATGGTGTGGTGGGTCTTCAGTCGCAGGATTCACTTCCAAAGAACACAGACCGCCGCAAGCACAATCGGCCGTTGGCGACGACCCACCTTCACGTTGCGCGACTTTGACCCACCCTACCATGAATCATTCGGGTTGGGAGGGCGAGGCCAATGGTGTTCGGCACGGAATTTGATTCTCCCTCTCCCCTGAAAGAGAGTTGATTTACATAACGAGCGTGTTCAGGGGAGAAGGGAGATGTTCACAACGCAAAACCGATGCCGAACACGAGTGGGGCGAGGCTTCTGCCGAGCCGTAAACGATGGAAAGCGTCAACTTTCCTGCGGCTCAGCAGGAGCTTCGCCCTCCCGGAAATTATCCCTCTTCAAACAAGCAATACCCTGAAGCATTTCCAAACATCACTTCCGGCTGCGTATCAAACGACACAAAAAAACGAAAAGCCACTTCGTATAGACGAAGTGGCTTTCCGTTTGAACTTCAACTCTTTCAAACACCAGCCATCCTGTTGCTGAGCAGCTGGTGTAAAAGAGAATTATTTAATGGCAGCAGTCGGAACGACCCAAACCTTGATTTCGGTGGTGATTCCTTCTTCGAGCTCGACGGAGATGGTGTACATCCCCAGGCTCTTGATCGCCCCTTCGGTTTTCACCTGAGCCGCTTCAATCTGGTAATTGGCTTTCTTCAGTGCCTTACTGATATCGGCCGGACCAATTGAACCATACAGGTGACCATCGTCGGTCGCGTTGGCTTCGAGTGTCACGCTGTACGACCGCAGTTTCTCTGCCAGTTGCTGCAGTTCTTTGCGACGGACAATGGCCAGTTCTTCCTGTCGCTTACGGTGACGTTCCACCATCTGCTTATTGGCTTCAGTAGCGACAGTGGCCAGCCCCATCGGGACGAGGTAATTCCGGGCATAACCGGGCTTCACTCGTACAATTTCCCCTTGATTTCCCAGGTTGGAAACATGCTCGGCCAGGAGCAACTCAACTCCGCCCTTACGATCTTTGGAGCGAATTCTCTGTCCATGTTTGCGTTTGACAACCATCTCAATCTCAACTTGCTGATCTGATATTTACAGAATTCGAATTGTCCTGCGAATCAAACAATGGTGTCCGCAGTGACAGGAGTCATAGTGCAACCTGCAATATAACTTACTCGTCCTCGCCACGCGGAATGCAATGTTTTCCTGTTCGAACACTGCGCTGCGCGGGCACATGGTAGAGCAAACTGCTCTAACACGACCGGAGCCCTTAAAACGGGACATCCTCTCCACTGAAATTTCCACCACCCGATGAAGGGGAATCATTATAGAACGACTCGGCGGAATCCTGCGATGCCGAACTGTTTCCACGACCGGCAGATCGCTGACTTCCTCCCCCTCCACCTGCTTGACTTCCTCCGTCTCCCCGGCCTCCGAGCATCTGCATCGCTTCGCCGACGACACGTAATTTTGACCGCTTCTTACCCGACTCCCGATCATCCCAGGTGTCGAGTTGCAGGCGACCTTCGATCAGGACAGGGCGTCCTTTGGCCAGGTATTCTCCGGCCACTTCCGCCTGACGTCCCCAAAGGGTCACGTCGATAAAAGTTGTTTCTTCCTTGCGTTCATTCGATTTCTGGTCGAACCACGTCCGATTCACCGCCAGACCGATTTCGGCCACAGCGGTTCCGCCGGTCGTGTATTTGACTTCAGGATCCCGGGTGAGATTTCCGACAAGGATGACTCGATTGAAACTCGCCATGATCTCCCTCCTGATGTACGGCCCTGATTCCGTACGGCTTCCTGAAACCTGCCTGTGAACGCGAAGCCGGGAATCAGATCTCTGATTCGACGACTTCTTCCTCTTCGCGGTGTGCACCACCATGAGCCAGTTGGCCGACCATCAGGTCAAACAGTTTGGCTTCATGCTCGATGACCAGATGACGAATCACCAGATCACTGAGTTTGCAGATCCGGTTGAGTTGTTCAACCTGTGATCCGTCCATTTTGAAATAAGTCAGAAGGTGCAGCCCTTTTCGGTGCCCATCGATCTCGTAGGCGAGCTTCCCTTCCTGCCAAGGAGCGATCGCGACCAGTTCGGCTTGACAACGTGTCAGATATTCCTTGATCGCGTCTTCAGTTCCCTGCGGATCCTGTGCATAGCGACCGCTATCCAGCACAAACATGCATTCATACAACCGCTCAGCCAAGTTCATCCCCTTCACACTGTCATCGCCGATTCACAGAATCAGCCACTTTAATATTGACGACTCAAATATTTCAATAACACCGATTCTTAAAGCCGCAAACAAAATCTCTCAAACGATGAGACTTCCCGTTCCGCAAATGGATCGGGATCAGTTTTGTCAGAGGTTCTCAGGAACCGGCTTGATCAACACGATTATAGTGATTCATTGCGGCATCCAGTCCGTCCTGAACACAGGTTTCAACGGCTGAACAGGCTCGAATCACCGCATCCGTCATTGCCATCCGTTCCCGTTTACTGAACGGATGCAGGACGTAATTGACGGTATCAAATCCGTCATCCGGACGGCCGATTCCAATCCTCAATCGAGGGAAATCGACCGTTCCGAACTGGTCGATTGTATTCTTCAACCCTTTTTGACCCCCTGCGGATCCAGAACCTTTCAGTCGCAAACGACCCGGCTCCAGATTCATATCATCGCAAATGACCAGCAGGTCTGAAAGAGACGCCTTGTAAAAAACGACGGCACTCCGAATAGACCGGCCACTGAGATTCATATAAGTCTGCGGTGCGAGCAGCAATACCTGCTCGCCTGCAATCTGAATCTCGGTCACCTCTGCCTCAAAGCGGTTCTTCCATGCCGGGGAAGAAAATCGCTTTGACAGTTCCTCAATCACTTCAAACCCGACATTGTGCCGGGTTCCTGCATACTTTCGCCCAGGATTTCCCAACCCGGCAACAATCTTCAAACCTGAACCTCAAATTGTGTTACGCTGAATTTTGCCACCAGCGCCCTGCAGGCAGAAAACGGGACGGTCACGCGCCAAAACGCCTGCACACGGTCCGGCAATACCCTATTTCTTTTCTTCTGCTGGAGCTTCTGCTTCAGGTGCCACCTGCAACTGAGCGACATGAACCAGAACGGTCTCTGGTGGTGTCAGCACGGTGACTCCAGGAGGAACATCCTGAAGATCCGAAACGTGAATGAACTCACCCAGGTTCAGGCTGGCGATCCGAACCTGAATGTTGTCTGGAACTTCAACCGCCAGGCACTCAATTGTCAAGGTGTGGTGTGGAACTTCCAGAACTCCGCCAGCAACAACGCCTGGAGCCGTTCCACGCAACTGAATGGGAACATCCAGCCGGACACGCTCATTGATGTCCACTCGCAGAAAATCCACATGCAGAACGTGTGTTGAAAAGGTATCCCACTGGACACTTTTCAGAAGCGCCTTTTCCGAAGTGCCTTCAATGTCCAGATCCACAACCCGGGCACCGCTTTTAATCAGCCCTGTGATTGCGTCGCTCTCCAGAACGATATTGGCGGAATCCTGCTTGTGCCCGTAAACATTAGCTGGAACAAGTCCTTGCGTCCGCAGACGTCGGGCCTGGGAGGTGCCGACACTCGCTCGTGGTTTTCCGGAAATTTTAACGATGTGTGACATGAATCAGTACTTCTTGGTGCAACCTGAGCAATGAAACAAAACAATGCCGCTCTGCCTCTTCATCTATAACAAGCGAAAAGGGCCGCCGACATGGCGAAACGGAAGGCACTGCTGTTGCAGCTTACTCGAACGAAATTTCAACAAAGCAGGAAACTACCGAAAACAAAAGTTTTGGGAAAAACCCCAATCCTTCGATCCATTCGAGCAGTTACTGCGAACAATATTATTAAACGGCCAGTATTCCTGGACAGTATCACTTCGTGACGTTCAGGCAGGACAAAAACGATGAAAATCGTTTAAAATGGCCGAAAACCTGAGCGTTTCAGTTTAATTTCCAGTCAACAAAGTCATCTACGGGAGACACCTTTCCCCCAGATGACATGCGGAAAGTCCCGAACGATATCTCTTCCTGATTCTGTTTTCAAGACTTCCGGCATACAGTTTTCCATCAAGGAGTCAAGCAGTGGAGATGACCACGCTTTACGTGACCGCCCCCAGCCGGGAGGTTGCCCTGAAAATCGCACACGATCTTGTTGAACGGTGTCTTGTGGCATGTGCAAACATCAGCGGTGAAATCACTTCCGTCTACAGATGGGAGAATGAAGTGCAGACATCTCCGGAAGTTGCGATTCTTTTCAAAACACAAACGTCCCTGATTTCAGCGGCCACAGAGCGGATTTTGGAGATTCATCCCTACGATTGCCCCTGCGTTGTCGCGTGGAATTCGTGTGCAGGAAATGAAAAATTTTTCGACTGGGTCCAACAGGAAACCACCAGTCCGGAACAGAAATTTCCTGAATGAGGGCAAATTCCTGGAACTTTTTCATTGTGTCCTGTCGTCTTTGAATATGAGGTGGGGGCTCCAACGATTGTGTCAAAAGTCAAGGCAAAGAGGCAGGAAAATGCAATTCTGACGACCATGATGGTTGGCGAAACAGGGGCTTCCCCCGTAAACTAAAGTATCAATTTCATTTCCAGTGTACTGCACTGCCTCGTTCGCTCAGTGACCGGCAGACGTAGACACTTCTCAAATTCGATATAAGAACCGCCGACAAAACGAACCCCGATCCGCTCGCGGAAAAAGGAATTCTCATTGTTTGAGAGGTTTTGTTCGCGGCACTAAGATGACTTTCCTCGAAAACCGTCTGGTTCATCGATTCCGATGGCCGTCGGGGTCACGCAGGTAAGATGAAGACAAAGGGTTTGGCATGGCGGAATTACGTGCAGCCTGGGGAATCGACATCGGCCAGTCGGCTTTGAAGGCAATCAAGGTTCGCCTTGATCCTGATAGCGGACAGGTTGTCGCCGAGGCGTTCGACTACATTCCCTTCCCCAAAATTCTCAGTCAACCCGACGCCATTCCGGACGAGATCGTCCCGCAGGCGATGGAAACGTTCCTGTCCCGGAATAATCTCAAAGGGGATGCGGTTGCCATCTCTGTTCCCGGTCAGTCTGCCCTGGCCCGCTTTATTCAACTTCCCCCTGTTGAATCAAGCAAGCTGCACGAAATCGTCAAATACGAAGCCCGACAGCAGATTCCGTTCGCACTGGACGACGTGATCTGGGACTATCAGCCACTCGGAGCGGGGGCGGAAGAAGGGGGCTTTCTGCTCGATGCGGAGGTCGGACTGTTCGCGATGAAGCGCGATCAGGTTCAACAGCAACTGCGTCCTTACCAGAACGCCAAGGTCGAAGTTGAACTGATTCAGATCGCCCCGCTGGCTCTCTATAACATTCTCAGTCTGGATGAACTGGGAATTCGCCGGGGAGATAGCGGCGAGCCGACCGACGAATATTACATCATGCTCGACATGGGTTGTGACAACACCACGCTCATGGTTTCCAACGGCTACAAAATCTGGATTCGTAACGTTCCGATCGGGGGAAATCACTTCACCCGGGCATTAGCCAAAGAGATGAAACTCAGCTTCGCCAAGGCGGAGCACCTGAAATGCAACGCGACCAAGTCGCCGGATCCGCGAGCCGTCTTCCAGGCACTTCGCCCTGTCTTTAACGACTATGTCGCGGAAGTTCAGCGGTCGATCGGTTACTTTTCCAGTGTGAACCGCTCCGCCAAAGTGATGAAAGTCGTCGGACTGGGGAATGGCTTCAAACTGGCCGGATTGCAGAAATTCCTGCAACAGAACCTGCAATACCCGGTTGAGCGAACCGATTCCTTCAAACTGTTGACCGGCGATTCCGTCATCAGTTCCCCGATGTTCACGGAAAACCTTCTCAGCTTTGCTGTTCCTTACGGACTGGCATTGCAGGGGCTGGAACAGACTCGAATCCGTACATCACTGCTTCCTCCGGAAATTACAGCCGAACGCCGTATCCGCCTCAAGAAGCCTTGGGCACTCGCCTCGGCCGCTGTTCTCCTGCTGCTGTTTTCTTTGTCGACAATTGGAAACGCCCGGTCGTACGCCACCGTGCACACAGCAGAGTTTCAGGCCGCCGAGGACGAAGCAACGAAGTTCGGGACCGAAATTACGAACTTCAAAAGAGATTACGACGCCGAGAAAGCGACGAACGAGACGACGAAAGGGAAACTGGATGCGCTCACCGAAGATCGGCGCGACATCAAGTGGATGGAAGTGTTTAACGCCGTTCTGGACTGCCTGCCACGCGATCCCCCGGACGCCGAGTTCACTGCCGATGATCTGGAGAAGAGAAGGCAGATCAACCTGACATTGTTTTCGGCAGAACGGGTTTCCGACCGCGCGAACTGGTTCAACACTCTGACACCACACATGAAGCAGTTGCTGGCTCCAGCCGACCGGGAAACGCCTCCGGAAGGCGCCGGTTATATCTTCACGCTGGAAGGAGAACATTATCACGATGACCCGCAGAATCCGGAAGAATCCGGCTTTTTGTACGTGATCAACACACTCCTGAAGAATCTGCAGCAACCCAAGATTCAGCCACCGGATTTCGTGACGCGCGATGTCACCCGCATGGGAATTTCTCACGCAACAATCGTGGCACACAGTCGGGAACTGGACAATCCGAACCAGCCCCCCGTCACGCGACGGACTCCGGCGGGAGCCACTCCACGCTTTAATCCACGGAACCCCGGCGGATTCAATCGCGGTCACCCCGGATTCAATCCCGAAGGAGACCGGGGCTTTGGACCTCCCGCGACTCCACAAAGACTTCCCGGTTCACCGGAGACTCCTGTCAAAGAAGTTTACAAGGTCAAATTCGTGATTCAGTTCGCCTTCAATTATGTGCCGCCCGAATCACGGGTGGACCCGGCCCCCGTCACCGAGGAAGAGGGGGAAGGGGTGAGCGATGAAGTTCGTGAGGCCGCCGAAGGAATTTCGGCAGAACCCCCACAAGAATAACGAGCAGTGCTCTTGTCGAATTCCTGGAGACTGTGACTGCCAGCCGTCATCTTTGGGAACTCGTCACCGACACTGAAAAACAGTTCTGTAATTCACCAGTCATATAGATAAAGCGGTCGAGTGATGGATAAGCTTCAACCTCTGATCCGACATCATTTCTGGATCCTGTCAGGATTAATCATCCCGCTGGTCCTCTATGGTTTCTACTCGGCCAACGGTCAGCTCAGAGCAGCGACCCAGGCCCGGGAGTCTCGCCTTGATCAGGTGAAAAGTGGGGTTTCATCAGGTCGGGAAGCGAACGACGACTACATCACGAAACTCAAGTTCATTAACGGTTCGCTGGAAGCTTATGTCGACGACGCCATCGTCGACCTCTGGAAACACCAGCAGGCCCGAATGACCTGGCCGCGACTGGTTGCGGACAGAATCCCCGCTGACTTTCTGGGAGAATTCAATCAGCAGGTTCCAAACATTTACAAAGGGACCTACGACGAAGCGTATCGCCGTTTGCAGGAACGGGTCCAACCGGTTCGGCCACTTGACCCGATGGTGCTTCCGAACCCAAAAGCCTCGATTGGTCCCAATCAGAAAGTGGTCCTGATGGCGAATCTGCCGCAGGCGCATTTCGAGCAGTTCGGAGTCACCTCACAGGAAATGTGGGATGCCCAGATTGATATCTGGATGACAGAGTTATTGCTGGACTCCATCGTCAAGGTGAATCAGGACAAGGAATCGGTTCGTGAAAGTGTCGTTCGGCGACTGGATCGGCTCGAACTGCTCGGAGGAACTGGCGAACCAACAACCACCGATGCAGGCATGTCCGGAGAAGGAGGCATGTCCGAATTCGAAGGGGGCATGGGGGGCATGCGCCGTTCAGGACGTGGAGGTATGGGAGCCAATGTTAAAGGTTCGGTCGCCTTCAATCCGGCAGAAGAATTCGGTCCCGCGAGTGCAGCTGGAGCGGGTGGGGGAGACATGGGAATGGATATGGGCATGTCCGAGGGCGGGACTGGTGGTCCAGCGCTTCCAAAGCGCTACATCGGAGCGGATGACGAATCCAAACCGTTCTTTGAACGAGGCTTCTATATGAGCGTCACCATTCAGCAAAGCAAGATTGCCGACTTCATTGTGCAACTGGCGAACTCCGATTGGCCGGTTCAGGTTCGACGCTTTCAGGTCGGGGCCAATCCGTATCGCGTGATTCAAAGCCGAGGAACCACGGATGGGTTCTCAGGGGAGATGAGCGACTTCAACCTCCCGGCTTTCGGATCCTCTCCGGAAGGCGGATTTTCAGGGAGCAGTGGCAATTTCGATGCAGGCGTTTATCGAAGCGGAGACCGGACGGCCACACTTCGTCCGAATCCCTATGCTGCGAATCTGCCGTCGTTTGCTGCGGAATCCATGAATCATC
>DATMFC010000191.1:0-3054 GCA_035556335.1 Planctomicrobium sp. | reverse complement strand
ATCGGGATGCGCTGGCTTCCGGACGTTCCATCACCTCTGCGGGGCGCGATGTGCTTTTCACTGAGCGCACCACCGACACGGGTGATTCCACCACCGAGACCACGGATGAACCTGAATGGTCTTTGCGATGTTTGGAACTTGAAGCCAGACATTTGGATAGCGGTTTTCCATGGCGCATTCCGAGCGTTGACTCACTACGAGCGGCGACGATGGCGACGGCCGAGACATTGCTCGCCTGGATGCCATAAACGTTGCTGCTGGTAATGATGTGCTGACGCATCGGTGCACCTTATTGCGATCTCTCGCAATCCTTGAAAAACACAACAGAAGGGTCGGTTCCGTAACTATTGGAACCTGGTCATTGAAATCGACAAATCTCTACTGGAACGTCCACTCTGAATTGACAGGTTCAAAATCCTGCCAATGCACTACGAAGATTCCGTTCCTATTGTGGACAGCCGGAACGCTGGTGTCACCCCCAAATCGGGAAAATTCAACACCGTCAGTATTCTGGACAACGTCCTCTGCTGAACAAGACGCAATTCCAAAAATAAAGTTCGGTCGGGATTCCTCATTTTCTCTGAAATTTTCGGAATCCTGTCCCACAGCCCGCTTCACTGATCGGCAACCGCCAATTCGTATCTGTATCACTTTTCATGACAGCAGGTTACGAGAGGCCCTGTGCCTGATCGTCAAACTCCCTGTCAAATTTCCGCAGCCTCAAAATCGTCAAAATCCTCTTAATACACCAAGTTCCCCTGAACAAGCTGATTTAACACGAAAGATTCTCCAGCGGCAAAACCTGCCGGTTCGATAATCATTCCAGCAAGACCGCAACCTTGAAATCTGAAATCATTTGTATTCCCCTAATTCCCGAAGTGAAGAACAGAACGACATCTTTTAGAACCGAAAACAAAACCTCTTCGATCACGAGAAGCTCCCTTCCACAGAGCGGATCAGATTCAGTTTTGTCACCGGTTTGAAGCGATTGAGACCTGGTGGGGCGCCGGGACAGAACGGGCACTCAATCTGTGATGGACGTAATCTGCTATTCACTGGGTATGATTTGAAAAGATCCATGCAAAAAACCATCCGCCGACGAGCGTCGAACGTGCAGAATCCGCTCGAAACCTATCTGCGTGAAATTAACGAAACCGCACTGTTGAGTGCTGATGATGAGAAAGAGCTTTCCAACCGGATCGCGGAAGGGGACCTCGCGGCCCGAGACCGGATGGTCCGCGCGAATCTGCGACTGGTGGTGAACATCGCCCGTGGGTATGCCGGGAAAGGATTGCCGTTGCCGGATCTGATTGAAGAAGGAAACCTCGGTCTGTTGCGGGCCGTGGAGGGATTCGATCCGGATATGAACACCCGGTTCAGCACGTACGCCAGTTACTGGATCAAGCAGTCGATCAAGCGGGCTCTGATCAACTCCGCCAAAACGATTCGCGTTCCTGCTTACATGGTGGAATTGCTCTCGAAGTGGCGACGTGCAAATGCCAAGCTCTCCGACGAACTGGGGCGGAGTCCAACCGCCGATGAAATCGCCCGGGAACTGGAATTGCCGTCAAAGAAACTGAAAATCGTCAAGAAGGCGATTCAGTTATACAACACCACTCCGCAAGTGGACGACAATTCGAACAATGTTTCACTGGGAGATCTGATTCCGGATGAACGTATCCTCGGTCCGGAAGATGATTTGATCAACACCGACAATCTGGTTCATGTCGAGCGAATGCTCAAAGATATGGACGAACGGGAAGCCACCATTCTGAAGATGCGATTCGGACTGGACGATGGCCTGCCACAGACTCTTAAAGAAATCGGAGAAGCTCTCGGCCTGACACGAGAACGAGTCCGCCAGATTGAATCCGAAGCCCTAAAGAAACTGAACAAAGGGCTGCTGGGAGAAGAGTAGGGGGTGACTGCTGTCTGCAGGTTTGTTCGAGATGGATGTAGATAGGAGTGAGGATTCAGGGGTCAGAAAATGCCAAAAGGTCACACTGACTCCCAACCACTTCTCTCCTCATCGTGAACAAACCTGGAATGACCGTGCGAGTCAAGTTCGCTTCAGGGCAGGGCTTTCGCACTGATGAAGATGGCCCGGGAGGGCGAAGCTCCCGCTGAGCCGCATAAATGTTCACGCTTTTCCTTTGTTTGCGGCTCGGCGGGACCGGGTAGCCCGGCCAGAATTGGCCGGGTCGCGCAGCGACAAGATGCCTGCCCCTCAGCTTGCGATTCCATAGAAGATCTCATTCTCTGACTTGGAGACCGAGAGACCATTCACAGGCATTGGGAAATCGGGAGCCTGAGGGAAGAGCTTCTTGTGCCTGCGGCACCCGGCCAATTCTGACCGGGCCACCCAGGCTTGCCACAGCTTTTAAAATTGGACAGTTATTTCCAGGACGGTCCTTAATATCCGACCTGCTTGTCAACGACGTTCAGCAGGGGTTCACCGGCACCGAAGCGACGCATGTTCTCTCTGAGCATCACGGTTCCACGTTGCACTGTGACTTCAGAAACGCCGGCCACGTGTGGAGTGATAATGACGTTGGGAAAACTTCGAAGAGGATGATCGGCTGGCAATGGTTCAGGATCGGTCACGTCCAGACAGGCTCCGGCCAGTTTGCCGCTGTTCAACGCTTCGATCAGGGCATCGGTATTCACGATTTTCCCCCGAGCGATATTGATGAGATAAGAACCGGGCTTCATGGCTGCGAATGCCTCGGCGTTAAAAAGGTTCTCGGTCTCGGCAGTCAGGGGAACGGCGATCGCCACGACATCGGCCTCCGGGAGCATCGCCAGCAAATCTTGTGGCTGGCCAACCCGTTCAATGAAGTCAGGACCGGGAGTCGTGCTCCGACGTGTCCCGATAACGCGCATTCCGAACCCATGTCCCCGTTGCGCAATCTCTGTGCCGATGCCACCGATCCCGACGACCAGCATCGTTCTGCCGTCAAGAGCGATCGGACGGGAAGTGGCTGCATTTCCTGATGGGCGGCGACGGGCATCTGGTGCCGTGTAACTGGGAAGATTTCGGGTCAATGACAGAAG
>DATMFC010000190.1:0-2332 GCA_035556335.1 Planctomicrobium sp. | reverse complement strand
ATCTCACATATGGGTCGTCCAGATGCTTCTTTAATATCTGGTAACGAACGTGTCGCCATTGATTGTTTTTGTCCAGATAAGTATGGAAATTATGCTTATGAATTCGATAGTCAACAAGAGGATCACTTAGAACGATAATGTCATATTTTCTTAGCAGTCGAAGCCATGTGTCATAGTCTTCCGTCGAGAGATTCTCGTCATACCATCCGATTTCGTCCAATGCACTCTTCCTGATCAATGCAGATGGAGCGGCAATGCACGGTTCCCCCCGAACCAACTGTTTGTAAAGCCCTGACTGACTACTGATATCTGGAGTAGCAAAACGACGGGTGAACAGAAAAGGGGGCATCGGCGAGCCACTATCGTCAATCAGATTTGCATCGGAACAGATGACGGCAACGGAATCGGCGCTTTGAGAGAATGCCTGAAGTTGTCTTTCGAACTTCGTCGGATGAAGCCGATCGTCACAGGAGACATACTGAAGAAATTCTCCTCGACAAAGCAGTCTTGCTTCATTGAGTGTGCGGCAAAGTCCCTGATTTGTCTGGTGAAGGATTGTGCGATAAGACAGCCTTGACTGACTGAGCCAAGCTGTCGCGATCTCGACAGAACGATCTGATGAGGCATCGTCACAGAAAATCAGTTCAATTTCGGAAACAGATTGACTGGCAATGCTTTCCAGCGCTTCGATGACATACCGTTCATGGTTGTAGCTGACGGCAATGACGCTGATGACTGGAAGTAAAAATGATGAGCTATCCTCTGATGTCGTCATTAAGAAATCAGCCTTTTCAAACTTCAAATCGACGCATAAATTTAGTCCAGTGTCCAGGCTGTTTCAGGTTGATCAATTCCAAGGGGGCATTCTCCAGGTCATCGAATGTCAGGACTTCGATCTGTTCTTCTGTCATCTCCAGTCTCTTCTCAGGGACCCCTTTCGTGATGACTCCCAGCCCATAATCACAATTGAGAACAAAGATATTCAGGTCGGCTCTTGTTGCTCTGAGGTGACAGATCGTTTTCCACGTATCGCCGCACCATTCTCCGGTCCACTCAGGCAGATTTAGGGATCTGGCATGTTCCAGTGAATTCGCAGGATAGGCCGCTGCAGAATTTGGAGGATAACAGTCATGCATGATTATAATGCCGGGGTCTGCGAGGACCTTCAGGGCGTTATTGACGTCCTTCAGAGACTGGCGATGAGTGTGCATCCCATCGATAAATATAACATCAAATTTCTTACTGGAGATTTGCTGATTTCCCTCCACTCGGGAGAAAAACTCGTCGCTCGTGACTTCAAAATATTGAGACGTGTATTGAAAACGATGTCTTAGCTTCCAGATCAATTTGCGATGCCATCCGATCTTAAGGCAAGGGTCGACGGCGATTTTTAACGGGACGCGAACCGGAAGAAAGCAATCTCCCGCAAAGACTCCGATTTCTAAATAAGTCTGGGCGCTCAGATGGTTAATCGCATCCTGAATGACTGTCGTGCGATTCATTAAATTCGAACCCCTTAAAAGATCACGATGTTATGATCCTGGATGGTCGTAACTCTTCGATCGGAAACCCAATTGGGGCGGAGCAGGCTGTCTGATCCGCGGACTCCCTGTTGGTGATACTGTCGGCCGTGTCCGGTCAGATTTTCCAGTTCGAACAGAAGTTCTCCGGAAGATTCCCCGAGAGTCGGAGATCTGTTCTCCAGTCCCAGTGTAAAGTCAATGCGGTATTGTCCGGCCGCCAGCATGTTCGCAGGGATGATCCAGCGCTGAGAGATTCGACAAGGATGGATCGTCTGATTGATTTCGGAATCGGCATCATCATAAAGGGCCAGCGCTAATTCGGTTCCATATCCTGACAGGAGACGGAATCCAAAATAAAGACTGTCGACCGTGCGTTGTACATCAAGAACCGCTCCCACTTCCAGTGCGGTTCCGGTCTCCCATATTCCGTTTTCTTCGACCGGCCGGATCCATGTTTCGACGAGTTGGAAATCGTCATTTCCAATGGGGCCAGACCAGTGAACCCGGCGTCTGGTTGTCGCTTCGCTGTAGTGATGAATGGCCTCGGTAATGCTGCCGTCAAAGGCCGTTTGTCCTTGTTTCAGTAATATTCCGCGATGACAGAGCGAGGCCAGTGCCGTCGAATTATGACTCACCAGCAGTACGGTGCGTCCCGACCGATTCGACAGGTCCTGCATCCGGCCCAGACATTGCCGTTGGAATGACACATCGGCGACGGCCAGAACTTCATCGACAATCAGAATCTCCGGTTCCAGAAAGGCGGCCACGGCAAACCCCAGACGGACACGCATTCCGGAAGAAAAACGTTT
>DATMFC010000189.1:0-12001 GCA_035556335.1 Planctomicrobium sp. | reverse complement strand
GGATTTTGCCTGTTACGTGTTCGGCCAGTCGAGCATGGCGTCCTCGCGGGAAATGGACCGATCTTCTGGTTCCCAAACCATTTTCGACAGCCTATGTCCTTGGTGGAGAACCATTTGCAGTTCCGCAGGGGTTGAGCAAACAGGAACTTGCTCCCTATGTTTCTGAATTGCAACGGCGTATGGATGAGCTTCAGGAGCAGGTCGATTCAATCGCATCGGGAACACCGGTCAAGCAGTCGGTCGTGAAGGACGAGCCAAATCGCTTGAACAGGGCTGCGTGAAAATTCGCCAGTTCTCGAATTCGTCACCAATTCGAACAGGTTTTCAGTGCAGGTCTGAATTTCCTCCTTTACAATTGAAGGGCGGATTGCAGGACCGGCAGTCTGTCAAAAAGGTCGATTTCAGCATCCGTACTTCTTGGCGCAGACGGATGGAACTCTTGAATGGGGAGAATCTCCGATGGAACTGATTCCCGTTCTGGATCTGATGCAGGGAGAAGTGGTCCGAGGCCGCGCCGGTAATCGTGGGCAATATCAGCCGAATATCAGTGGCCTGACCCCCGGCAGTGATCCCGTTCAAACAGTACTGGCATTCAAAGAAGCCTTTCACCCGAACTGGCTCTACATTGCCGATCTGGATGCCATCCGTCATGGCCATGCGCCCCATCCCGTGATCAGCACGATGATCGAATGTGGAATACCGCTGGCGGTAGATGCCGGTGTCAGCAGCGTTCAACAGGCAGAAACTCTGATCGAAATGGGGGTCGGCAAGGTCATCATCGGGCTGGAGACACTCCCTCAGCTCGATCTGCTTGGACCGATCATTTCTTCAGTCGGCTCTGATCGCATTGTGTTCAGTCTTGATCTCCGTGACGGCCAGCCGCTGGGGGCCGGTACGGAAGGGATGCATCCGGCACATATCCTCTCGATCGCGGTGGAATGCGGCGTACGACATGTGATCGTGCTGGAGTTTTCTCATATCGGAACCAGTCGCGGTGTTCCCACAGGAGCCTTCTGTCACACGGTCAAAGAACGGCGCCCCGACCTGATTGTCTGGACCGGCGGAGGCGTACGACATGTTGCGGATCTGCATCGGTTGCAGCTTGCCCGAGTCGACGGTGCAATGGTGGCCTCCGCTCTTCACGACGGCCTGATCACCCCCGCCGACTGGCAGTCTTACCAGACCATGGAAGTGGATTCCACGCTTCTGGCCATGGATGCGTAGAGGAAAAAATTCGAAATCCGAAATTCTTAGAACCAAACAAAAAGCAATTTACTTCCCGGTCTGGTCGCCGATATTCAGGGTTTGAATTCCCTGTTTTCTGGCTTTCTCCTGAACGGCGATCCAATCCTGATGCTGGTCGTTGATCTCAGCGGACAAGTAGAGACGGTGACCGACTCCGGCGGCCTGCAGAACCAGTTCCGGCAACGAAGTCTGTTGCTCCAGGGCCAGAATGAATGGTCCATCCTCATGCGGATTGATTGCCAGATCATGCAGGTAGAATGAACCAGGTTGCGACGTGACCAGTGCCGCATAAAGACTCCAGAATGCCGGAAGTTCCTTTGCGACCACTTTCACTTGAGTTCCGTCGACCTTCAAAGCGGAACGAACCGCCGCGAGCGCGTTGGCGGTATCGATTCCGCGTCGTTCGTCTTCCGTTGTTCCCAGCAGGTTGAAGCTGCGGCGTGTATGCGGATTCGTCTTTGCGTCCTCGTCCCAGCGCGTGGCACCGACTCCACGCGGAGCAAAAAGAACGGTGGCTTCCTGCTTCGAACTCAACCATTTCTTTGCCCCATCGACGGCATCCGATGCAGCAGACTCATCGACAAAGAATGCTTTCAGCGATTCCAGTTTGGAGTCCATCTGATCGGGAGTCAGCACCTCAACGACAGCATTGTCCAGAGAAGTCGCCTCTCCTGCATCGATCACATAGAACGGCAGGCGATACGGCTTCTCGGAATCGAACTCATATGTTCGCAGGCGCAAGCCATCCCGTTCATGAGTCTTCACCAGCTTCACATTCAGTTCTTGTGGAGCCACAAGACCAATTCGGCTGGCGTTGTAAGTTCGATTCGCTGCGTCGTCACCGCGTGTCGCAGGTTTGTTGAACCAGTCGTGAGCAGTTGTGACCTTTTCGTCAGCCGGCAACTGTTCAAACACTTTCAGTTCTGCGGGTTTGAACAGTTTTTCGGCGACAACGGTAATGGGCTGATCCTCTTTTTTCAGATGCAGGTTGAACCACTGAAACGAGGCATTCTGCAAATGCTGTGAATCGGCATGCGGTCCCATGCAGAGAAAGAGTCCTGTGTTCTTATCGGCTTTCAGTAATTGATAGAGCTTCCGCACGCGAACATGCACATCCACCACTCCATCCAGTGGAAAGATGGAGTCACGATCGGTGTTGATGATCAGCAACGGCCGGGGAGCCACCATGGCCGCAAGCATGGGAAAATCCCAACCGTAGCGGTTCACCATGAACATGCAGTCGCAGTGACCGTTGATGCATTTATCAACGATGTGGTTGTCCATATTGGTGATTCCGGCGACAGGAGCAGCCGCTTTGATACGGTCGTCCAGTGCAGCGATATACCAGGAATAGGCTCCCCCTCCGGAACGCCCGGTCACTCCAATTCGTTCCGGGTCCACTTCCGGTCGGGATTGCAGGTAATCGATGGCACGAATTCCGTTCCAAGCTTCGACTCCGGCAGGGGTATAGCCACGATTCAGCCACCACCACATTCCTTTCTGATGGGTTCCGTGATGCGTTCCGGCAATCTCTCCAAGCTGGATCGTGTCGATTGTCAAACAGACATACCCGTTTCGGGCATACCAGGCACCATGATGCTGGTAGCCGGTTTTGTTCCCCATCGGGACACCATTCTCTTTGACATTGGCATGACCACACACATAGAGAATCGCAGGAAGTGGTTTTTCGACAGTCCGGGGACGGTAAAGATTGGCCGTGACATACAGCCCCGGCTGAGACTGAAAATGCAGTTTCTCAACAACGAAGTCGTCCAGTTCCGCAGTGCCGGTGATGATCGGTTGCAGAGGTGTCTTCTCAGGCCAGGGAGAGAGTCCCAGCATCTCACGAAGTTCAAGGTGGCGTGCCTCGCGCTGACTGTTCCAATCCTCTGCGTTCTTGACGTCCGCCAGACAATCCTCCTCAATCGCGTTCGTTCTCAGACGAAAATATTCGCGGAGGAGTTCATTTCCAGGAGCAGGTGAGACCGGTTCTGCCCCGTTAAGAGATGCCGTTACCAGCAACAGCAGTGAGCAGATCAGAGACAAAGAACGCCAAGTGGAAACGCGATTCACAGGACTCTCCCAACTGATAAACCGATTGTCTCTTTCTTTCTACCCAAAGTAGCACGTGAAATCAAACGGAAGTCCCCGATCTCTCAGGGTTTTTGCGTGTTTCAAGATGGACAATTTTCGGGAGGGCGAAGCTCCTGCTGAGCCGCATGGAAGATGACGCTTTCCATGGTGTGCGGCTCGGCAGGAGCCTCGCCCTCCCAAGCGATTTTTTAATAAAGCGAAAACCCTGACAGTTCCCATGTGGAGACTTGAATCCTCTCATGAAGAGAGCGTTTCCGATTGCGGTCGGTAGAACAGGATAATCGGCAGGAAGAAAATGGCCCCGATGCCAAACAGCAGGTTATGCGGAAGCTGAAAATGGCTGCTCACCATACTGGCGAGGATGTAAATGATTCCCGAGGAATAGATGCCGATCCAGTTGGCCAGATTCATGGCTCCGATCACGCGACCTTTGTGTTCCGTGGGGGCACGGGCCTGAATGAGGACCTGCAACGGAACGTTATACATCCCGGCACAAACTCCCAGCCAGACCAGCATCAATCCGGTTCCCAGGGGACCAAGCAGTGTTCCGGAAGAACTGCCAGGAAGGGCCAGAAGAATCAGGCCGATCCACATTCCCCATCCACCAATCCGGACCAGTCGGGCATTGAATGTCCCTTTGGAAAAGACCATTCCCAGCACACAACCAACAGCAATTCCGAACCCTGTTCCGGCTGCCATGAGACCGGTTTGCTGTTCACTCAATCCGAACTGCTTCATTCCGACATCGGTGATGGCGGGAGGATAAACCAGTCCACCGGTGGCCCAGAAGACCGACGTGGCTGCCAGTGCGGTCAGCAGGCGTTTATCCTGCCAGATCGCGATACGAGTCTCCCGGTTCACGATGAGATCCGATTTATCGAACTTCAAGCCCGGTCTGGCGACAGGGGTCTTGCGGATGATGATTCCGAAAATCAGTCCCAGAGTCGCAATCGCAATACAGATCACCGCGACGACCCAAAGGTTGTCAGGAGGAGCCATCGTAGCAGCAGCATTTTCTGCGGGATTCGGTGAGACTGCGCGAAGCTGTGTCAGAACCACACCGGACATCCATAGCCCCAGAATGATGGCGATAAACATCGACATCTGAAACAGCCCGTTCACCCGGGGAAGCTGTTTTTGTGTGAACAGTTCCGGAAGCAGACCATATTTCGCCGGGCCAAAGAGCGCACTGTGTGATCCCAGAAGGAACAGCACAACAAACATCATCGTGATCATGGTTGTCGTATCCGGCTGCATGAAGGCGATCAGCCCGATTCCCATCAGCAGCACTTCCCAGACCTTGGAAACGATCACGATGGTCCGTTTACTGAAGAGATCGGAAAGGTATCCGCAGAAGCCAGAGAAGAGGATGAACGGCAACGAAAAGACAATAGTCGCCAATCCCTGCAGCCAGCCGGGACCGCCCGATTGAGCCACGCCGACACAGATGAACAAGACAATCTGTTTGTAGAAGTTGTCGTTGAATACAGTCAGGAATTGAGTTGTCGTAATCCCCCAGAAGCCTCGGTCCTTGAAAATCGACGGAGTGAGAGGGTTCGAAATCTCAGTTGGAGTTGTCATCTCAGTCCTGATGTCGACGATGGAATCCAGAGGAATGGCGGCGGGAATCTTAGCACATTTCCCCCGATTTCAGGCAAGATGCAAAATGAAAAGAGGGGATGGGTGCCGTACTCACATCGCGCCAGCAGGGTGAGCATGAATGGACGTTCCATTTGAATTCGCATGCTCCTGCTGCTGACGCGACAGGAGCAGGGCACCCGAGCCCAATGCGTCATCACATCTGAGACGGTGTTGCAATCCCGAGTAGCGAGAGTCCATGTTTCAGGATTCGTCCGGAGAGATGGCAAAGACGCAGGCGACTGATGCGTTGTTCATCCGACTCCGCCTTCAGGACGGGGCATTGATCGTAGAACGAGGTCAGGCACCCGGCGAGATCATACAGATACTGCGTCAGTCCATTTGGACGGGAGTCGGCCGCCACCGCTTCCAGAGTTTCGGCGTAACGTGCAATCTGTAAGGCGAGCGCCCGTTCGGCGGGAGACTGAATCAGAATCCGATTCTCTTTGGTCTGAAGACTCTGGGGATCGATTCCCCCCTTCCGGAAGATTCCCTGCACGCGGGCGTAGGCGTATTGCAGATAAGTGGCCGTGTTGCCGGTGGTGGCCAGCATTTTGTCAAAGTCGAAGACGTAATCGCTTTCCCGGTTGTGCATCAAGTCGGCGTACTTCACCCCGCCGATTCCCACCATCTCTGCGATTTCCTGTCGTTGCTGTGGAGAGAGTTCAGAGCGTGGGTTCCCGTCGACATCCGTCTTGCGGTCATCATTCGCCGAGACAATCTCCAGTGCATTGGCGACCGCTTCATCCAGCAGGCTTTCCAGCCCAACTGTGTCGCCCGATCGGGTTTTATAGGGACGCCCATCTTTCCCCATCACCGTCCCGAACGAAATATGTTGCAGCGAGACCTTGTCGAATCCCCACTTCCGCGAGGTTTCGAACAGCAGTTTGAAGTGGTCTCCCTGTCGGGCATCCACGACATAAAGAATGGTGTCGGCATCTAGCTCATTCACGCGATACTGAATCGTCGCCAGATCGGTCGTGGCGTACGTATACGCTCCGTCTCCTTTCTGAACGATGAACGGGGCGGCATGACCTTCAATGAAGACACACTCCGCCCCATCGCTGGATTGAGAGAGTCCCCGTTGTTTGAGATCAGACACGACGGCAGGAAGCATCGGGTCGTAATAGCTTTCCCCCAGAGCCAGGTCAAACTCGGTTCCCAGTCGGTCATACATCTTCTGCAGAGCCTGCAGACAGGCGGGAAGAAACTCGTCCCACAAGCGACGGTTTTCCGCGTCCCCATGATGCAGTCTGGCGGTTTCTTCCCGTGATAATCGGCTGATCTCCGGGTGAGCCTCTGCCAGTGTTTTCAGTGCGACGTCGGCATCGACTGCTTCCACTTTCTGTTGAAGCGACTTCAGAGATGCCTGTTTCGAAGCGACATCGGTTCTGGCTTTCTTCAGAGATTTCTGAGCCTGCTTGTCGGCGGGATCGGCGCTGGCTTCCTGTTCCTGAAGAGTGGATTGAGCGGCTTCCAGTTCGATTTGAGCGGCGGGAATCCCATGCTTCGCATCATGGTAATCGCAAAGCCGGTTCACCAGTCGGTAAAGCCGGGCAAGTTCTCCCACGGAATCCTTCTCGTAGGCCTGAACATCGACGAAGTTTTTGTAACCGTAGATGATCATTCCGAACTGCGTTCCCCAGTCCCCGATGTGATTGTCGGTAATCACTTTGTTTCCGAGGAACCGCTGGATTCGCGCGACCGCATCCCCAATGACCGTACTGCGCAGGTGACCGACATGCATCGGTTTGGCCACGTTCGGGGCGGAGAAATCGACCACCACCGTCTGCGGCTCCGCGACTGCAGCGACTCCCAGCCGATCATCGTTCGCGGCCAGATTTACCTGATCTTCGAGGAAGGAATCCAGCAGGGTGAGATTGATGAACCCCGGTCCGGCGATTTCCGGGGGATGGCAGATCCCTTCCAGATCGAGTTTCGGAACGACGGATTCGGCCACGTCTCGCGACTTCAACTTCAGCCGACCAGAAAGGGGCATTGCAAAATTCGCCTGATAGTCCCCAAATCGGGCGTCCTGAACAGGTCGAACCATATCGGCAAAAGGAGCAACGTCGTCAATTGCCCCCTGAAGTGCGGCGGCGAATCGATCTTTGAGAAGACGCAAAATGTTCATGGACGACCTGTCAACCTGTCAACAAAAATGCCGCGGCTCGAAAACCGCGGCTCTACTTAAAAGTGGGTCGTGGATAGTTGGTAGTGGGTAGTGGGTAGCAAAAAATCAGTTCAGAAAACTCTTCTGCAGTGTGAGACCGGAGAGTTATTTTCTGGATGATTCTTAACCCGCTTCTCCGACTTCGGCAGGAGCCTCAGTAGAATTCTCTAACAACGAGGGATTCTCTGACAGTGAAGATTTTGCCGCGAGAATGGCCTGCCAGTCAACTTGAACGGCATCTCCCCACAAATTTTCCAGATCGTACAAAACTCGGGCATCAGGAGAGAAGACATGCAGCACGATATCCCCGTAATCGTGGCAAATCCACGGGGCATCGTGTCCTTCGCGTCCCATGCGGTTCGAATTGCGTGACGCCAGAACGTCGTCCGCCGCTTCGGCGATCGAGCGGAGTTGGCGTCGGCTGTTCCCAGTGGTAATCACAAAAAAGTCAAAAAGAGGTGTGACATCAGTGAGATCGAGGACAAGGGTTTCTTTTCCACGGAAACTTTCACAGACATTCGCAATCAGGCAGGCATTCTCCAGACTTCGCTGAAGCGCAGCCTCACTCCGGATCCCTGTAATTTCTCCATCGATACGGGAAATTCGAGTGCCTGGTGTGTCGATCAAAACGGTCCCCTTATTGGGTTGGGGGAAGTATTTCAGTGTCATGGTATGATAATACAGTCTGGTCATCTGTTGGAGTCTGGGGGGTGATACTTCCCTTCTCTGTCATTTTCAAGGGGATCCCGGTAAAGACAAGACCGATCCCGGGTTCCTGTTACGTTTTCTCCGAAGAATCACCGAAAATTGCTGTAATCCCATAGATACCAATAGTTTCGACGCCTGGAATTCTGAAAATCCAGGAAATTCACGTTTCGATCACGGAAGGGCAGTTCCCATGTCGAATCCTGCTGAGATTGCAGATCCTCCGGAAAGTCACACACCTCCGGTGGACACTCCCCCAGAAATCGCCTCGGAGACGACACCACTCCCAGAGCAAGGTTCACCGGAAAACTCCGTCCTTCCTGGTAGCGAGGAGACCGATGAATCAGGTCTGGGATTAAGTCGAACTGATCGCCGGTTTCTTCTGGTCAGTTGCACGATCATTCTGGTGCTGGTCGTGTTGAATCTGGTGCAATTAAACCGAACGGGGGCTCCCAGGGTGTTGCTGGAGAGTCCGACACCGTTTCAGGTCGACATCAATCAGGCAGGTTGGGTGGAATGGATGCAGCTTCCCGACATCGGTGAAGTGACTGCCCGAAACATTGTCGCGGATCGAAATCAGAACGGACCGTTTCAATCCATCGACGATGTCCAGCGAGTCAAAGGAATTGGCCCGGCCACGATGAAGAAAATTCGTCCCTTGTTAAAGGAACTGCCCAAAGACTCAGTAAATCGTGAATGAAGAAAGGGAATTGAATGCTGCTCAAATTGCGAAGGGATTTTTACCGCGAAGACGCGAAGGGCGCAAAGGAGATCAAGACCAGTTCATCCTCTTTCAGCATTCACCAGAAATCTTTTCCACACAAGTAGAATTTTAGATGTCACGCCATTTTCACTTCTTCGCGTTCTTTGCGTCTTTGCGGTAGAAATCATTTCTCACAAGCGAACTGGCCTCCGACAACTTCGGACCGCTAAACAGTTATGAATTCTGCTATGGCTTTCCCGCACTGATGAATTGTTTGTGACTTGTCTCCGAGAAGTGAGTCAGTGTTTGTTCGAGGCGTTCTTTAATCTGCCTGAGACGTTCTGGTGAACGGACCTTTGTTTCGTCCGCTTCCTGAACATAAAACACATCGATGACCTGATCGAAGTGAGTCGAAATCTTCGCGAGATCAATCGAGAGATTCAGTTCAAACAGAGTTCTGGCCACCGTATACAGCAGGCCGGGACGGTCGTGAGCAAAGACATCAATGATCGTCCGCGTATCTGACGATTCGTTATCAATCTTCACTCGATTCGGAAGATTCGACACTGTACGCACGACATCGCTTCCAAAACGTTTGGAGCGGATAAATAACGACTCCATCGTCACTGTTCCCTGCAGCACATCGCGAAAGGCTTCGGCCACATTCTCGAACCGGGAGGCCGGGGGCTTATCGTTGTAGTCGTTATCGATGACCTGATAGCTATCGATAATCACGCCGTCATCAGAGGTGTTAATGTCCGCTGCGAGGATGTCGAGACGTTTCGCCGTTAAGACTCCACACATCTTGTAGAAGCATCCGCTCGTCGCCGCCGGATTTCGGGTGATGATCCGGTATTCCGTGCTTCTGGTTTCCGGGTTCCAGTTCGTGACCACTTCGATTGATGTCGGAGAGAGTTTCTCGATGATCAGCAAGTCTTCCGCGATACGTGGAACCGGTGTTGTCGTCAGATACGATGCCGAGAATCCGGCCAGGTGTTCGTCGACTCGTTCCTGCGTCCATTGATGTGACCGAGTTTGTTGTAACGCTTCGAAAACGTCCTGACGAACGACACGGATGCGTTCCGCTTCATGAGAGGAGTATCGCTTCCCGCTGAGCATCGACAGGCAGCTGTCAAACAGTTCCGCCAGCAGGCTGGCTTTCCAGTGACTCCATGTCCCGGGGCCAACCGAGGTCACGTCTGCTGCTGTCAGCACATAAAGCATGCGTAATGTATCCGGCGACCCGATTTCCCGGCTGAAAGTGACAATCAGGTTGGGATCGGTGATGTCTCTCCGCCAGGCCAGATCGGCCATTTCCAGATGACGGCGAACCAGCAGTGCCAGCTGTTCCACCTGATGAATCGGCAGCAGAAGACGGGTGCCGATGCGAATGCAGATTTCTTCCCCGACCTCGCAGTGATCCCGCTCAAACCCTTTGCCGATGTCATGCAGAAGGACCGCCAGGTGCAGCAGTTCCTTGTGCTTGATCGACCGGTAAGCCAGGCCGACAGGAGAATCTTCATGTTCATAACTGGTCACCGTTTCCACCGCACGGAGCGTATGCTCGTCGACGGTGAAATGGTGATATTGATTGAACTGCAACAGATTCCGAACGTGGGCGACGTCCGGAATCACGACATCCAGCACCCCGGTGTTAAACATGCTGCGCAATGTCGGTCCAAGCGAACTGGTCGACCGGAAGATCTCGACGAACAGTCGGGCACTTTCAGGAGAAACCGTTCGTGGAAGCTGCGGCACTGCCTGTTTGATCGCTTCACGAACATGTGCCGCCAGTGGTCGGTGATACATTGCCGAACACCGGTACGCCTGCAACATCGATTCCAGATTCTGACAGACCTTGGACAAGTGGCGGGACGAAACCGTCACCTGAGTCGGAGTAATATAAAGGTACCCTTCCGCCCGATGACCGACAAGGAAATCCCGAAACAATTCTCCCCAGGATCGGGTCTGAAGCAATGCCGCAAACCGATGGGAAATTGCCGAGACATCCGAAGTGTGATGAAAGAAATCCTGCATGAACCGCTCGACGGAACGTTGCTCCGCAGTCGCTTCATAACCACGCTCTCGAGCAATGCGCAGCTGTTCATCCCGTGTCAGACGATCCTGAGCACGACCGGCCGAGAAATGCAGATCAAAACGAAGCCGTGTCAGAAACTCCCAGGCATCCTTCAGTTGAGCCGCGTCTTCTTTTGTGAGGATTCCCTGAATCCGCATGGAATCAAAATCTTTGACCCCATAACGGGCATATGCCAGCCAGCGGATGAGATGCAGATCACGCAAGCCCCCCGACGATGCCTTGATATCTGGCTGTAATTCCTGAGCCGCAGGACCATCGGCGGTCCAGCCTTCACTTCGGGCTTTCAGGCAATCCGCCAGAAACTTGCGACGACGGGATTTGATCACTTTCTGTCGAAATCGAGTGATTAAATTCTCAACCAGTTTCTGATTTCCCCAGAGTGGTCGGGCCTCAATCAATGCTGTCGCAATCTGTGCATCCCGGCGACTGAGACTGATACAAGTGGGAATATCCCGAACCGCGTGTCCCAGTTGCACGCCGGAATCCCAGCAGATCTGGACGAACTTCGCGGCAAATCGATCGAATTCGGTGGCGGTCGGACCGGTGTGAAGAAACAGGAGATCAATGTCGGAATACGGAGCCAATTCCCCTCGTCCGATTCCGCCAATGGCAACAATGGCCCCTTGTTTTGCAATGAGATCCCGTTGGTCTCCAAACTCGTTGAGTGTTTCGTCGACCAGTTGCAACAAGACCTGTTCGGTCCCTTCACACAGAGAAGCCGCAATCTGAATTCCCGGCGTCCCGGAGAGAAACTGTTGTCGGGCTCGCTCCCGGACCTCGAGAAACAAAGCTTTACGACGGGCAATCTCTTGAACCGGTGAAAAGGAATCAGAAGTCATGGCGGAGCGCTAAATCAAAACAACACAAAGAGCGAATTGCTCTAAAGGGCGAATTCTCTTGAATTTCGTGTTCGGCTTGCAACCGACGGGAACAGATGTTCCCGAAATCGCCGCAAATTTGTTAGTGTTGCGCGAGATTGTCTCTCCTGTTGTTGTGTTGGAATGAAGATATGGCGACGAACCCGTTGCATGTGGATCAGTATGTTTGTGGAACCGGACGACCGTTATTGTTCATCGTCGGTCCTTGTGTGATTGAATCGGAAGAACTGATTCGTGAAACCTCTGGACATCTAAGCGAACTTGCCGCTCGGCATGGATGGCAGATCGTCTTCAAATCGAGCTTCGACAAAGCGAATCGGACCAGTTTCAACAGCTACCGCGGCCCCGGACTGGCACGGGGACTGGAGATTCTTGATCGGGTTCGACAGGAAACCGGCTTGCCGGTGACGACCGATATTCATGAACCCGATCAGGCGGCCCCCGCTGCAAAAGTCTGCCGGATCCTG
>DATMFC010000188.1:0-4819 GCA_035556335.1 Planctomicrobium sp. | reverse complement strand
CTTTCAGTGACCAGTTTCCAGGTTTTCCCATCCTCAGATGCCCAGACGTCGTTTTTCAAACTTTTTGAATCTCCGAAGTAATAATTCTCCGAGCCGCCGAGAATCCACATTTTCCCTTGAAACTCGACAATCGCCGCCGCCAGTCGCGGGGACCACTCCGCCTGTTTCGTCTCTTGCTTCCATTCCTTTCCGTCGGTCGACGACCAGACTTGATTGCCGGCGGAATGGTCGGGAAGGCGGCCGTTATACCAGCCTCCCATCATCCACATCCGGTCTTTGAAGACGATGGACATCGGGAGATCGCTGTGAATCCATGGAGCTTCGCGCTCGACCAGCCGCCAATTTTTTCCGTCTGCTGAACTCCAGACGTCCCGCGGGGGAGCACTGAAGGAATCATGCCAGCCGCCGAAGATCCACAACCGGTCTTGAAAGACCACTTCTCCTTGAGAATCCCGCGGCCGCCATTCCGCCTGTTCCGTGACGCGAACCCAATCTCCTGCCGGCGTCTGAGCATGGGCCGTCCGATCCAGAAAGATTCCCATCGAGAGCAGGCCGTACATTGCCAGACGGACCGCTTTGATCATGATCGATTCCTTGTCTGTTACAAGAGAAAGAGTCTGGACGACCTCTCCCTCTTCGACGGAGGTCCGTCAGGAGAGCGCCATGGTCCTGCCAGAGAGACATCTCCCCTGTCTTTTCGAGATCCCCTCGAAAAATGAATCCGATCTGAAAATTTTGTAATTTTTTAGTGATACAAGGGTGTGTCTGGACGCACCACGAACGTCAAATCGGGTTTCTTGTCGAAAACATCTCCTGTGGACAGTGAGGCCAGTTTCCAGTGAAACGGTGCTTTACTACCGGTCACTCAAACAGATTCGTATAAAGCTTGGTTCTGAATTCCTGCCATTCCTTGCGTTCGTGGCCGTTGTTGTTGCGTTCGACGAGTTCGGCGGTCCATTCGTCCATGCGGCGCAGGCGGTCGGAGACGATGCGAATGACGTTCACCGCGATCTTATGCGCTGCGGAGGGGTGTTCCAGACGGAGTTGTTCGTAATCGTCTGCCATCAGCCGGATCGTTTCGACATGGTCGACCGCTCGGACCGATGCGGAATGAGGGACCGGATGGAGGAATGACATCTCCCCGAAAACGTGACCCGGATCGAGAACGGCCAGGCGACTGTCGAGTCGCTGGCCATGTTTGAGAACCTCGCAGGTGCCAGTCAGCAGGATCCACAACCCGTGATACATTTTTCCTTCGGTGAGGATTTCTTCCCCTGCTTTGAATGCTTCAAATGTCACGAGTCGCAGACAGGCTTGCAGTTCTCCCTGAGTGAATCCGACAAGGAGCGGGCAGCGCTCCAGAACGGAGTCGAACTTGGTCAGGGTGTCCGCCGGGGTGCATTCTTGCATGGCTCTGTTCTTTCCTGTTAGTTGGACTTTCGCACTTTTCGTGATGAAGCAGAGAAGACTCACGCAAAGTCGCCAAGGCGCAAAGTTCAGGATCAACCCGTTCTCTGCGATTGTCCCTGATTGGACGACTCGAAGTCTTCAACTGCAATGCAGCAATGAATGATCACATCCTTTGAACAACGTCAAACGTGGTAAATTCTCAACTTATTTTTCTCTGATCTGTCTTCCTGGTGACTTGAGCCGGGACGCCATGAATTCAAATCTATCTTTGAACCAAAACCCTTTGCGGCTTTGCGTGAGTCTTCTTTCTGATCCTGTGAAGAGAGATGTTCGTTTTACAGGATCAGGACTCCTGGCGTGTGCAAAAAGTCTGTCAGACCCGGTCATTTCTGTGATCGCAATCTGAAAAAAGTGCGAAAGTTGAGTTTAGATCCCTGCCAGAACGGTGGCGCGGCCGACGCGGCCGATTCCCAGAACATAGGCCGCCGTGCGAAGGGGGATGTTCTTTTCGCTGGCCACTTTCCAGACCCGATCGAAACTTTCGGTCATGGTTCGTTCCAGTCGATTACGGACTTCGGTCAACTCCCATTTGAAGTGTTGCCGGTTCTGTGCCCATTCGAAGTAACTGACGGTGACTCCTCCGGCATTTGCCAGAATATCGGGAACAACAAGAATCTCGTTCTTTTCAAAAATCGCATCGGCGTCCGGATCGGTCGGGTTGTTTGCGGCTTCGACAATCAGTCGGGCACGAACGTCGTTGGCGTTTTCCCGGGTCAGGACCCCGCCTAACGCCGCCGGGATCAGAACATCCACATCCCAGGCGAGTAGCTCTGCATTGGAGATGGATTTGGAATCCTGAAAGCCGACGATTGTTTTTGCTTCGGCAACATGTTTGAGTAACTCGGGAATGTTCAGTCCGTCGCGGTTGGCGATTCCGCCATGCTGATCCGCGATGGCGACGATTTTCGCTCCCATTTCATGAAGAATCCGTGCGGCATGGCTCCCGACGTTGCCGAATCCCTGGATGGCGACAGTTGCCCCGGAGACAGAGCGTTTCAGCCGACTGAGGGCGGCTTCGGTGACGATCGCGACTCCCCGCCCGGTCGCTTCTTCACGGCCATCGGCTCCATGGAGTTCGACCGGCTTTCCAGTCACCACGGCGGGGTTGAAGCCGTGATACTTTTCGTACTGGTTCATGATCCAGGCCATTGTCTGGGCGTTGGTTCCCATGTCAGGGGCCGGGATATCGGTATCTGGACCGATGACTTCGTGAATGGCGTCCACGAATTTACGGGTGATTCGTTCGATTTCCCTGATGCTGTACTGCGAGGGATTGATCGCGATTCCCCCTTTGGCTCCTCCATACGGAATGTTGACGACCGCGGATTTCCACGTCATCAGTGAGGCGAGTGCCAGGACTTCATCGCCGTCCACTTCGGGATGGTAACGCAAGCCCCCTTTCATTGGCCCTCGGGCTTTGTCGTGTTGAACGCGAAATCCGATGAAGGTGGCAATCTGGCCATCATCCATCTCCAGAGCGATCTGCACTTTGATTTCGCGAACCGGCGTCTGGAGCAGGGTTCGCATGTTCTGCGACAGATCCATGACGTCTGCCGCCTGATTGAAATAGCGTTCTGCCGATTCACTTGCGTGCATCTCGAAACCTCTTCTCTGGCGCAAGAACAGATGGTTGTTCAATCCGTTGATTTTGCTCGCTTTGAAACTCAGTACTGCAATTCTACGCCGCAGTCGTCATTGTGGCGATCCCATTTCATCAGGCAATTTCTGCGGTGTGATGAGAAAGAGTGTCAGGTTGCCAAAAAAGCATGACAGGTGTGTCTGTTGTCTCGTTCCTCCAGAGATGACTGCTATGATGCCGTTTATTGGTGATTTGATGTCATCGCGCGGGATTCTCCGCGGAAGGAATATGAAAAGAACATTGATCCCACATGGTCTGGTTCTTTTCACGCCCCACCTGATCCCACTGATTCGGGAAACGAGAACATGCCGAAATTGACTGTTGAAGGGTTTGGAACGTTTGATGTTGCTGAAGGAAAGCGACTGGTGCTGGCCCTCACTGAGGATGCCAAAGTCGACCAGCTTCATGCTTGTGGCGGCAAAGCCCGATGTACGACCTGTCGGGTTGAATTTCTCGAAGGAGAACCAGACAAAATCGCAGCCGCAGAACAGGCGGTTCTCACCGCCAAGGGAGCAACCGGTGTCCGCCTGAGTTGTCAGATTGCCTGCGATCATGACATGACCGTACGGGCGATCAGTCGTTTTGAAGGGAGCGGTCGCAAAGATGCCGGCAGCCCGGTCTCTACCGAAATTGAACCGGCTCCGGAGTGGATCACAAAGTCCTGATTGGGGGAGTCACATGGATTCCGCGAGTTTCGTCAGGTGCAGGAAGACGGAATCGGCCAGCGCTTCGGGGTGATAGCCTCCTTCCAGCAGACTGACGATTCTTCCTCCGCATTCGGCATCGGCAGCGGCGATGACCGATTCGGTCAACAGACCGAAGTGTTCTGTCTCCAGTCCAAGTGAACCGATCGGGTCAAGACGGTGGGCATCGAAACCGGCGCTGAGGAGAATCAGTTCCGGTTTCATCCGTTTTGTTGCGGCGTCGAGAGTTTTCTGGAACTGGTCAAAATACTCTTTGAAGGGGGTTCCCATGCTGACGGGAATGTTCCAGGTGGTTCCGAGTCCGGCACCGGATCCAGTTTCTTCTCTGGCACCAGTGCCCGGGTAGAACGGAAAACGGTGAATCGAAAGGAACCCGACACTCTCATCTTCGTAAAAAATGTCCTGAGTGCCGTTTCCGTGATGAACGTCCCAGTCAACGATGAGAATTTTACCTAGTTCGCAGCGTTTCTGGGCGTGTCTCGCGGCGATGGCGATATTGTTGAACAGGCAGAATCCCATGGCCCGGTGGGGGAGAGCATGGTGTCCGGGAGGACGAAACAGGCAGGCGGCGTGAGATTCGTGACCAGTGAGGACCTGTTCGACGGCACTGCATGCGGTTCCTGCGGCCTGCAATGCGACGTCATAAGATCGGGGAGAAACTCGGGTATCGGGATCAAGTTGACCGCCGCCACTTTCTGCAAGCGTTCTGGTCTTGTTAATCATTTCTTCAGAATGAACGGCTTGAATGGCTTCCAGCGATGCCGGAACAACGGTTCCCAGACGAGACAATTTTAAGAGGTCAGTTCCAGCCAGTTTCCGGTCAATGGCCTGAAGCCGTCCCGAATTTTCCGGATGCGAACCGGTGTCATGTTCCTGAAAGAGGGAATCGGTAAAGAGCAGCATTGTCTGTTTTCCTCGAATCACAGAGGTGGAAATCGACTGGCAATTCTTCAATACGATTGTTGGGACCGGGAAAACAAGTTCAAACGGGATAATCGAACGGGAA
>DATMFC010000187.1:0-3597 GCA_035556335.1 Planctomicrobium sp. | reverse complement strand
GAGCGACCGGGCGTTTATCGTCCTCGATAATCTCGTTCCCACTGTGCTGGCCGTCAGCCGTCTGCTGCATGTGCTGGATGGACTCAAGCTCGATTCTCAGCGCCAGCGGCTGGTTCTCAATCGCGTGGTCAATGTTTTCGGCGGGCTTCAACGGGACGATATCGAAGGAAAAATCGGACGACCCATCGATTATCTGATTCCCTATCACAGAGCCATCATGAGTGGGGGAAACATTGGAGTTCCATTCCTGTCACAACGGCATCCTTTTTCCGGAACGGACAGAAAACTGCGTCGACTGATCCAAGACATCGTGGAACTTCATCAAGTCCCGATGCCGCTACGGGTGGATCACGATCCGGAGTTCGTTCCATCCGAAGCGGATCGCGCACAATCTGTGACAAACCTGGTGAATCCTTCACCGGCATAGCGCGTCTTTCAACGGGAACGCGACATCAGGAGTTTGATCCATCATGAATGAATCTCAGTCACTGTCTCCGGACGATCCCCGTGCCCGGTTGGCGCGATCGGCATTCACGCTCCCGGGGGAACGGGTTCGTGCCGCTCCCAGAGTCTCTCATTCCGCACCGGTTCCTCCGGTGGTCCTTTCCCCGCGCTCTCGTAATTCCGACTATCTGGTCGTCAAATCTGAACTCCATGCGCGACTGCTTGATGAACTCAATGATCAGAATGCCTTCAGCACGGGTGACGAGCGGTTGACGGCCGCCGTCAAGGAGTTTGTCCAGCAGGTTCTGGATACGGAAGACATTGCGCTCAACGAAGCGGAACGGAAACGCCTTCAGGAAGATCTTCTCGAAGAAACGCTCGGAGTGGGTCCTCTGGCCCCATTGATGGCCGATCCCGCCGTCACCGATATTCTCGTCAATCGTCATGACCTCGTTTTTGTCGAACGATTCGGGCGTCTCGAACAGACCGATGTCCGTTTTCGGGACAACGAACACCTGTTGCGGATCATTCAGCGGATTGCTTCGCAGGTCGGGCGGCGGATTGATGAATCCTCCCCGATGGTGGATGCCCGCCTCCCGGACGGCAGCCGCGTCAATGCGACCGTGCCGCCGATTACCATCGACGGCCCCACTTTGTCCATTCGCCGGTTCGGTCGTCGACGCCTGCGCCGTGACGAATTAATGCGTCTGGGCATGTTCAACAGCGATATCTCCCAGTTCCTGGAGATCGCCATCCGGCTCCGCAAAAACATTCTCATTTCGGGAGGGACCGGCTCCGGGAAGTCCACGTTTCTGGGGGCCGTCGCGGAATCGATTCCCAATCATGAGCGGATCATCACGATCGAAGATGCCGCCGAGTTGATCCTCGATCAGGTCAATGTCATCCGGAAAGAAACCCGTCCCGCCAACCTGGAAGGACGCGGCCGGATCACCGCGCGCGATCTGGTCATCAATTCCCTGCGAATGCGTCCAGACCGGATTATCGTCGGGGAAGTCCGCGGCGGTGAAGCGCTCGATATGTTGCAGGCGATGAACACCGGGCACGACGGCGGTCTCACCACCGTTCACGCCAACAGCCCTCGGGATGCTCTTTCTCGATTGGAAACGATGGTCCTGATGGCGAGGCTGGATCTGCCGTCACGGGCCATCCGTGAACAGATTGCCTCGGCACTGGATCTCATTATTCACGTCCGCCGTTACGAAGATGGAGTTCGACGAATCGAGGTCATTTCCGAAATCGTCGGGCAGGAATCCTCCGTCATCCAGATGGACGACATTTTCAAGTTTCAACGAAAGGGGATGCGCGGACGAAACGTAGAAGGGGATTTCATTGCCACCGGAGTGGTTCCGCGCATGTTGCGCGACGTCGCTGAACGGGGGGACGACATTCCCGCTCATCTGTTTCAGGTGAAGAGAGGGACCGGTGGGTGAAATGATTGTCCTGACCCTGTTTCTGGCGATTGGGCTCACCGGCATTGCCGTGTTCGCCAGACGCCGCCGCTATCAGGAAGAAGCGTTTCGCCTGCTCCATCTGGAAGAGGAGCGTGCGACGGAGAGGGGCCGCTTCACGCTCCGTCCATTGATCCGATCTTACCCCTGGGTTCCCTGGCTGCTCTCCATTCTGGTGGGGGGGATTTTAGGGGGGATCGGCCTGGCTCCGCTGTTTACCTTCGTCTTTGCGATTCTCGTCGGACTCATTGGGATGCAGATCAATTCGCTGATTGTTCAGCGGCGTTACAATCGGCTTGAATCCCAACTGGCCGATTCCATCAGCCTGATGATTGCCGCCGTCAATGTCGGAGCCAGCTTGCAGACGGCCCTGGAAAACGCCTTGCAGGAATCGCAACGCCCCTTGCGGATTCTCCTGGACGAGGTGGTGGGGCGAATTCGCTACGGAGACGACCCGATCGACGTCATGAACGGCCTGCGGCAGCGCGTTCCCCTGGAAACGTTTCACCTGTTTTCAACCTCGCTGGCCATTAACTGGCGGGTCGGGGGAGGATTGGCTCAGACGCTGGCCAAGGTCGAACGGACGATTCGTGACCGGATCGAAACCACTCGACGAGTGCAGGCGATGACCACTCAAGTCCGGGGATCGGTCATGGGAGTTCTGCTGGTGACCTACTTCATCGCCGCTCTGGTCTGGAGAAACAACCCGGATCGCATGGTCGCGTTTCTGAATTCCTTTGTCGGACAGATTGCCGTGGTGGCGGCCATCGGGTTGCAGGGAATCGGGATTGTCTGGATTTCGTGGATGAGCCGCCCCAAATTCTGAGTGTCTGATCGATGCCTTCATTCTGGTTCATACTGATTTCGCTGGTTCTCCTTTGGAGTCTCTTCGCTGCTGTCGGTTTCTGGGGATACCGCTGGCTGTCGACACGCCAGCGTGCCCGGGAAATACTTTCTCCCGTCGAAGACTCGGAACTGGATCAGGACTTTGCCTCACTTCGCTGGCTTTCCCGCTGGTTGTACCTGGCAGGATATCGCAGACGGGCCGCCCTTCCAATTTTTCTCTGCCTGACGATCGCGACGGGAGGACTCGGATTCTTTCTGGTCTGGACGTTGCAGCGTCAGGGTACGATCGATCTCTTTGCCGCGTTGTTGACCCGAATTCCCGGAGGAGTCGGAGAAGTCTTCCTGCCGATTGCCTGGGCCAGCCCCTGGCTAATCGTCCTGGCACTCACGTTCCTCCCCGCTATGTTTGTCCGTTCCGCCAGACGGCGACGTGTGGGTCAGGTCGAACAGGATCTCCCGCTGGTCTTGGATTTATTAGCGACACTGGCCGAAGCCGGACTCGGTTTTGATTCCTCCGTTGATCGCGTATTGGCGGTCCACCCCGCCCGTCGTCCTCTCGCCCAGGAATTGAGGCTCTATCAGACGGAACTCATGGCCGGTCGAGGCCGAATCAGCGCTCTGCGGCGCCTCAGCGACCGTCTCGACGTGATGTGGTTCACGATCTTTGTCTCAGCATTGGTTCAGGCCGAACGGCTGGGAACCGGCCTGGCGAACGTCCTGCGAATCCAAGCCGACGATCTGCGAAGCCGTCGCCGTGAACGGGCTGTCAGCTACGCCATGTCGCTCCCGTCCAAACTGGTGTTTCCGCTCGTTGCCTGCTTTTTGCCGGGAATCGCCG
>DATMFC010000186.1:0-2917 GCA_035556335.1 Planctomicrobium sp. | reverse complement strand
CGGTCAAACTCTCTGGCCATATCGAACTGGATGCCATCGACCCTGCTCGCAAACCAGATGACCGCTCTCTCGGCCATTGGGAATATTCCGCGTCCGAAGCCAGAAAACTCTGGCACGCCGGGTTCCTGTCATCCGGGTTTCAGATCAGTGAGAACTGGAACCGACAACCGACCGGTTCCAAAGTGGTTCTCGTCGCCAAACTGACAACGCTCGACGGTCGGCAGTTTGAAGCCACACATACCCTGTCTGTGAAAGCCCAGGGAAATTCCTCGCCGGGAGTTTCAAAAATTCCGCCGGTCCCGGACATCCCTTCAGAAACCCGTCGCGTCCCCGATCCGGAACCATGGGAACTGGATCAACAGATCCCCAAGTCCCCTCGTCCGAAAAGCGAGAGCCTGATGAAACAAGGGCTCCCTCCGGTAATCAGCACGCAACCTCTCTTCGGCGAAGCCCCCGAAACCAAAGCCAACGGCCTGCAGACATCCGACAGATGGACAGACGCCGACACGCCCACCTTCCGCTGAGATTCGTCACCATTCATATTGGCTCGCCCCGCACGCGGACGTTATGGCGACTCCCAGTCTTCAATCAGTAAGCCGGGAATCCGGCTGAATTCAGCGGTGTTATGAGTCACGACAGTACAGCCATGAGCCAATGCAATCGCAGCGATTTGCAGGTCATAAGGACCGATTGGAGTTCCGGCCGTTTCCAGATAGTGACGGATCGCTGCAAACCTGTCTGCCGCCTCAGCAGCAAACGGCAGACAGACATAGGGAGAAACAAGCGCATCCACCGCTGAACGGTTCCTGACCACATTCTCGCTTCTCAACACTCCGTGAAACAACTCGCCCAAAACTACGGAGCAGAGAACAATTTCGTCGGCAGTTCTGGTAACGATTCGTTCTCTGATCAGAGGATTCTTTCCTCTCAAGTACGCAATCCAGACGTTCGTATCCAGCAGGAACTTCATTCCAGTTCCACCGGGTGAGGCAGTTCTCCCTGCGGAGGACGCACGAATGTTTCATCCTGGATTGAACCATAGGTCTCTTCAAAGTAACCAGACGGCCAACCTCGCCCGTCGTGTTCCTGCTCAGAAACAAAGACGACTTTGGGATGGACGACAATCAGGATCTCATATTCCGCTTCAGGCCTTCCAAGCGGAATTTTTAGAGACAGAGTGCCGTCGGCTTCAGTCCTTTTAGTGATACGGACAGTTTCCATAAGTGTTCCTTTGGATTCAGTCCTCTATTCTATTCCACCACTTCTGGAAGTGACAGCCCAAGACTCAGCACCCGTGGCCCCGAAACCAAAGCCAACGGCCTGCCGACATCCGACAGATGGCCACACGCCGACACGCCCACGTTCCGCTGAGATTTGGGCTACAATGCAAACAATGCAAGATGGAAACTAAAAACAGCGTCTCCTATCCAGCATGGCCATTACCGTTGCTGTTCCCGTTCTGACTTGCCCGGTGAGCGGCGATGACCTTTTGCTGCTCGTGAGGAGGGATCGGATCGTAACAGGCGAATTCCATGGTGAATGATCCCTGTCCGGCCGTCATGCTCGAGAGTGACCTCGCGTAAACCGCCATTTCCGACAGCGGCACCTTGGCCTGAATCACGGTAAAGCGACCGGGGGCTTCCGACATCCCTTCCATCCGTCCGCGACGGGAATTCAGGTCCCCTGTCACTTCCCCAATTCGCTCAGTGGGAACCGTGATCTCCACAGAGACAATCGGCTCGAGAAGTACCGGCTTAGCCTGAAGAAACAGTTCTTTCAGACAATGATTGGCCGCAATCTTGAAGGCCATTTCATTACTGTCGACAGGATGATCTTTGCCGAAGAACAATTCTACGACCAGATCCTGCATCTGGCATCCAGCAACACCCCCTTGTGCCATTCGTTCCCGAACCCCCTTCTCCACGGCAGGAATAAACTGGTTGGGAACTGATCCTCCTGACACTCGATCGATAAAACAGAAATTCCATTCCGGGTCGTAGTGATAGGAGCGCAGGTTCGGGAACATTTCTTTTGTGAAATACTCCTCTTCAACGACCTTCTGCGGACAAGGTGAAATCCGTAAATGCACTTCTGCAAACTGTCCGGAACCGCCAGACTGCTTCTTGTGCCGATAGCTCCCTTCGGCGACTCCCTGTATGGTTTCCCGGTAAGGGACTTTCGGCGGGTGGGTGATGATGTCGACCTTTTCACGCTGATGCAGCCGGTTCTGAATCAGTTGCAGATGAAGCTCACTCATCCCCTCCATCACAATTTCATGGGTCTGCTCTTCCCGATGAACCCGAAACGTCGGGTCTTCTTCACGAATCTTATTCAGTGCCATCGAAATCCGGGCCTGATCAGACTGACTCTTCGGCTCCACTGCCACTCCCACCATCGGACGGGGGAAGACCATCGGAGGAAGTGTGATCGAATCAGAACCGTCAGAGAGTACGTCGCCGGTTTGCAGATCGTCCTGCCTGGTGATGGCCACCAGATCCCCGGCGATGGCATCGTCGACATTCTGATACTGCCCTCCCTGAACGTCTGCCAGATGATGAATTCGAACCGTTCGAGATGTCCCCACAATATGGACGTTCGATTCCTTCCGCAGCGTCCCGGAGTACACCCGCACATAACTCACTTTGGACAGAAACGGGTCCATGCGGGTTTTGACAACCTGAGCCAACAGAGGCCCCTCCGGATTGGCGTCAAACTGGATCTCTTCCCCGTCCTTGAAAGTCTGGTGATGAATCTGATGTGGATTCGGAGCATATCGGGCCATGGCCGTCATCAGTTCACTGACACCGATATCCTGTTTGACCGTGGTACAGAACACCGGAATTAATGTGCCGGCGACAATCGCCTGAGTGATGGCCGCATCCAGTTCTTCCCGGGAAATCGTCTCCCCATCCAGATA
>DATMFC010000185.1:0-3867 GCA_035556335.1 Planctomicrobium sp. | reverse complement strand
CCATGGACGGTTGAGGCTGGTTGAAGATCGCTTCCGCCTGCTTCACATACTCATTGTCCTGAGCGTGTACGGTGCAGGTCATCCCGAGCATTACGGCAACGGATCGCACCCACGTTTCAAATTTAACTTCTCGCAGCACAGTTCTCTCCTAGAACTGGAAGACCACGTGCAAAAGCGAGAGCACTTCGCTTGAGACGTTAATACGCAAGAGATCTCACCCGCCCAGGAGAGTTGAAAAATCTCTCAACAGTCGAAGGGAGAATCAGACATGGCATCGGCGTTATGCTGTCGTAATTTTGGGGGATTCTCCGGAACGGGTCACCAGTTCCCCAATCGTTAAAATCAACGAAGAGTTTCCGCAAAAACTGCCGATTCAGGTTTGTCTGACAGAGATTCGGCACAACGGTTATACTTGAAGAAGCAAACAAGACTGCCCGGTAGACGAGAACCTCACTCCCTGCAGGCCGGAAGGGGCAGAGGTTGATACCGTAGTTGATACTGTCGGCGTGATCGGAGAGGCAGCGTATGTTGCCCAATTTCGGGGACAATGGAATGGAGTCGAAGATGATGGTGGATGGAACAGTGAACCGCTCCGGGCGATTCACGCTGGCCATGATTCTGACAGTTTTCGCCGTGATTGCCTCGCTGAGTGCCTGCGATCCGAAAGGGAAATCGAAACCAGTTCCCCCTCAGGGAGGAAGTTCTGCAGCGCCGAAAAAACCGAAGGGGCTCCTCGAAGATTGGAGCACTCCCCAAGCCGCTCTCGTCTTCACCGGAGATATTCATGGACACCTGGAACCGTGTGGGTGCACGGCCGGCCAGTCCGGAGGTTTTGCTCTCCGGGGAGACCTGTTACGACAGCTTCGGGAAGAAAAGAAGTGGCCCACTGTTGCCCTGGATGTCGGCGGTTCCCTGAATGACGCACGATTGTCGTATCCTCAAACAAAATACAAGTTTAATGCCATTTTGAAAGGACTCAACACCCTCGGATACAGCGGCATCGCACTCGGAAAGGAAGAGCTGCTGCTGGGAGCGGAAGCGCTCTTCACGGAATTCACGAACGTCTCTGCGATCGAGAATTTCCATGTTCCGTTTCTTGGAAGCAATACCACAATCTTCGGATCGAAAGATTTAGGAACTCCGACCTCCACTCAATTCATCGAAGCAGGGGGGATGAAAATCGGTGTCGCATCCATCGCAGGGAACTCCACCCGATCAGTCCTGGAAACATCCGGCGTCACTCGGGACCCGAGTACGTTGCAAGTGGATGATCCGCGAACCATTCTTCCCGGAGTGATTGAAGAATTGAAGAAGGGACAGCCAGATTTGCTGGTGTTGCTCTCGGCATCCAGCATGGAAGAATCACAGGCTCTGGCCCGCGAATTTCCACAGTTTCATATCGTCGTCACCGCCGAAAGCGCGGAAGATCCTCGTGTCGAACCGGTTTATATCGGGGAAACGCTGCTGGTTCAGGTGGGACGTAAAGGAAAGAATGCGGCTGTGGTTGGCGTTCTGCCGGACGGGAAACTGAAGTCGACCGTCGTCTCTTTGAGTGTGGATCAATTCACCGATCTTCCGGCCATGATTGACCTGATGCGGGACTATCAGAACAGCCTGAAAGAAGCCTGGCCTGAATTGTCGGCCCAGTCCATTCCCGATCCCCAGGCAGGCCAGTTCGTAGGAGCCGAAGCCTGTAAAACCTGTCATTCGTTTGCGTATTCCGTCTGGAAGGAATCGAAACATGCCCATGCTTATGACAGCCTCATCACTGGTCGTCCGGGGACAGAAGCGACATGGACATCCCGAATCTACGACCCGGAATGTCTGGCCTGTCACGTGACTGGTTGGGATCCTCAACGGGCTTTGCGATATGAATCGGGATTCATCGACAAACAGAAAACTCCCCATCTGGCCGGGCAACAGTGTGAAAACTGTCATGGCGCGGGCTCAGCACATGTGGCCGCCGAAAACGCCTGGAAACGAGGAACTCCCCTCACCCCGGAAGTGACCGCAGGTCGTGAATCCATCCGGATGACACTCTCTCGGGCTAGGACGGATCTCTGTGTTCGCTGTCACGATGGCGATAACAGCCCCCATTTCGACTTCGATAAATACTGGCCCAAAGTGAACCACAGCGGCCGCAAAGATTAGTGCCTTGTCAGGCTTCAAACTTCGGGTTGTCTCACATGTTCCGCGGCTCGTTGGCCGCTCCCATTTCGATTCTTCCACCCGAATTTTGAATGCTGACGCAACACTAATATTACAGTTGCACTTATCGAAAAGCTCAAAATATTGAGCTTTCCAATAAGTGTCACTGTAACCCTAACGAGCCACCTGGCGTAACTCGATCTGCTCAAGAGCGGCCGCGGAGAGTGATTGAGCCGAACGAAGTGTCTGAAGCAGATGTTGCACCCGCTGCGGATTCGGGATGCCGGGAATCTGCATCAGAATTCTTCCCGTGCCATCTTTTAAAATCAGATCACCAGTGCGGAAAAAGGCGTCTCCCGAACGTGTGGCAATTTCGATCTCGGCAACATCTTTTATCAGAACGCCATCATTGTCGTGATTCGTCTCGATCGACTTCCTGGCAATGATGCGCTGGGGAGAGACACGCCGGTTCGTGATGACATGGCGTTTTCCCGTCAACTTTCCAAGGAAATAGGACAGAACGCTCAACGGGGCCAGCATCAACCCCAGAAATGAAAGACAGAGAATTCGCAACAGACTGCTGCTGATTCCCTTCGGAAGTTCCATGAGCTGACCGATGAACCGTCCGAGAGACCCTGCGGCAATCGATGGATAGAGTGTCTCCACCTCGGTTTCCCGGCCGACAGAAACACCAGCAATCGCTTGAACAGGATTCACATGCAGACTTTCAATGAGTGCAACTTAAGAACTGGGAAACAATTGTTTTCCAGGAAGCAATTATTCACTGATCCATATCTTCCACGCACACTACACGATGGACACGAGATCATTCAACGGGACGCCCGGTCTCTCTGGAATTCCGGTAAGGGGTATTCGTTGATGGGAATCCGCAGACCTCGCAGTTCCTGAAGCCGCAGCCAGCCCCGTGTCACCAGTTCTTCACGACGTTGCACGTCGGCCGGATCGAGAAATTCTTTGGCGAATGCCCCCTCCACGATCACAGGCGAAAATTTCTCGTTCACGATGAACTGGGCCAGTGTCGGATTGCATCGTAAATGCCGTTCCGGAGCGGAGAGAAGCTGACGTCCTTCAATTTCTCCGATGACAAATCGAAGATAGAGATCGCTCTGACCAATATTGGGGACTTCCTCTCCGCAGACTTCGCAGATGTACCCCTGATCACATTTTGCCATCGGCTTCTTCTCATTCCCGGTTTTTTCAGTGGATGCAGATTTTAGGATCCTGAACAAAACTCTCCTCGATCCGCTCTCGGAAAGAGAACTCCCATCGCCTGGGAAGTTTTATTCGTGGCTTTTAAGCAGTCTGTTCAACTGGAGATTTGCGTGTGTTTTTCTGGATGTTCTGATTGCGCGGCCCGCCGGGGCGATGCCTGTTGGCTTTGGGTCGATTGTAGCGATTTTTGCAACTTCTGCCCTGCAGTCTTTACCCGCATTACCGGAACTTACCAGTCAATAAACTCTACGGGACAGGGCGGAACTGATTTGATCTTTGAATAATTGAATGTGGAGCAGGTTTTTCATCAAGTTAGGGGCTTGTACTCTTTTGCTCCTCATGGCATCGTGGACTAAGTTCAATTTGACGGCGATAAGGAACACCGTCTGCGGGACCGACATTCCATTCGATGTCGCCGCTGTTTCAAGGAGGGTCGAAAAGAACGGTCCAAATAGAGCATTTTAGGATTCCTCTACGACCGCCTGT
>DATMFC010000184.1:0-4074 GCA_035556335.1 Planctomicrobium sp. | reverse complement strand
AATGCGGTGAGTGATTCCTGTCGGGCCGCTTCGTAAGATTCGGCCAGTTTGTCTTCCGAGTGAACGACTCGCATTCCCCGACCGCCGCCGCCGTGGGCTGCTTTCAGAATGACGGGATAACCGAGCTTCCCAGCCAGTTCGAGCCCTTCAGTGGCATCCTTGAGCGGGTTCTCGGTTCCTGCCAGAACAGGAACTTCGGCCTGAATGGCAATGCGTCGGGCGGCTGTTTTGTCTCCCAGGTTCTCCAGAAGGTTGACGGAAGGGCCGACGAACGTAATTCCGGCCTCTTCACAGGCTTTGGCGAATTCCGGTTTCTCGGACAGAAAGCCATAGCCGGGGTGAATGGCGTCGACTCCGACTTCCTTCGCAATCGCAATGATCGCCGGAATATCGAGATAAGACCGAATCGGCTCTCCCGGCTTGCCGACCTGATAGGCTTCGTCTGCTTTGAAGCGATGAAGTGCAAACCGGTCTTCATAGGCATAGATCGCAACGGTGCGAATATCCAGTTCTGAGGCGGTCCGAAAGACACGGATCGCAATTTCACTTCGGTTGGCAACGAGAAGTTTCTGAATTTTCTTCATGATTCTGGTCGATTTCGCAACACGGCCCGCCGTGCGCAATGGTTCCCGGCGATTCAAATCGGATCAATGAATCTGCAACTTATCGCGACAGAACCCGTGTCACAAGTTCACGACGAGGACGATTCAGGAAATCCCGATATCGGTCAGATCTCCGGCGTTAAAGAGAACCGGGATTGCCGGAAAACGTCTTTTTCTGGGGCTGTCTGAAAATTTTGCGGATGGCCTCGATCTTTTTCGGGTGGCCCAGATTGCTTGCAATCTGGGTGGCGCAGCCATGGGAGGCCGTTGATCGCGCTGTGCAGGCTTTCATCAGTTTGAAGACTGATTGGAAATCATTCTGAATTAAGATGATCCAGGATGGAAAACGCTGTGCCGGTGGCCTCTTACGGCTGCGCCGCCCCGATTGCAAGCAATCGCGGCCACCCCGGTTGCAGCTTCATTCAGTATTCCCGAACCAACCGCGAAGGTGTGTTGAGATCTCATTCAGATAAACCCGCCGCAGTGCGTCATACCCACGGTCGTTGGGGTCTTCAAGATTGTCGAAGTACCAGTAATGCGGGTCTTTCGATGAATAGTGGGACATCCAGAATTTTCGACAATGAATTCCGTGGCCGAGAAACGTGGAATGAATATCGACCAGATGAACATTTTTTCGTGTCTCACAGTGCCCGGCGATGATTTCGTTGTATCGATCCAGAATTTGGAGACCGTCCGGCCAGCGGGGAAGTCCGGCATTCTGAGTGTCTCCGACGTTGTCGGTCGGATCGTAGATGTTTCCCAGGTAAATTGTGCATCCGCCAGGGAAACGGGATTCGATTTCATCCAGAATCACTCCGAGCCGCTTCTGGAAGTTCTCGATCCATGGTTCTGCCTGTTCCAGCGTGGCCCCGTACATCGCTCCTTCACGGGGAGGGGACTGCCCGTAATTGTGAATGATGTCATTTCCACCGGTCGTCAGGAGGACGATGCCAAACACATCATTCGGTTGTCGTTCAATACGGGGAAGCGAGTTTTCGAGGAGTTCAATGGATGTTGTTCCGGACAGGGCGCTGTTTTGTGTTTTCAGATTTGGAAGCACTTTTTTCAGGCAGATTCCCTGAATGTCGCCGAAGTCATCGTTGCGTGAATGGGCGATGAGATCGAAATGAGACCGGCCGGGACTGGAGCCGAATCCGGCCGTAATACTGTCTCCCAGCCCCAGTAATAACACCGGTCGTTCGCTCCACACTGAATCAAACTCGGCCACATCGACCGGGATGTGAACCGGACCTTCTCCAATCGGACGGCGCAGCCAGAACTCGTAGTAACCGGCCGCCAGTCCGCATAAAAGTAGAGCGATCACACCCAGACGAATGACTCGCCGGATTGAACGAACGGGACGCTTCGGCTCTGTTTCGTTCATCACCTGGCTCCTGCTCGACGAAGATGAGGCGTCAAGAATTGACGCCCGGCTGATCTCCTCTTTCTGCTGTACGTTTGGGACGATCGTATCTGTTGGGGGAAATCGGATACCACGTTCATGTCGGCGGAAGATTCCGGGAAAATTGCATGAAAAGTCAGATGAGTCTGGACTTCTCGCCTGAAACGTTTGAACGTGGTCTGGCGGGAGGGTAAAGTGTTTCCAATCAGGAGGATGCGAAAGAGGGATTTCTCAAGCTGCCCGATTGCAGTTCTTTTTGTTTTTCACAGAGAAAACCTCTTGATCCAGAATGCCGGAGAGGCACCATTGTTGCGAATCGCAGGCAACAAACGACGTTGTTGAATTTTTTTTCTCACACATTTCTGACAGAGTGAAGAGGATCCGATGGGGGGATTGACCTTACTGGCCCAGGCTCAGGAAGAAGTGATTCGGTTGCCATACACGGCGCTGGTCATTGGTTATGCCATCTTTATTCCGTTGCTGCTCTTGCTCAACTACACAACGAAATCGGGAGTGATCGCCCGGGCAACGACCAAAGAAGCGGTGAGACAGCCCGTTTTTCTGTTGATGACTGCCATCGGTTTGACGGTGATCACCATCAACGTCTGGGTGCCGTTCTTCTCACTCGGCGATGATACGAAAATGTACATCGACTGCGGTCTGGCCACCGTGTTGATCTGTGCCTTGTTGCAGTGTGTCTGGACGGCCAGCTTGAGTGTTGCCGACGAAATCGAAGGCAAAACCGCGATGACCCTGCTTTCCAAGCCGATCAACCGTCGTCAGTTTGTGTTTGGAAAATACATCGGGATCTTCCAGTCCGCGTTGATCATGATCGCGATTCTGGGAGTCGTGCTTTTCTTCCTGACGTACTACAAATTCCATTACGATCAGAAAGAATCGTCACAGGAACAGTCCCCGCTGATTTACATGCGAACTGCCAGCTGGCTTCCGTTTCAGTATCCGGCGTTCAATCGGATTTACTTCGAAGTGGCCCGAACCATTTTCCCGGGATTGACTTTGATCGCCATGGAAGTCGCCGTGATGACCGCGGTGAGCGTGGCGATCTCCACCCGGGTGCCAATGCTGATGAACGTGCTGATCTGCTTTGCCGTCTTCGTGATCGGACACTTGACTCCCGTGTTAGCCCAATCTGATGTGAAGAATGTCTTCGTAAAGTTTTTCGCAGGCTTCTTCGCCACAATTCTCCCGGGACTGGATCACTTCAACATGTCGGCGGCGGTCTCGACCGGTAAGGTGGTTCCTCCCGAATATATCGGTCTGGCGGGCTTGTATTGCCTGGTCTATGTTGCTGCGATGATTATGGTCGGGTTCCTGCTGTTCGAAGACCGGGACCTGGCGTAATGAACTGAGACTGCTGGACTGAGACTACCGGATGGGAAATTGATTCGGACAGGCGACGCTTTTTCGGCGTCGCCTTTTCGTTTTCCCGGGAAATGGACTTGGCAACGGCCTTGTCAATGAGTCTGATGGAGAGATCATCCGGCGCTGCGAAGTGGAATTGTCAATTGTTGATGCTGTTTACAATTGCGTTCTCAGAAACAGTCGTGAATGGAGTGTTGGGATGTGCATTTCACTTTGTGCTGTCAGCGGTTAAAAATGAGGCGTGCCACCTTATAGAAAGATTGGAGACGATGTCTCAGTCTTGGCGGTGGTTTGTATTACTTTCCTCTTCACGAAGCCCGTTCCCATGCCCGTGATGCTCACTTCGATGCGGCGACTGATCACACGTCGATCCTGGGTCGATCAATTCGGGGTCAGACTCTTTTTCTGGCTGATTGTTGCGGCGGTCTGTGCGGTTTTTCTTCTTGTTCAAATCACTCTGCTGGTCGACCTTCTTGTCACCAGAAATGCAGTGGAATTCATCCCTGCATCGGTTCAGATCGATCCAGAGTCGGATTTGCAGGAAAGCGGTATCGATTCCGGACTGACTCTGCAGGCAGAGCGTTTCGGGAACCTCCCGCTCTGGTTCTGGTTGAAGCCGGCCAGTGAGCGTTTGCTGTTTTTGCAGACCACGACAGGGGCATTGACCACCCTGATTCTCGTCACATT
>DATMFC010000183.1:0-3777 GCA_035556335.1 Planctomicrobium sp. | reverse complement strand
AGTGGCCAAGCTGGAGCTTGGCGTCGAGTGTGTTCCCAAGCCAGAGCTTGGGAACAAGGGAAATCAACTTCATTTGGCGAATGTGTTACGAATTTTTGATTTCGAATTTGCTTTGAATTTCGGGCTTCGAATTTTGAATTTTTTCCACAACGTCATCTCGACATCTACGAAATCCCCTGTTTTTCCATTCGTTTCTGCATGAAGTAAACCCAGTTTCCGACAAGGATCAGGCCGATCATCAACAGATGGGCGACCAGTTGCGGGCCCATGCGCCGGTTGGCTTCCATATATTTCTTGTCGGCGGCCCCTTCGTCATAGGCTCGGTGAACGAGTGTTTCATATTCGGCGGCCCCTTTGATGGCCGATAACATCCCGACCAACTGTTTCGGGACATATGGATAAAACATGGGAGCCTGCACTCCGGTGACTCCGGCGACCAGTTCGAACTTATCCGGAAATGGAGTGACGGCATACTGCACCCATTCCTTGGTGCCGGGATAGGCTCCACTCACATTGATGATCAATCGCATATCCTGAATGCTGGTGATGTTTTTACACATCGGAATCTGATCGATGTTGGTTCCCCGAGCGTCGGTTGTGTACAGACCTCGCAGGTTTGTCACGATGACCTTGATCACTCCTTCGTAGCCAGATTTGAATCCCAGATTGACGTAATCGTTTCCGTACGTCAGATCGGGGAAGTCGGAGCGGATCACCGTTGCAATGGACTTTTCGATCATCTGCGGTCCGACCGGAACCAGTGTCAGGAAATACATTTTGTGCCCCTTCTCGCAACAATGCCGAGTCAGGGCGGTCGCCATGGGGCCGAGCTCCCCTTCTGTCGACGGATCGAAGTCCCACGCCATCAGTACATTCGAACCGGGAGGGAGCGATTCAATCGCCTCGAAGACATCGACAGTCATCTGTGTCGGTGTTTCAGGAAACTGAAACTGGAAAAGAATGGGGATTGAGACTGCCAGCGCCATCAGCAGGAAAATCCAGCGTCGGTCCAGATTTTTCAGAATGGCGTACATGGCGGTTTGATGTATTAAAAAAAGGAAGATGGTGAACAGGTTAAGGGGAAATTCAAAATTCAAAACGATGGGTGGCCGTGATTGCTTGCAATCAAGGCGGCGCAGCCGTGAGAGGTAGCGGATCCGACGTTCTCCAGCCGAAGCTGTCTCAAGTCAATACAACCACACCCAAGCTGCCTTGATATGGGCAAGGAGGAAGCAAAGCGTGATCAATGGCCTCGTATGGCTGGGCCACCCCGAACGATCTCAACTTCAGATTGCTAACGTGCTTTGAATTTTTGATTTCCAGAAACGCTCCATTCATCAATTTGTTTTTTCGCAGATCCTTAAAACAGACGGGGCATTCCCGGGAATGGATCCGGTTTGGGCTCCAGTCCGAGATGCCGGTAACCTTTGGTTGTAATCACTCGTCCGCGTGGGGTTCGCTGCACGAGCCCTGTTCTTAGGAGGAATGGTTCAACGTCGTCTTCCAGTGTATCCGGAGGGATCGACATACTGTGAGCGATCGCGTTCAATCCAGCGGGTCCCCCATTGAAAATGTCGACCAGTGTCTGCAGATAACGTCGATCCTGTTTTTCCAGTCCCAGGGGATCGATCTCCAGAACCTTCAGGGCATGTTCTGCAATTTCGGATGTAATTTCCCCTGTTGGGTGGATTAACGTGGCAAAGTCACGGGTTCGCCGCAGGATATTGTTGGCTTTTCGAGGAGTCCCCTGACTGCGGCAGGCAATCCCTGCGGCCGCTTCCGGACTGATTGTCGTTCGCAGTTTTTTGGCATTGCGGGTGACAATTTCGACGAGGTCTTCGCTTTCGTAGAAATCAAGATGCTCCCTGTAAACGAAGCGATCTCTCATCGGTGCCGTGAGCATTCCCGCCCGGGTCGTGGCTCCAATGACCGTGAAGCGTTTGAGCGGCATGTTGATCGTGCGGGCGTTGAGTCCTTCACCCAATGCAATATCGATCCGGAAATCCTCCATGGCCGGATAAAGGAATTCCTCAACGGCCGGACGCAGGCGGTGGATTTCATCGATGAACAGCACCGACCCTTCCGTGGCGTTTGTCAGGTACGGAAGCAGATCTTTCGGCGCATCCAGAACCGGACCGGCAGCCACTTGCAGGTCCACTCCCAATTCTCGGGGAATCACCGTCGAGAGTGTTGTTTTCCCGATCCCGGGAGGCCCATCAAGGAGCAGGTGACCAAGTACGTCTCCCCGTTTGCGAGTCGCGTCGAGGATGATTTTAAGCCGATCGACAACCTGCTTCTGACCAATGACATCCTGGAGGAGTTGCGGGCGCAGTTCTTCATCGAGATCCGTCTTGTTCGGATCGAAGTCGTTCATCTCAGGCAGTTCCGGGAGTTTGTGCGATTCCTGGTGCTGATCTTCCCGAAAAACTCGTTCACGTGCCATTCGCTCTCTCCGTCCGACAACCGGTTCCCATCCTGATGAGTCGAGACAATTTCCTGCATCTCAACATCTTGAGACATCTTCTCTGAGAATTCTGTTGAGAGAACTCCGTTCCAACCAGAAACACCTGAGGCAATGGGGGATGTCGCGCTGATTCCGCCACGGTAACGAAATGCTGTTCGCCTGTCCATTTAAAGGGTTGAATACAGGACATCAGAGTGATCAGATTGCTCCAGGCGCGATGACTTGCGATCGGGGTGGGTCAGCCGTTAAAGGGCGAATGTCTGACATTCGACCATACAGGGATCGGGGCTCCCCAGAAGTATGGTCGAATTTTGTAATGAGAATTTTTCCCAATTCGTTCTCATTCTCGCAAAAATGATTGGGGCGGATCGATTTGCCTGCCGAACAATCTCCGGACGGGAAAAACTGCAGGATTTTTGTAGTCTGACTCGTATGGGAAAGGCCGTCATTCGCGAGAAAGTCAATTTCCGCCGCTTGACAACACGGATTTAATCCATTATCGACCCGCGTATCAGACAATTCAATGCGTTAATGGACACTCGATTTTCCCGGCGGATCCCGACGGGGGGCAATCACCGAAATGGTGTGTTGCAGTACGAATTACAGAAGGCTTGTTAATCATGACGATGACGATTTTATCACGCCCCGCTTCTGCGTTGGGGAACTGGGACCTTCTGGAGCAGGAACATGCTCTGGGTCTGGGATTTTCCACCACCATCCGAAACGAAGATGACGATGTGGAAGAAGGGGACCTGGAAGACGACGACTTCGAAGATGACGAAGACGAAGACTTCGAGGATGAGGACTTCGAGGATGACGAGGACTTTGATGATGAAGACCTCGAAGATGACGACTTCGACGACGAAGATCTCGAAGACGACGAAGATGATGATTTTGACGACGATGACGACGACTTCGAAGACGATCTCGAAGATGATGACGACGAAGAATTCTAGACCGGTCCGGTCCATCATATGACCACAAAGCGCGCGTTCTACCAGTAAAAGTACTGGTGTCTGCGTGCCAGGTCGGGCACACTATTGATGAAGACGCTCTAGAAGCCTGTCCAAGAATTCTGATGGGATCAACCAAATCCTTCTCCCTTGAGGGAGAGGGAGAATTCTGGGACAGACTCCTGGAGCAAACGGCCCTGTCACGTGGCTGCATCGCACGCGTTTTACCAGTAAAACGCTGGCCCCCGCGTGTCACGGCGAGCTCAGTGTTTGTGGAACCGCTCGAGAGTCTCTTCGTTCAGCATTCCGTCGGCGAATCATGGGGCCATTGTGCCCCAAACGCCCTTATTCGCCTGCACT
>DATMFC010000182.1:0-2566 GCA_035556335.1 Planctomicrobium sp. | reverse complement strand
GCCGAGTACGGCGTCGATGTGTTTGAAGTGCGCCCCGGAGTGATTCGCAGCGACATGACCGCTGGTGTGGAAGAGAAATACGACAAACTGTTTTCTGAAGGATTGTCGTTACAACGGCGGTGGGGAGAAGCGGACGACGTCGGTAAGGCGGTGCTGGCACTGGTTTCCGGCCAGATTCCGTATGCGACCGGACAAGTGCTCAAAATTGATGGCGGGATGACGATTCGGACGATGTGAGTGATCGACGTGAATTGAATATCGAATAATGAATACTCACGCAAAGTCGCAAAGAAATTGAAATGAATTTTCTGTGTTCGGTGAAGTTGTTGGTGGGATGGAACATCAAATAAGACAAGATGACTCGGTATGGCCGAATACCGTTCTTTGGGCAGGATCGGCGAATGACTTTATAGAGAATCCGCCGCGTTTACCGGCCAGGAAATTTGCCTGTCTTCTGATCACGGATGGTTCTCTCAATCAACTTGATGTGATTTCTGAACAATTGATCAAGGAGGGATGCCGGTATTTCGTCTGCTGGGGAAAGAACTGTTCGGCGCTGGATGACGTGATTGATCATACTGCTGTTGTGATGAAGATTGATGGCGACTTGAATGAGCAGGATCTCGTGATGACCACATGGCATGAAACGGAAACTCTTTCCGAAGTCGTGTGGTATTCAAAAGAATGCGCTCTTCCATCAGAAGAGGTTCAGTCGTCGACATTGGTTGTGATTGTGCTGGATTGCCCGGAAATTCTGACGGAGCTACGAGTGTTGCTGGAGGCACATGAATGAAATTCGACTGTCATTGCGGTGACCGGATTGCCGATCACTCTGATGATTTGCCGCACAAGGCCCATCTGATTCCCGACCAGAACTGGAATGCACTGTGGGACAGAATTGACGATGAAATTCTCCCAAAACTTGAAAAGGGACGTCAAAATCTCGAGACGACCGCAATGCAGTTACGAATCCTCTTCGGTGACGCAATCCGGGCGATGTACCAATGTCGGGAATGCGGTCGGTTGTACATCAACGACGAACATGGCAAGCTTCACTGTTATGTTCCGCAAGATGACGCCGCGTCATGTACGATCCTGAAAGAGCATCCCACCCCCTGATCCCTGAATCCTGACCCCTGATCCCTCCCCATGTACTACATTGATCCGCATGTTCATATGGTTTCCCGCACCACCGATGATTACGAGCGGATGGCTCGCATGGGGTGTGTGGCGGTGAGTGAGCCGGCATTCTGGGCCGGGTTCGATCGGGGAACAGTCGAAGGGTTTCGCGATTACTTCAATCAACTCACCGGATTCGAGCCGAAGCGAGCAGGGTGGTCCGGCATTCAGCATTACACCTGGATGTGCATCAATGCCAAAGAAGCGGAAAATGTCTCGTTGGCTCGCGAAGTGATTGCGATCATTCCGGAGTTTATCAGCGCTCCGGGGGTTCTGGGGATTGGCGAAATCGGTCTGAACAAGAACACTCCCAATGAGTCGACGGTGTTTCGGGAACATCTTGATCTGGCGGCGAAGCTGAATGAACTGGTGCTCATTCATACGCCGCATCTTCAGGACAAGTACAAGGGGACCCGCATGATTGTCGACATGCTGAAAGAGCGAAACGACATTCCTCCGCATCGGGTTTGTATCGATCACGTGGAAGAACACACCGTCCGGTTCGCCAAAGAGAACGGGTTCTGGTGCGGGATGACACTCTATCCGACCACAAAATGCACTCCCGCCCGGGCTGCGGACATCATCGAACAGTTTGGAGACGATCGGATTCTCGTGAACTCCGCAGGGGACTGGGGACCGAGTAACCCGCTGGCGGTGCCGGATTTCATTCAGGAAATGAAACGTCGCGGGCATTCCGACGCGAAAATCAAAAAAGTGGTTTACGACAATCCTCTGGAATTTTTCAGTCAATGTGCCCGATTCCAGTTCACTCCCCCGGAACAGCAGCGTAAAGGGTAGGAAATTCGAAATTCAAAACCAGAAATTCAAAATGTGAGCAAACGCTCTTTGTATGTATGGTCAGTGCCGCCAATGGTTTCGAATTTCGAATTTGTTTTGAATTTCCTGCCTTGAATTTTGAATTTAAACTCCATGCTTCCCTTGAATATGTACTTTATATAGTGAGGATGTCGTGATGGCAGCGGAAGTGAAGACGGGGAACGAAGGGATTTATCTGGAAATCCATCTCAGCGAGAAGCTGACTCAGGATGACTACCATCACTTCATCCCGATCATTGAAGAACGGATCAAAGATCAGGGGCAGGTGAGGATTCTGGTTATTCTGCATGATTTTCACGGTTGGACCACCGGGGCAATGTGGGAAGACATGAAGTTTGACCTGCGGCATTTCGGCGACATCAACCGGCTCGCCGTTGTCGGAGAATCAAAGTGGGAGCAGGGGATGACGGTCTTCTGCACCCCGTTCACCACGGCGAAGATCAGGTTTTTCGATGAATCCAAGTTACAGGAAGCGACCACATGGATTCAGGAGCAGTCCTGATTTGACGGTTCTGAGTTTCGGAGAATTTTCAGAACCACGAATCGGACG
>DATMFC010000181.1:0-11551 GCA_035556335.1 Planctomicrobium sp. | reverse complement strand
GATTAAAATCCTTCGCGATGCCTTGCAGGGAATCACTGGATTTCTCGCAGTAACATCGTTTGAGCAATCGCTGCTGTTTTAAGGAGAGCTTTTGCAGACAGTGCTGCAGAGCCTCCAGGCGAACTTCAAGTATCGCGTCCGAGCGTTCGAATGCTTCCGCGACGATTTTTGCTGCATCATCTCCCAGTAATTCTTCTTGACGGCCATTTTTGGAAAGATGGTTTCGTGTCTGAATGCGCGCGATCCCGAAGGCCCAGGGGAGAAAATTCCGCTGAGAATCGAAGTCTTTCCACTTTTCCCAAAGAATCAGTGACGTTTTCTGAAAGACTTCTTCTGCATCATTCAGATTGGGAGTCAGGCTCACGATGTACGCATAGAGGCTGCGATGAGCCGATAGAAAGGCTTTGATAAAGTCTTGCTGTTCATCCGGCTGACCGTCACTCATCACACCTGCAATCCTTTCCTGGCTAATGCATTTTCAAAAATCGTCTTCAGCGTTCTACAGGCGAAAAGCGACATATTTAAAGCCGCGAACAAAACCCCTCAAACCGTGAAAATTTCCTTTCCGCGAGCGGATCGGGGTCAGTTTTTCCAGGGGTTCTGACATGCCCAGACCCCTTCATTCGCTTGGAGGCAGTAGCTTGTAGGCAGTAGAGCAAACGGTTCTGAAAAAATTCTCGCATCAGTAATTGCCTGTTCATTACCGGAATCTGTCACAGTTTTTTGTGAATCAGAGAAATTTGATTGGAATTTCAGGGCCGATGATAACCAGATTTGCCCAAGAACGATCTATGTCGTGTTTGCTTCGGTACCGTATGACGGCCATCCCGAATTTTACAACACACTGTTTCCAATCATGTTGCAACAATAATCACTTATGGTCCGCCGCCTGGATCCGACCAGTGGCACACAGTCAGCCCATCCATTGAGTCGAGGTCAGCTGATCGACAAAGGCAAACGAGTCGGTCTGCACGAGCAGGGAGTGATCTGTATCAGCAGGGGAAAAGCTCAAAAGCACTTCCATATTTGAGATGGCCACAAATGACATGGCCGACCTGGCGCGCGGACACCAGCATTTTGACTGGCAGAACGCGTGTCGCACGGCCACATGATAGACCGAACCGGTTTTAAACTCCCAACTCCCGCATCGTCTGATCGATCATTCCGACATACCATGATGCAACGGAAAAGATGACGTAGATAATGAAGAGGGCCACCGCTCCCCAGATCAGCCAGCCGAAGGCAACAGTCAGTGCCTGCAGACTGCGACGGGCATCGTCTTCAAACTGAGGTCCTAATCGATCAAGTGCTTCCGGAACGGTTCCAGACTGTTCGGCAACCAGCACGAATTCCAGATATTCACGTGGAAACAGGTGGCTGTTCTCAAAGGCATCCGTAAGCGTTTCTCCTGAGGTGACGTCGTCAATCATTCCCGGTGTGGCTGCAATGAAAACACCGTTGGATGTCGCCCGTAAACTGGCGTCAAGACTGTCTTCAATCGGCATTCCTCCTCCCTGAGTGAGTGCGAATGCCCAGGAAAATCGGGCAATGGCAAACGACCGCAGGCAGGGACCAATGACCGGAATTCCGAGCAGAAACTGATGCACCGCCCGTTTCCCGGACAGACTCGCTCCCAAAAAACGGTAGAGAATGAACAGAGCGGCAACTCCCATCACCCAGCCTCCCAGCCAGATCATCGCTCCTTTGCCTCCCATGAGCCCCCAACCGAGAACGTCAAACGGTTGCCCTGTCGATTCTCCAATCCATCCCAGAATGAAGATTAATGCGGCGATAATGAGAATTGCAGCGACCAGTTGAATGACAGGCATTGTGATCTGGCTGATGAAATCGCGACGGAGGCGAATGCTGCTTTCATAGTGCCCGGCGAGTGATTTGAGGACTTCCGGAAGATTTCCTGTCACTTCTCCCACACGAACCATGTCGATGAACAGTTGCGGGAAGACTCGAGAATGATTTTCCAGAGCCGATGTGACGTCGCTTCCGGACTTCAGCTCGACAATCACGTCCTGCAATGCGGAACGCAGACTGCCGGTTGTTTTTCGGGCAGCCAGCTCAAAGGCTTTGACGACGCTGATTCCGGAATAAAGCGAAACCCCGAGATTTCGGGCCAGACCGGCCAGTTCTCCCATTGATGCCGATGAAGAAAGCATTCAATGATATCCTTCTGGATGATTCTGCTGAAAACGAAGGAAGTGCTGTTCAGTCATTTGATCATTCACCCCTGAACTGACAATGTCATCGTAGTTCTATCATGACCGATTCTTCTCGGCAGGGAAACTGGTCCGGAGAAACTTGTCATCCTGACCAATGAACGGCATGTTCCGGAGGGGCGAACGAATTCGTTCCAAGTTTAATCTGAATTAGGAGAGAAGTGGATAGTGGGTAGGAAAAGACGTGGATTTCCAGCTTTTTCCTGACCCCTGATCCCTTGCCTCCATATGAACAGACTTACTCTTGGTCCGGAGAATAAAGGATTGCTATTTCCGGAATCGGCCACCGTCAACTGACCGCAGGGGAGGGGCTTCGGCTTCCCGGTGACGATCACCTTCTCCTGGTATTTGTAGAGTTTCAGGGCCATCTGAGGCGCGGTACATGTTATCCATGTCTACGAGCGTTCATTGCCACAGTCCGCATGTGATTCGTACCCGTTTTTTGACAACCCGAATTGCAGTTTCCCCCATAGTTCCAGTCTGTGTTTGGGGTGAGCCTTACGAGATTACGGGGAATTTCAGCGGTGGTCAGTGAGGGACGAGCGGATTTGGCATTTCGTTTTCGTCGGGTGAGTCATTGAACTCTTCGACTCGCCTCAAAGATGACCATTTACGAGGTTCAAAGCGACTATTCCAACGGGTGCGAAGACGATTACTTCAGTTGGTCGGCGGAAGGGATCTATTACACCGAGGGACCGAGTTCCTAAAATATGACCGTCCGAAATAGTCAGTCCTTCACTCTGATCAACGAATATACCTTCAGCGAGAGCGACTGGTGGCTCTCGCTTTCCAGCAAAGAAGTGAATGACCAGGCTTTGGGGAGCCTGGTCTTCACTTGTTTAGCCTTGATGGATTACTCTTCGAACTACCAGGACATGCATGATAATGGTGAGCACGAGACGGGAGGGAACTATTTCTTTTCAGGTGAGGTGGAAGAGACTCTGGACGAGCAGTTCCAGTCGAAGTTTCCCGTTCGGTGATGACGACGTACAGTCAGGACCGGTTCGGCAAGTTGAGGACGGACCTCCTCCAGCAACTCTCTTTTCCGCAGCCAGTCGGAAATGAGTCAAGAGTGGTACAGTGCAGCACCGGGGAACAACAGACTTTTCATCCCTATCTTTCTATTGTGGTAGTTTCAACGCTTCGCGAATCCCTTTCCACGGGACCAGTATTACCGCACACGGAAGCGGATCCGTATGACAGGCGAAGAGTCCCTCTTCAAAACCGGGGAGTCCGATTGCATTCACGGTTTCAATCCCGTCCGTGACACGCACCCCCTTGACCTCGAATTCGCCGAGATAAGCATTGTCGCCATCTCGCTGAAACGCCTGGAATCGATTGCGTCCTTGATCGGAAACAAGAAGATAACCCTGTCGGGGACTCGTCTTGTAAATTGCCAATCCTTCCAGATCTCCTCGTGTGCCGTTTTTTCCTACTGGAGCAATGAGTTTCGGAGGGGCGTCCTGATCTGATTCTGCCGACAATTTCCAAATTCCCTTTCTTTCTTCAGAAACATATAGCATTGCATTCTCGTCGTCTGCGACGGCTCCTTCACTGAATCCTAAATCCCAACTACGAATCAGTCGTCCATCAATGCCCCCATTCTGGTTATCGAAGATTTCGAACAATTTCGCTCCCTCGCTCTTGCTGGTCACAAGAAAGTAGAATCGCCCGGTCTTTAAGCTACGATAAAGGCACCCTCCATAATTCTGTCCAGTAGGAATGTTTGTTGCGATCGCTTCGAGTCGCCGGGACTGGGAATCGACCTTCCAGATTCGAATCTGACTGGTGCCAGACCGCTGATTTAACGCGACAATTGTGATTTTCTCATTCCTAAAAGGAAAGTCGTTACGAAGATCGATATTCCCCGGTTTCGGAACGTCCACCTGTTGCAGAACCTGACCGGACAGATCATACACATGCAGACAACCAGCCGCTTTATCAGAAGTGATAATCGTGCTCATCTCCGGGCGAGTAGGATGAATCCAGAAGCACATATCATCCTGATCACGAGCGTTCGGCGCCAGAAGCTTTAAACCGGACGGGACGACTGGAGTTTCCGCCATCGCGATCGAAGTGGTCAGAAAAATCGCCCCCAGAAGGCCCCCCAATAAACTGAAATGTCGTGAGGTGCTCATAATGGTGAAGGAACAGAAGGGGCGAGGTAAAATCATATAGAGCATGTCTTAATTTCTTTTCGGAGGCGGAGTGCTTGGCCATCGGTTCGCGAAGTGCGTGGCGATATAATTTGCTGTATGATTTGTGGATACGTTTTATTTTAAAGCGTTGGAGATGTCCGGCAGTACGGCTTCGTATACGTTCCCTTTCTGGTCCGAAGCCAGGACAATCCAAGGCGCTTCTTCTGGAAACGGATGTTTGCATCCGGTGACGTTGTTTAACGGACTCTCTGCCACCAGAAGTCTGTTGAACTCGCGGTGAACATCAAGCCGGGAGAGAGGACTAGAGAGAACCTCGATAAAACTGGCCAGACCGGTTGACCGTGCCGAATAAACCGTATGCAGCAGGAACATCCGTTCCGGAACGCCTCCCAGCAGGAGAATTGGCCGACTCGGTTCGAACTGCGGAGCCCGGTTTGCGTAAGGCACATTTTCCCAGCTTCCATCCGTTCGCCGAATCCGCAATACCAATTGCGGCTGGCCGATGTGATCGACGGAGTTCTTCGTGGTGACATACAATGTGCCGTCCGTCGCCACCTTGGCATTGAGATGATCGTCGACCGTCCTTCCTCCCTGGTCGACGATTTCAATGGGCTGCCATGTTTCCGGGGAATCCTCGTCCCGATGTCCGCGGAACCAGACGGTATCATTCTTCTGGTCGGACCAGAGAAGTCCCATCTGTCCCCGGATCGCAATCAAAGTACAGAGATCATCCGTGTCCGCTGCCTGTTCACTGATCTCGATGGGCTCCGTCCAGGTGGTGCCGGTTTCGTCCAGTGAGGCGCGCGCCCAGATCTTCGCATCACGATCCCAGGCCACCCAAAACCGACCACGACCATCCCGTGAGATTGTCGCAGTTTCCGTAGCCAGAGTCGATTTCTCGACCGGAGCGAATTTCCAGTGGACCGGAGCAGACTGGAACTTGTAACTTTCCTGAGCCGCGTCATATTCCAATGCGGCCACGGCCAATTGATTTCTCCCGGCGAGCACCGCTCGAACCTGATTCCCTTCCGACCACACATCTGCCTGTCTGGGGAGTTCCTTCAGGCTATCATTGAGAGATTCGACCGCTTTCCAGCCGTCGTCGCGGCGCTGCCAGATGGTGCTGCCGTCCACGGCGGGAAGCCAGGCCCACCAATGCCCATGGGCGTACCAGAGTTTTGATTGCGGCTTATCCTGAGTGGGATGGGGAACGCCGGTCTGGATCACCGGATTCACTGTTGTTCCCGGAAGGACCACATCATTCGCACGAAGTGTCGATAATGAAAGGCAGAACAGTATCCCGATTCCCGACAGAACCGACATGGGCATTCTGGAGAGGAATGGTATGTGCGTATTCTTCAATGTTTCAGTCCTGTTGAATCAGTCATATTGAGGTTGTTGCGAAAGTTTGTTGGCGACCGTGACCAGATCGTTCAAACTCCGGCTGACCTCCGATGCAGAAGGGGTTCCGGTCCACTTTTTCTGCAATTCGGAGGATTTGGTTTCCAACTCCGTCAGAATGTCTGCCTGTTCCGGGGTCAGGTCGTTGCCCCGCTCGACACGAAGTTGTTGAATCAGATCCCGCAGACGATCGAGAAATCCGGAAGCCAATGCAGGATTGGCTCCGGAGACCCGTTGTGTTTCCAGAACATGTCCCTTGATCTGTCCCAGAAGGACATCGATCGATGGAGGAGGAATCACGCGGGGGGCAGGACCGCAGCCTGCTGTCAGCAAAAGAAGCAGGTATGTTCCCTCGAGCCAAAACGTTCTTTCGAATCGCAGAAAGAAAGAACTCACAGATCGGCGATGAGAACATTCAGGTCTTGTCAAACGTTTCTGTTGATTCATGGATTTGCTCTGATTCTTCATTCTGCTTCTTGTCCCTCCCGGTATCGCCCCATCCTGGTATCACTGTGGAATCTGAAAATCGTGATGATCACTTTCAGCAGGCAGGTCGACATCCACGCGCCACCGGATTGGAGGGAGTGCATCTTTGGCAGAGCCGTCATCCTGAGGGACCGATCGGTAGCCGGTGATCTCCACGATGTGTGGACCGTCAATTGTTCCATAACCTACGGGTGTCTTGTACTTCCCTTGATCGACAAGTGCGGTCGCCCCCGGTCCGGAATTTCCTTTGCTGACGTCAGGGGTAAACGTGATGATGCCGGACCCCAGCGGTTGATTCGAGATCGTCACGGTTCCCTGTCGTTCGTAGCGCGAAGGGCCGCTGGTGGTGGTTCCGCACCCCAGACAACAGAGAATCGCAAGAGCCAATCCGATGAAAGGATGGAAAGATCTGCGGTGGTCTGTCAGAGCCGTCATCGTCAGAATCCTCCAATCGGCAAACCGTCATCCCGTACTGCTCGCTGCTGGTAGAGATCCAGATTGATGTTTTCGCTCACGAAATGAACCGACCCGTCTCCCATCCCGAAATGAGCACCTCCGGTATGAAAACTCCCGAACAGAGACGCACTGGTATATCGAGTATCCTGATTGCTTGCCCAATTTTTTCGGGAGCCTCCGGTGCCGATGATCGAATTGATCTGGTTTTTCGCGGCCGCCAGAATCACCGGACTTGCCTGAGAGTTGGTGTCCACGCGAATGCTCGACGCCCAACTGAAAGAGCTGGAATTCTGAGATCCCTTGGGGGCCAGAGCATATTTCGTTTCGCCAATCATGAACACGTTCGTCAGGCCGTCGGTAATTTTGCTGAAATTCGTATTGGAGTTCGCATAGAGTACGCCGTTCCGATAAAAGTCCGACATCGCGCTGCATTCCGGAGTCGGCCCTCCTCCCTGGACTCCGAGATAATTAATGTTATTGACGGCGGGCAGGGATGCCGGGTCGGAAGGACACTGGAATTTGCTATTAGGACGATTCCATTCGGTATCGCTGGTGACTCCTCCGATCGCTGATGTTGCATAACTTCGAACGGCCGATCCCATCGTGAAATTATTATATCTAGGGGCATCATCTAAAAACGGGAGAATCATCACCGTCCAAGATGCAAGGTTATGATTTCGACCGCCTGTGCACCAATTTGCCCCCGATGACAATGGAAGCAGCGAGATTCCTCCGGGAGGCAGAACATTATGCGTATCGTGATAGTTATGCAAAGCGAGAGTAATCTGTTTAATTTTATTCTTGCATTGCGCCCGTTTGGCGGCTTCCCGTGCCTGCTGAACCGCGGGAAGTAACAGCGAAACCAGAATAGCAATGATCGCAATGACCACCAGCAGTTCAATCAGTGTAAATCCACGATTTCGGGTTTTGTGACGTCGCATCTGAGTCCCTTTACTTTTCGGGAAATTGAAAGGCATGTTCAATATGGAACCGATCTAAAACTCTCCGACCGGACCGGAGTCCCGGTCGAGCAGATCCAGCCAGGTTGTTCCGTTGATATTTTCGCTAATGAACCGGACCGCTCCGTCTCCCATCACGAAGTGGGCTCCTCCTGTATGGAGACTGGAAAAGGTATTTGCATTCGCCCCATTAATGCGGCGCTCATTGGCGGGTTCGGTTAGCGTGTTTCCATAGGCCGAAGAGTTCAGCCAGGCGTTGCAGTTGGGATTCTGGGCGGGCCAGGTCCCGCCGATGTGCGACTTGCCCGCTTCTCGTTCCCCGATGAAGATGGTATTGCTCGTTCCGGAAGTGATGTCCGTCAGTCGCAGCATGCTGTCAAACCACATCACCCCATTCACGTCGATATTACAGTTGGAACTGAATGACGTCGGCGTGCTGCCGATATTGGCAACATAGTTCGTTAGCCCGATGGCCTCATTGACGGGAGAGGTGACCGGCCGTTTGGTATTCGTCGCCGGAGTCGGGAATGTATCCGACGGGCAGAGATACACGGAAAGGACCGTGCGGAGGAGCGCCAGTTCCTCTTCATCTGCCGTATTGACGACATCGTTCGGATTGAGTTTTGCATAAAGCGGAGACTGATCCAGATAAGGGAGCAGGAACGTTCCCCAACCCCAACCGGTCGCCCTGATCCAGCCTGGCGGAAGCGTGGAGTGAGTTTCGTGATAATTATGGAGTGCCAGTCCGATTTGCTTCAGGTTATTTTTGCATTGGCTGCGCCGCGCTGCCTCACGGGCCTGCTGGACGGCTGGGAGCAACAATGCTACCAGAATTCCGATAATAGCAATCACAACAAGTAATTCGATCAACGTAAATGCATGGTTTCGTTTTCGTGTCATAATAAAATTCATAGGGATTTCCTTATCATAAATTGTGATCATTAGAGAGCATCCGAACCTTCGAGTTCTTTTGCTGAAGGGTTTCGAACCAGAACCCGGAATTCATCTCCGGCCCCTCCCCCTCCCGTGCGCAGAGTAAACTTCAATGTTTTTCCATCTGGGCTGATCTCCACGATGTCCGTGTTCGCTTCGCACCCACGGCTTGCAATGGGTTTCTTGAGAAAATCGTCCGCAAATTCGCGCGAGTTCAGCAGGGCATCCGTAGCGGTTAAACGTGCGCTCGACGTGATGACACCGATAATTTCTTGTCGAAACGCCACCGATCCGGTGAGATGCAAGGTCTTCCTGTCATCCGTTTTCAGGCGAATGAGATAGCAATCCGCGTGCAGCGTTTCCGGGGATGCTCCCTGTTGCGGGTTTTGAGAGGAGACAGAATCGAATTGCAGTTCCACCGGCGAATCTTCCGCTGCAGTTGATGGAACCGCTTCAAACACCAGCCTGTCCGACGTCGTGGTCACCGAGATGTTTCTACGTTCCGGATAAACCAGAACGGTATCGGCAACAATGGATTTTCGATCGGAATGCCGGGGAGGAGGTTCCGGAGAAAATCGGACGGGGCCTTTGATTCCGACGATCCCGGAATGGAAACCCACAATCTGGTCGAGCGAAGCGGGGGGCGTCTCAAGCACCTGCATCGACTTTGTCACGACGTCGAGTCGAACACTTTCTCCATTTCCCAGGCGCGATTTCAAAGGGGCCGTCAAAGGTGACTTCAGTTCACACTCGACTTCTCCGGTCTGAACAGACACCTGTGTTTGTGTTTCGTTCGCATCCACGGCGAATTCCGTTCCCAGGTCACGGACCAGCCCAGAGGGAACCTGCAAGGTGAATCCCACGGCGGAAGCAGGAACGGAACCCAAGGCCCGGCCGGTTTTCAACTCAGCGGAATTTTCAGTCTTGAAGATGAGCGTGGCCGGTCCCTGCAGCAGCAATGATGCGCCGCTGGTGAACTCGACAGTGACGAACAGGTTGCTGTCACTGAGAACCAGTTCATCATTTTCCATGAGAATCGTTCCGGCGCTGAATGCTTTGGGGATCGCCGCGTTCACCGTAAGACCGGTTAATTCCTGCTGGGAATGGAGAGAATGGACATCTCGCACTGTGGCAATCGGACGCGATCTCGGAGGGCTTAAAAGAATGACGGCCATCAACATGGCACCGACCGTGGCCAGCAAAAGCCCGGAGGCGAACGTCATCCAGTCGGAACGCCGCCAGGAGCGACGATCGGCATTCAAGGTGCCTGCAACCAGCGTATCGACGGAAGCTGTTTGCTGAGGTACTTCCAGCGCCAAATGCGTCAACAAGTCCCCGTACTCGATGAACATCTGGCAGGCGTGGACGTCATTTCGAAGAATCTCCTTGAAACGGACGGCTTCCGCTTCGGTCATGGTGCCGGAACGCCAGTCTTCCACTGCCGACAGAAATTCAGATCGATCAAGGGATTGAAAGTGCCCCATTTATTCCTCCCTTCGTAAATGCCTGTCCACGCAGTGAAACAGCGCCAGGCGAATTCGACGTAATGATTGATAAATTGCAGCCGGAGTCCGATTCGTCGTTGCCGCCGTATCCGGTACCGATTCTTCCTGTTCGTAGTACAGATTGATCAGCTTTCGATCCGCAGCGGGAAGACGTTCCAGACATTCGAGCAGCCATTCCCGACGAAGCTCAAGGAGTTCCTGCGCGGCTCCCTGAATCTTGATCAGCCGGTCGATCAGGGCCTCATCCAGTGCCAGATAATGAGGACGGGATCTACGGTAATGGTTCTTGACGACCTTGCGGATAAATCCCCGAGCCCAGCGCGAGAAGCTACCGGTCCGATCAAATTCATCGAACTTTCTCCACAGTTGCAGGCTGACTTCCTGCACGCAGTCTTCCGCATCGGCGACATTCGGGAGCAAAGTTCGGGTATAGGCGTAAATCGCTCGATAGGATGGTGTTAATAACCGGGCAAACTCTTCTTCCTTTTGAGTATCCGCGTCGTCATGCCTGTTTTCGTCAGCCACGGGAACTTCATTCCCCAGACGACGTTCTGGACGTGTTCGGGAGCGATGAAAAGATGAATGCGACACACTTCACCACAACTTGTATCCGCAGGGAGGCTGATCTGGAGGGTTCCATTGAGCCACCATAACCTGCCCCATTGCGAAAAACTTCAAATCAGATCAACGCAGGGAAATCATTTCGAATTCCAACTTGGATTTCCGAAACTGGAACAAATTCGCGACATTGACAGAGAGTCTGTTTGTCACGATCCGTTCCGTTTTCTCCTGCAGGAGCCTAGAACTTACTTGGCGCACTTTCGGTGAGATTTGACAGAAAATTCGGTGCTCCGAATGGCTTTCACAGTAAACTCACGAAATCCGAAGAATTCTTTGCAGGGTCTTTGCGAGATATTCATAATTTCAGTCGGTGTCACATCAGTCAAAAATCGCAGCGTCTGTCGGAGAGGGGAATATCAGGAAAGAGGGCAGCACCCAGATGGTCACTTATTATCAGTTGTTCAGACTTGGGGGCATTGGATCCGAAATTCTGAATGCTGGCAGTGGGGGAAAGGGTGAACACGAACATGGAGCAATGGGCAAAGATTCGGCGCAAAGCTCTCACGGGGCAGATCAGCAAACGGGAAGTCTGCAAAGAGTACGATGTTCACTGGCAGACGCTGGGGAAGATGCTGGCTCATAGCGAGCCACCAGAAATGTAGGTCAGGCATTGCCTGACACATGTGCGCAAACGACTGTGCACTACTCGCGATTTCCCTTTTTCGGGGGCTGATCACCGTGATCGTCTGGCAATGCCTGATCTACTAACCGACGCAATCTGAATTATCGCGATGAGTTCAATTCCACGTTGTAGGTGTTGACTCCGGAATGCAGGTCGATTACCAAAGATGGATCCTGAA
>DATMFC010000180.1:0-2689 GCA_035556335.1 Planctomicrobium sp. | reverse complement strand
CTCAAAAAGAATCCCAAATCCTTGGCGCGAGGAATCAGCTTTTCGATCCCCATGCTGGCGATATGGAGTCGAGGCAGCGATACCCCGAGATCGGCATTCCCTTCGTTCGTGCAGACCACGAATCCACCGGTTTCAGCAATCGCAAAGTTGACTCCGGTCAACCCGGCATCGGCGGAGAGGAATTGACGACGCAGTTCCTGTCGGGCCGCTTCCGCGAGGTACTGTGGATCTGTGGCTCCTTTTTCTGTTCCAATTTTTTCATGGAACAGTTCTCCAATCTCTTCTCGCTTCGTGTGAATGGCAGGCATCACAATATGACTGGGAGGCTCTTTTCGTAATTGAACGATCCATTCCCCTAAATCGGTGTCGATGACCTCAATCCCGTGGGCTTCAAGATGGGGATTCAGATGGCATTCTTCCGTTAACATCGACTTGCTTTTCACAAGTTTCTTAACGCGATGATCTTTTAATAATTTTAAGACGATACGATTATGTTCCGCGGCATCTTTGGCCCAGTGAACGGTGGCTCCCGTTTTAGTTGCATTCCGTTCGAACTGTTCTAACAGGTCGGCCAGATGCGACATGGTGTATTGTTTGATTTGCGAGGCCCGTTCTCGCAGTTCTTCCCATTCCGGCAGTGTCGATGCCGCTTTATCCCGCTTCGATCGAACAAACCACAAGGCCTGATCGTGCCAGTGAGCGCGATCCAGATTCTTGATGAATGACGCAGCCCGAGCCGGATGGGAGGTAGCGGAGGACATGTGTGGTGCGGTCGGTGTTTAAGGGTGATCTGTTATAGAAAGTAAGAAGAGGGGCTAGGAGTTAGGAATTAGGATTTAGGAAAGCAGTCAAGTGTATTTCCTAATTCCTAACTCCTATTTCCTAACCCCTCTTTTTATCAGCAATTCACATGTGATTACTCAATCACGGTGGCCTTCTTAATATGATCGAGTTCCGGGAAGCTCTTGATCAGATAGGTATTCCCTTCGGTCTGGATACGGCCTTGATCTGGCCCACGACCGCGAGGAGCCCCTTCTCCGTAACCTTTATACAGAGCGTCCACAACGTCCATCCCTTCGATGACTTTTCCAAACGGAGGGAAGCCCTGGCCGTCGAGGAAGGAGTTATCACCGAAATTAATGAAGACCTGACTGGTCCGGGTGTTTGGTCCGGCCATGGCGAAAGTGATATGCCCGCGCTGATTGGATTCCTTCTTCGGATCGTCTTTGATCTTCTTTTCACGCCATTCTGCGGCGAGTTTCGGATCTCCGGGAATTCCGAACTGAACCATGAAGCCATCAACCACGCGGAAGAACCGGGCGTCGTTATAAACACCGGCTTCAACGGCTTTCTTGAACTGAGCCGCTCCCAATGGAGCCCAGTCTGGTTGAACTTCGACGATGAAGTCCCCTTTGGATGTTTCAAACTTCACTTTATACACAGACAACTTCTCCGCTGTGGACCCTGAGTCCGGTTGAAAGGCCACTTGCTGAGTGACCGGAATGACGGGTTCTTTCTGGCTCCCCTGATCCGGTGCATCTGCGACGCACGCCGACGCAGTACACAAAATCGCCAGACACGCAATGTTGAACATTTTCATTGAGAGAACCATTTTGTTAGTGGGAAGTGGGTCGATTCCTGTAGGGTGGGTCAAAGTCGCACAACGTGATGGTGGGTCGTCGCCAACAGCCAATCGTGCTTACGGCGTTCGGTTTTCTTTCGAAGTTTGTTCTGCGGCTGAAGACCCACCGCGCCATAATGTTGGCTCGCCCCACCCTACAAGAGTGAATCATCCGGGCTAGTGCCTTGTCAGGCTTCAAACTTCGGGTTGTCTCACATGTTCCGCGGCTCGTTGGCCGCTCCCGTTTCGATTCTTCCACCCGAATTTTGAATGCTGACGCAACACTAGAAAATACCGAGTTGGTCGCGGGCTTCCTCGGTCATTCGTTCTGCTGACCAGGGGGGAGACATCACCAGTTTGATGTCCGTCGCCGTGACCCCGGGAACCTGTTCAAGTGCGGTTTTCGCCTGCTGAATGATCTGCGGGCCAGCCGGACAACTGGGACTGGTCAAGGTCATGTTCACTTTGACTTTGCCATCATCTTCCTGATCTACGTCATAAATCAGCCCCAGGTCAACAATATTGACCATCAACTCCGGGTCGATGACGGTTTTCAAGGCGTCCAGCAATTCCACTTCACTTGCCACAACAGGCTCCTGCAACAATCAACAAAATCAATCCGGCAACAGAATCAATCCGGTGTGGCCGGTTTGCCCCGACCGCTACCAAAGGAATTCAGACTGTTCAAAATTCTCTCTACCAGAGAGAACTCTGAACGTTTGCAATACAGATTGAATTCTACCAGTTGAACGCAGGAGTGAAAGCCGGGAGAAAGAATCAATCGATCAGTTTGAGCGGAAGCAAAACGATGGGTGGCCCCGATTGCTTGCAATCGGGGCCACCCATCATTTGGTGTTTGGTTCTTAGAATTTCTGATTTAGAATTTTCGATCCGCTATTCCACCGTCACGCTCTTTGCGAGATTTCGGGGACGGTCGACGTTACAACCGCGCATCACGGCGATGTGGTAGGCCAGTAACTGCAATGGAATGGACGTCACCAGCGGTTGCAGGCACTCGTCAGTTTCCGGAACATAGATGACGTCATCCGCCAGATCGGCGATGCGATT
>DATMFC010000179.1:0-6640 GCA_035556335.1 Planctomicrobium sp. | reverse complement strand
GTTAACAGTAACCCGCCGCTGGTTCCACTGGTGATGAAGGCTTTCCGGTCGCTGTGGCCGAATCGGGCGTCGACGTCAGATTGAATCAACTCCAGCAACGGCTTGATTCCCTGCGACTGGCTGTATGCGTTCTTGCCGCTTTGAACCGCCTCCTGAAGTGCGGCCTTGATCGGCTCCGGCGTATCGAAGTGGGGCTGGCCAATACTGAGATTGACCGGGTCCTTCATGTTGGCCGCTAGGTCGAATACTTTACGAATACCCGAAGCATCAATCTTGTGCATTCGGTCGGCAATCCAGCGGTCACTCATTTTCGTATGTTCTGTTTTTCAGAGATTGCGTGAGACAATTTCCTGGATGATTGGTTTCGACCTGTCTGAATGGATTTCGATCGAAGATTTTTCCAACACCTGTTATGGTTCTCAGCATAGGAGATTTTCAGACTTTCGTGAACCTGAAGCCATTGGTCTTTCATGGCATCTGATCTGGAATGCACTCAATGTTACGAATGTTAGTCCTGTTCGGTTTCTGCTGTTCGATCGTGGCACCCAGTGTTTTCATTGGTTCTTCCGAAGTTCTTGCGGCAGAAACGGCATGGACGTTCACTCTGAATCGGACCGAGGGAATTCACCCGGAACCGTTTACCGGTCGAGTTTATCTCTTCTTCTCGGAGCAAGGGGATCAATCGGAAACGGAACCTCGCCTTGGCCCAAACTGGTTCCGCCCGCAACCGATGATCAGTTATGACGTCACCGACTGGAAGTCTGGAGACGCGTTACAACTGTCCCTCACCACTCCCGGTCTGAAGACGTTTCCTGCTGAGATCAGCAATGACACGTTGACGAATCGTCGGGTTCAGGCGATTGCAAGATTCAATCCAATCGATCCCAATGTCGGCACCGGTTCTGATAACGGCCGGAGTGACGTGATCAAGCTGGATTCTCCCGGCGAGGTGACGTTGACCATTTCGTCACTCACTCCAAAACAGGTTTTTCCTGAGGAGGCATGGTCAATGTTGTTACGGGTACGTTCGAAATTGTTGAGCGACTTCCATGGACGGGATGTTTATCTGCAAGGAGCAGTCACTGTTCCGGCGAGTTATGATTCCCAGCCAGACCGGCGTTATCCAGTTATTCTGGAAGTCCCCGGTTTTGGAGGGGATCACTTCTACAAGCTGGCATATCAGGCTCCCAAAGAGTCCAACACGCTGGGAGTGGAATTCATCCGCGTGATGCTCGATCCCCGGTGTCCGCTGGGGCATCATGTCTTTGCGAACTCAGCGAATAATGGTTCGTATGGAAATGCGTTCGTTCAGGAGTTTCTGCCCGCTCTTGACGAAGCCTATCGCACCGCCGGAGCCCCCGGTCGTTTCCTGACTGGACATTCTTCAGGGGGATGGAGCACGATCTGGTTGCAGATGAATTATCCCCAGCACTTTGCCGGAACATGGAGTACGGCCCCCGATCCGGTTGATTTCCGCAATTTTCAGAACATTGTCATTCATCGGCCGGGGGAGAACATGTATGTCGATCCCGAGGGAAACCGGCGTCCACTGGGGCGTATGAATGGGGAACCGGTGATCTTCTACGACACCTTTTCTCATATGGAAGAAGTGTTGGGACACGGCGGACAACTCTGCAGTTTCGACGCTGTTTTCAGTCCTCGCGGTGCGAATGGTCAGCCGCTTCCACTTTGGAATCGCGAAACCGGAGTGATCGACCCAGCAGTAGCCGAAGCATGGAAAAAGTATGATCTTCGACAGTTCATCGAAGAACACTGGGAGGTTGTCGGTCCGCAACTTCAGGGGAAACTGAACGTCTTCATGGGGACCGAAGACACCTTCTATCTGGAAGGAGCGGCCATGTTACTCAAGGAGAGTCTGGAGAAACTGGGAAGTGACGCCGTAGTGGAATTCTTTCCCGGAGCGGACCACTGGTCGTTTGTGGATTCTCAATTCCGATCCCGCATGGAACAGGAAATGGCGGCAAAGTTTCTTGAGAACTCCCGTCCCCGCTTGCAGAATCAGGATTGATGAACGATGTTGACGAGATATTGTGAAACAAGGTTCCCGTAGCGGGCATATGCGGGATCATTCATCCGGATCATTTTATATTGATTATCAGGAAAGACAGTAATGACAGCGCTTGAATCGTTGATTTCGACCGGAACCAAACTGTGGCTGGATTCGATTGATCCGGAACTGGTCAAAGCCAATCGGGCCTTCGGAGCCACCGGGGCGACCTCCAACCCGATTATTGTTTCCGATCTCATTAAGACTGGTCGCTTCGATGACCTGATCGCTGAACAACTCAAGCAGGGGCTGGATGACGAAGCCATTGCCTGGAACGTGACCAATCAACTCGTCAGCAGTGCTCAACAGGTCTTTCTTCCGGTCTGGGAAGAAACCAAAGGAAACGACGGCTACGTCAGTTTTGAACTGGACCCGTTGATCGAAGACATCGAGTCGACCGCATCGGTTGAAGAACGGGCGGCCCGATATATCGAACTCGGCAAGAAATGGGCCGCCGGTCACAAGAACCGGATGATCAAGGTTCCCGCCACTCCGGGGGGACTGGCTGCTCTGGAAGAACTTTCCGCAGCAGGCATCACACTGAACGTCACGCTGATCTTCAGTGAACGGCAATATCACGAAGCTCGTGAAGCCGTGTGGAAAGGGGCACAACGTCGCTCCAGTCTCGACGGCTTCAAATCGGTTTACAGCATCTTCGTCAGCCGGATTGACGTGTACACCGAGAAGAAGGTTCCGGAACTCTCGGCAGACGCTCAGGGAGAGGTCGGAATTCTCAACGTCAAACGTCTCTGGAAGCAGAACGTTGATTTCTGGGGAAGCAAGAATCTGCCACTCGCACAGGAAATCATCTTCGCTAGCACCGGAACGAAGAAACCGGAAGACTCGAAAGACAAGTATGTCTCCGCTCTGGCTGGTTCCGACATTCAAACCAATCCACCTGATACGAACGACGCCGTCCAGAAACTGGGCAAGAGCTATACGAAGCAGGTAGACGTCTTCCCGTCACAAGCGGTGATCGACGACATCGACGACAAGGTCGACTTCCAGAAGATGGAAGAAGTCCTCATGCAGGAAGGCTTGGAGAAATTCGCCGTTCCACAGAAAGCCCTGATTGCATTGATCGCCCGCAAGAGATCAGAACTGGCGTAAGCAATAAGCACTAAATTTTAAGAACCAGGAACCAAACGGATCTCAATGTTTGGTTTTTGGTTCTTTTTGTTTTAGTATTGTTGACAGGGGCGAGATCTGATCAGAATTTGGTAGAGACTATAATAATGTCGAAAGAGAGGATGGAGGATATACTGAAGGAATTTAATGATCATGGATGGGGATTAAAAAATGTGGAGGAAATGTATTCTGTACAATACGACGACATGGTTTATTGGACGCTCAAGAAGCCAAACTCCGAATTGGGGGTGACGATCATGTTTTATGTCGTTGATGGTCTGGGGAACAGCACTTCAGAGTTAGATTTAGATAATGTCTTGTATTGTGTGGATGCAAAATCTGGTATGAAACTATATTTTGAAAAGCGAAATTCGGCCATCTGGTGTGAGAGTGTGAAGAAGTTCACAGATAGCCTGTGTGAGATGACTGAGTAGGCTGGATTTTGGGAATAAGCTGGTTGGGAACGGACAGGGTGGCATTGTTGCGAGTGATAAAATGGGTGCCGTGCTCATGGCGCGTCAGCAGCATGAACACGCCAAACGTGATCGAAGGGCGTCTTCATGCTCACCCTGCTGACGCGATGTGAGCATGGCACCCAGGCCGATTCATCGATCCTTGTAATAACGTCGAACCCTAATCGAAAGTGACTCCATGGAAACGATCGCCCCCACACGTTTCGCAGAAAACTCCGGTCTGATTATTGTTGGATTGAATCGAAAGTATCCTTCGGGGAAGGAATCAGAAATCCCTCAACTCTGGTATGACTTCGTACCGCGAATCGAGAGTATTCCGCATTATGTCCCGGGAGTGACGTACGGGGTCTGCACTAGTTTCGATCCGCAGCACGGATTGGAGTATCTGGCTGGGGTTCAGGTTATTTCCATTGGGGAGCTTCCGGAAGGAATGGAAGCCCTCCATCTGCCTCCGCGCCGTTACGCGGTGTTCACTCACCACGGACATTATTCGTTATTGCCCCAAACGTTTGATGCCATCTGGAAGCAATGGGGGCCGGAATCCGGAAACGCCGATCCCGCAGCGCCGAGTTTCGAACGCTATAACGAAGAGTTCAACCCGGAAACCGGAATGGGGGGGACTGAAGTCTGGATTCCGTTAACCAGTGACAAGGTTGGGTGAAGTAAATCGCTCAACTCAGATCTAAAGAAATCTATCCCTGAGCGGCGCTGGCATCCATGTGGCACAGTTCCCAGATGTGGCCGTCGAGGTCCTGGAAGCTGCGGTAGTACATGAAGCCGTAGTCCTTCGGATCGGAATAGGTTGTGGCTCCGGAATGAATGGCCTTTGTGACGAGCTCGTCCACTTCCTCCCGACTGTCGCAGGTCAGCGCGACCAGAACCTCGGTGCTTTTTGTGGCGTCGCAGATGGAATTGGGAATGAATTCCTGAAATCGTGCTTCTGTGATCAGCATGGAATAAATTTCTTCGCTGATCACCATGCAAGCCGCCGTTTCGTCGGTGAAATCGGGATTGAACGTGTACCCGAGGGAGCGAAAGAACTCCATCGATTTGTTCAGGTCTTTGACGGGCAGGTTGATAAAGACTTTCTTGGACATCAGGACTCCAGCGGAAGTTGGGGGAGTTGATAAATTCGAAATTCAAAAGAGGAGAAATTCGCAGTCTTCCTGAACTTCTTTTGTCCCCAGGCTCCAGCTTGGGAACACACTCGACGCCAAGCTCTGCTTGGCCACTCAACGGATTGTCCTTGTTCTTCATTGCCAAGCGAGCATGCGGGACTTGTGAGTGAGGTTGTCTTTGACGTGAATGACGAAGCAAAGCTTCGGGGCGAGTACGTTCCCAAGCCGGAGCTTGGGAACGAGGGATCCTCAATCAATCCGAAATCAGCGCCCCATTGTTTCTCTTGACGTACTCTTCCCAGCGATTGATTGCAGCGCGGCGTTCGACGAGGGGGGCCATCGGGAGATAGTCGAACGTACGGGCGGTCAGTTTGGAGATGTACTGAAACGCCAGTTCGCGAATGGCGATGTCGTCATCTTTCAGTCCGCCGACGAGCATTGCTGATTCGGTGGGAGATCGGGCGTCTTCCTCGTTGAAGCCCCAGAGCAATCGTACGACCGTATTGACTTTGTCCTCGGCAAAGTTCTGGGAAAGAGCCTCGCGCAATTCCGGTTCGCGGCCCGGGTTTAATGCGAGCCAGTGACGCAGTCCGGCGATGGCGGCGAGTCGGGATTCCTGATGGTCGTTCTTCAAGGCCGGGACCAGTTCCTTCCAGTCACCGATCAAGGCTAAAGTTTTGATGGCCAGTTCCGATAATCCGGCGCGGCGGTCTTTGGCAATGGGGGACAGGCTTTCTTCAACGGTCTGTTCAAGATTGAATTCCTTCTGGAACAGTTTGCCAAATTGCTTTGTCGCTGCGGTGACGAATGGACCTTCGACCGTTGCCCAGGCTGGGAGGGAGAAGTCCATTCGTAGAACGAGAGTCGATCCGCCTGCTGGCCAGTGAACGAATCCGTCGGCCGGTCCCAGTTCGACGACGGTTGCGCCGGCAGTGCTGACCGAGGCTTTTCCTTCAACGACCACGATCCCTCCATCAATCACGACCGAGAGTCGATCGGTTGGGGGACCGCTGGGAACTGTGGGGACAAGCTCCACACCCACCCGGGTTCCCGGTTCCAGAAGTTTGATGAACCAGTCCTGCCCGAACACGCGCAGACGAACGGTGACCGGATTCTGGGAGTCGTTGAACCGGGTCAGCGTGATCTGGCCCTGTTCGAGAAGTAACGCAACATCGCTGTTGTTTCTTCGCATCAGTCTCTGAACGCGGGTTCCCGGCTGAAGTCCTATCGTGAGGGTTTCTCCCACTCGATAGGAATTGCGAAACGGGACAGGGGAGACCAGTGTGTCTCCAATTTCGACAGGCAATTCCCGGGTGCTGACATACCAGCCCGGATCAACCGCATGGGGTTGAATGATGAATTCATCACCAGACAGATAGTTCATCCGCTGTTCCGGTAATGTTTCAGGAACCACCGGAACGACAGGGACGACAGCCATATTCGGAGCCGGTGTCTCCCCCACTGGCAAGGCCATTGATGCTACTGAGGGATCTGGTGATGGTGCGTCGGGAGTGACAGGAGGCGCGATTGGTTCCGTTGGATCGACTGGCGCCGGAGCAACGGGAGAGGGAGTGGCAGGAGCAGGCGTCGCCGTGGCGGCGAGTTCTCCGGAGTTGTCTCCATTCCCTGGCATCGCGACCGGATCAGCGGCGTTGTCTGGTTGTGGGGCAGGGGGCTGTTGTCCGGGAACTGGGGGGACAGTGGCATCGGGATCGGCCTGGGTAATGGTTTTATCCGGTTGGGATTCCGGTCGTTCCCACAAGGTTCGGTCGGTGACAACGATGGCCGTCCAGATTCCCGCCACGGCCATGATCGACAACACGGTGCCATATTGCTGCAGGAAGGAACGCCGT
>DATMFC010000178.1:0-3585 GCA_035556335.1 Planctomicrobium sp. | reverse complement strand
GTGAAAAACACTTTCTCGCAATCGAATCATTGGCAAGCCGACAGGCAAGACGCGACGTGAGACGACCACGATCAAGCGGATTGTTGACGACACCACCGGTCCGGGGGCGCAGTTTCAGCAGATCGCAAAAGAGTTCGGCTTGACGCCGAAATCAAACTGCGGGTGTGCGGCCATGCAGGCCAAGATGGACAAACTCGGTGTAGACAGTTGCTGCGAGAAGCGTACCGAACTGGTCGGCGGATTCCCATCGTGGCTCAATCCGATTGGGAGTGCGTTTGATGAAGCCGTGAAATACCCAGAAACGGTTGGAGAACATCACGCTCCCGATAACGGGGCATTGCCCCCATCATCATCAGGGTCCCTCGCGTTAATCTCTGTCGTGAGGCCACATCACAAAGTCTCATCAACGCCGAGTTTTCAGGTTTCTCATAACCCCATCCCCACGAAACGGACGTCTATTATCTCAAACACATTCGGTCGAACACCTTTCGCAAGAAGACTCTGACATAATTCACAAGAACTCACACATCGGTGTTGTTGCTGCTGCCAAATCGGGATCATGAGAGGGGGGAAACAGAGCGGAATGGTGTCATGCTCATGCCAGAAATCGTTCCAGGTGACGGGAAAGAAAACAACTGATCTTAAAAGGAATACGATTTTCATGCGTCCCTTTTGTTGAAGTCGTTCGTATAATGAAGAGGTTTGATTTCCCGCCTTAACTCATGCCTGTTCCCTCAACGACAAGGTATTCCCATGAGCATGATTCCCTCGAGCAATGCTTCTTCGTCCAGTTTTTGTGGGCGAACGCGACGGGAGTTTCTCTGGGAATCGGGGTGCGGATTTGGTGGAGCCGCACTTGCCGGGATGCTAGATTCTGGTTTTTTCGCCCGACAGAGCGTTGCCGCCGACGGAATCACCCCCTTCGTGAACCCACTTGCTCCCAAAGAGCCTCATTTCGAAGGGAAGGCGAAAGCGGTTATTTTCCTTTTCATGTATGGCGGCCCCAGTCATATTGAAACATTTGACTATAAGCCGGAAATGTACGGTCGGGACAATCAGTCTATCGAAGTGAAAACCTTCGGTCGGGGAGGACACCGCAATCAAGGGCGTCTGATCGAGCCGCGCTGGCAGTTCCAACAGTATGGGGAATGCGGCAAACAAGTCAGCAGTCTGTTTCCGCATCTGGCTCAACGCGTTGATGACATCGCGTTCATTCACTCGATGACCGCAGACAGTCCGATTCATGGCTCGGCGATGCTGATGATGAATTCGGGAAAACTTCTGAGCGGGAACCCTTGTTTGGGATCATGGGTGAATTATGGCCTGGGAACGGTGAACCAGAATCTTCCGGGATTTGTGGTGATGCTGGATCCAAGTGGTGGTCCCATTTCCGGGGCGAGAAACTGGAGTTCCGGGTATATGCCGGCCTCTTATCAGGCCACGGTCATGCGTCCCAAAGGGGAACCGTTTCTGGACCTGAAGCCGCCTCAGGATACCACTGTCTCGGCTCAGCGGCAGATGCTGGATACGTTACGCGAATTGAATGACTCCCATCTGGTGTCACGGTCGGATAACTCCAATCTGGCAGCACGAATTGCCAGTTATGAACTGGCTTTCAACATGCAGGCTCACGCTCCGGAGGCGGTTGATCTGGCCCAGGAGACCGAAGCGACTCAGCAACTGTACGGACTCGACAACCCTGTTTCCGCCACGTTCGGTCGACAATGTCTATTGGCCCGACGTCTCGTGGAACGGGGAGTTCGGTTTATTCAGATCTATTCCGGGGGTGCTCATAACGACGCCAACTGGGACGCTCATAACGACATGGAGACGAACCACAACCTCCATGCTGCAGAAACGGACAAGCCGATTGCCGGTCTTCTGGCCGATTTGAAAGCCCGTGGCCTGCTCGATTCGACCATTGTTGTCTGGAGTGGAGAATTCGGTCGTCAACCGACCGCTGAATACGCCAAAGGAACAGGGCGTGATCATAACTCTTACGGGTTCACTTCCTGGATGGCGGGAGGGGGAATCAAAGGAGGTGTCAGCTATGGCACCACCGACGAGTTGGGAGCCAGGGCAGTGGAAAACAAGCTGCATGTCAAAGAACTTCACGCCACTGTGCTGCATCAGATGGGGTTTGACCCGAATCGACTTTCCTATTTCCATCAGGGACTTGATCAGAAGCTGGTGGGAGTCGAGGGAGCCGAACCGATTCATGAGATTCTTGCGTAACGTTCTTTGTTGCTTTTATTCATGTCTGCACTGATTCCTCCGTTTTTCGTGCAGGGGGAATTTCTTCCTGGGCGGAGATGCTGGTCCGGGCAATGGAAACGCTCGCGTCTGGTCGAGCATGTCCTCGGTTTTGAAGTGTTTGCGAGAGCGGTTTGACGAATCGCCGCGATGCATTCTAATATAAACACATGCCGGTGGCTGAAGTGACCTGTCTGCGATGCAATCGGGAGCGCTGCCTGAATGCGAGCGGACAGGTCACTTCAGTCACTTGAATCGTGTCTTCTGTTGACGCGGAGTCTCAGGAAGAGCCCCTTCGAGTGAGCAGACAGTGTTGGGAACCGTCAGTGTTGGGAACCGTCGACGACTTGATTCTTCGTCTGTCCGATTTGAAATTGGCGACGTCCAGAGAAATGCAGCGCACGCTTTCCGAACTCCCTGCCGGAGCAAGTGCCAGCGACCTGTTACGAAGGCTTGAACAGCAGGATATCGTCACGTCTTTGCAGGCGACGAAGATCGCTCGCGGTGAAGCCGATCAACTGATTGTCGGCGGTTATAAAGTGATGTACCAGAATGCGTCGGGGAGTTTTGCCCGACTGTATCGAGGGGCTCGGCTCGATAACGGGCAAATGGTCGGCATCAAAATTCTTCGCGATCGCTGGTCGAAAGACCCGACATCTGTGCAGATGTTTCTTCGAGAAGGAGAACTCGGCAAACGCTTCAAACATCCTAACATTGTCCCGATTTATGATGTGGGGTCAACGAAAAAATCTCACTACATCATCATGGAGTTTGTGGAGGGAGGAAGCCTGCGGGACTTCCTGAAAATCCGAGGGAAGCTGGCTCCGGTGGAAGCTCTGCAATACACGTTGCATATCAGTCGCGCGCTCGAAGCGGCACTGGCATTGGGGGCGACTCATCGAGACATGAGAACCTCCAATGTGTTAATGAGCAGTCAGGGAGTGGCCAAGCTGATTGACTTCGGTCTGGCATCCGAATCCTCTCCCGGCGGTAACGATGATCTGGCTCAGGCATTGGAATATTCGACTCTCGAATCGAATACGAATGCCCCACGAAATGATCCGCGGAGCGACCTGTTCTTTCTTGGAGCAATTCTTTACGAACTGCTGACTGGCGAGCCTCCTTATCCACGCACAAAAAACCGGGCGGAACGGAAACTGTTCAGCCGTTATCGGGACATCCGCCCCGTTTCCAGCATTGATGCCACGTTGCCACCGGTCGTGACTGCGGTTGTCGATCGGCTGCTGGCTGTCAATCCGCAGCAACGCTACCAGTCTCCCACCGCCGTAATTGCCGACCTTGAAGCGGCGCTGACAACTCTGGGGCATGCGG
>DATMFC010000177.1:0-6507 GCA_035556335.1 Planctomicrobium sp. | reverse complement strand
GAGCTGGCGAAGCCGGAGCGTTCCCAAATACTGCCCGAATCATCGCGAGATGGTTTCCTGCCGGAGAACGTGGTCGGGTGCAGGGCTTCGTTCTGGCCTCGGCGATGATCGGAGGGACCGTGGCCCCCGTTCTGGCGGGGTACATGATCCACTACGCAGGCTGGCGTTTGCCATTCATCCTGTTCGGAACTCTGGGAATCATTTGGGCCATCGTGTTCGCCATGTGGTTTCGAGATGATCCCGCCAAGCATCGCGCCGTCAATGATGGTGAACGACGGTTACTCGAAGAGAACTCCCATGCAACCACACATCACGAACCGATTCCATGGCGCGCGGTGCTGAGGAATCGCAATGTCTGGCTGCTCGGGACCATTACGACATGTGCCGCGTTCACATTTTATCTGTATTACTCCTGGTATCCCAAATATCTCCATGCAGCCCGTGATGTCGGGATGATCGAGGCGGGCTGGCTGACATCGTTGGTTTTGGGAGGAGGCATGTTCGGCACGGTAGCCGGGGGATTGATCGCCGATCGCTTCATTCAACGGAGTCAGTCCCCAATGCGATGGCGGCGTTATTTCTGTTTCATCTGTTTTGCCTTAGCGGGATTGTTCCTGCTATTCAGTTTTCTTGTCGATTCGTCACACCTCTCGGCGGGATTGGTTTTTGTTTCTTGTCTGACGATGAGTTGTCAGCAGTCGAGTTGGTGGTCGAGTGTCAGTGAGTTGAGCGGCCGTCATATCGGAGTGCTGTTCGGACTGATGAATTCGTTGGGAATCCCCGGCGCCATGGCGTCGCAGTATTACTTTGGGGCATCCGCCGACTGGCGTGAAGCGGCGGGTTTTACAGGACGCGCGCAATGGGATCCTGCCTTTCTCGCTTATCTCTGCCTGTTATGGACCGCCGCGGTCTGCTGGCTGTTTGTCGATTCAACCTCCCCCATTACGGCGAAAAATGCGCCGCCTTCCGTCAATGCCGAGGAGAAGTGCCAGTTATGCAGCACCTGAATCACAAACAAATCGGTCCCACATTGAATCGTGGAGTTGAGAATCGATGAGCATTTTTGAGAAATGGGGAGTTCATCCCATTATTAACGTTTCCGGCCCCGTCACTCGTCTGGGTGGGGCTCCGATGCCGGAATCGGTACTCGAAGCGTTTTGTCAGGCCGCCCGGGAGTCGGCCCCTCTCGATCAATTACAGGGAGCCGCTTCACTGGCGATTGCCGAGGCAACGAGAGCTGAAGCGGGACTCGTCACCTGCGGCGCTTCCGGGGCGCTCATGCTTGGCGCGGCAGCCATTCTTGCGGGGGACGACATCGGTCGCATGGAGCGGCTGCCATTGAGTGAAAGCTTTCCCAATGAATTCGTTGTCGCACGTGAACAGAGAAACCCTTACGACCATGCCGTTCGCGCCGCGGGCGTACGGTTTGTAGAGGTCGGTTTTCATGAACCTGTCGCGGGATCAGGGGTGCGTCGGGCAGAGTCCTGGGAATATGAAGTGGAGTTTGGTCCTCGCACGGCAGGTGTGTTCTACGTCCTGGGACACAATTCGCAACCATCTCTGAACGAAGTGGTGGCCGTGGCCCACTCGCAGGGCTTGCCGGTCCTTGTGGATGCAGCGGGTGAAGTCCCCCCTCACTCCAATCTACGCAGCATCCTCACGACCGGGGCGGATCTGGTCGCCTTCAGTGGTGGGAAAGGGATTCGAGGACCGCAATCGACCGGAATTCTTTGCGGCCGCCGCGACCTGATCGCTTCCGCTGCTCTGCAAATGCTCGATATGGATGACCATCAGGAACTCTGGGAACCGCCGGAACATCTGATCGATCCATCACGGTTCAAGAGAATTCCTCGTCAGGGGATTGGCCGCGCCCTCAAAGTCTCCAAGGAACAGATCGTCGCATTACTGACCGCGTTGGAGTTGTTCCTCTCCGGAGCCTATGACCAGGAATTGGTGGCGATGTGCCACCATCTCGAACGGGTGGCCGCTTCCCTCAATGGGCTACCGGCGCAGTGCCGTTTGCTGGCTCCGAAAGAAGGAGGAGTCTTGCCGTCGCTGGAGATCACTTTGGATGAGGTGCAACTCGGACGATCCGCACTGGAGATTTGTCGAAGCCTTCGTCGTGGGATCCCGTCCATTCAGGTGGGACACGGCCTTTTGCACGAAGGCAAGTTGACTGTGAACCCGATGCACCTGAATGAGGCACATACAGAAATTCTCATCAGGCGTTTCCGTGAAGAACTGACCAGAACATGCATTTGACCAGTAAAGAAATCCTGATTCGATTGGGAACTGGAGAATCGATCCAGTCCATCTCCGATACAGCGGGAATATCGCGTGCAGAGTTCGACACGTGGTGGAAAAAGGAATGCCGCCGGCGCGTTCCCTGTGAGCAGGGCGTACATCACGTCAACGGACTCTTCAGTGATGTGACCATTCATCGCGACACATGGGGGATTCCACACATTCGAGCAGAAAACGATGCTGATCTGTTCTTCGGCTTTGGTTATGCCACCGCACAGGATCGGCTGTTTCAACTGGATTATGCGAGACGTAAAGCCCGAGGACGCTTGGCGGAGATTCTCGGGCGGGATGCGGTTGAGTCTGATGTGTTGTATCGAACGATCAATTTGGCAGGGATCGTTGAATCTCAATGGGCCGGGCTTCCGGAAGAACCTCGTCGATTGCTGGAAGCCTACACCGCAGGCGTGAACGCATGGATCGAACAGAGTCGTGACCGACTGCCGATTGAATTCGACTTGCTTGATTATCAACCGGAACCGTGGAGTCCGGAGGACTCTCTGGCGATTCAGGCCGAATTCTGCTGGTATCTGACCGGCCGACTTCCGCTCATTATGATCCCGGAACTGGCAAAACGACTCTTGGGTGACGGCCCGTTGTATCGGGCATTTCTCCAGGGAGAAGAAGATGCTGAATGCATTCTTCCTCCCGGTTCGTATTCGTCCACCAACGTCCCTTCAGAAGGCGTTGGAGCCACTGTCAATGATCAGGATGAAGAATTGGGGAGTAATAACTGGGTTGTTGCCGGCAACCGGACAGCAACAGGAAAACCATTGGTCTCCAGCGATCCGCATCTTCAGTTCGGAGCGGTATCGATCTGTCAGGAAGTGGTGTTACAGGGCGGCTCTTTCGATGTCGCTGGTCTGGTATTGGCGGGAATGCCGGGAATCCTGATCGGTCGCAACCGACGAGTGGCATGGGGCTTTACCAACAACATCTGTTCGCTCCGGGATCTGTATCAGGAGCAGACTCATCCCGAGAACCCGGATTCCTTTCTCTATGACGGCGCATGGGAAACGGCGCGTCAGCGCGTAGAAGTGATCCACATTCGAAATGAAGAACCGATTCACAAGACAATCCGATCTTCCCGGAACGGACCGATTGTTAATGAACTCCTGCCATCCGCTGCGCAGCAAGCAGGGTCAATAGATACAGCGCCCGTCTCCCTGCGTTGGCAAGGAGAGTCTCGATGTGGTTCGTTGACGGCATTACTGAATATGAATCGTGCTCAGTCGTGTGAGGAGTTTCGGGAAGCGACACGTCCATGGGACGCCCCGACGTTTAATTTTGTTTTTGCGGATATCGAGGGAAACATCGGGCTTCAGACAACCGGCGAAATTCCGATCCGTCACATCGCGGAACGGGGTTATCGGTCGGGTTGGGATCCGCTGCATCAGTGGAAGGATTCGATTTCGTTTGAAGATCTGCCTTACCTGATCAATCCTTTGCAAGGCTTTGCCGTGACCGCGAACAATCGCCTGGCCCCTGATGACTATCCCTCTCCACTCTCTGGCGCCTGGTCGAGTGGATATCGTGCACGCCGTATCCGTGAACTGATTGAAGCTCAACCGATCATGACTGAAGAATCTTGCAAGCAGTTTCAATTGGACATCCGGTCGGGGCGGGGAGTGGCGGATGTTCCCCGGCTTGTTGAATTGCTGGCATCTGATGCCGATCCACAGGTCCGGTCGGCGGTGGAGGTGTTGAAAGCATGGGACGGTCAGGTACGTGCCGACTCCGTAGCAGCGACCCTTTTCAATCTGTTCTTTCGACATTGGTGTATCGAAGTCACGGCGGAACGGATTCCGGAGAACGCGGTCGAATTCCTGGCAGCGAACGCCAACGGACTGGCAACCCGTCTGCTGATGGAGGATGACCTCGGCTGGTTCAACAGACGCAACAGAACGGATGTCGTTCAGACAGCGTTTCACAAGACACTCCATGAGTTGACTGTCCGGTTTGGTCCAGACATGTCCGAGTGGACGTGGGGAAAATTGCACACGATTCTGCAAAAGCATTTCCTGTCCGGTCGGGGAGAGCTTGGTGAACTTCTGGACCGAAGTGGAGACCCCGCCCCAGGTGACAGTACGACCATCTGTAATAATTCTCCTGCTCCCGATCATAAAGCCTACCTGGGGCCAGCCTATCGCATGGTGGCCGATCTGGCCGATGCGTCATGCGGTTTATGGACGGTGGAAATGGCATCGGTCTCGGGGCATCCCGGCAGTCCGCATTATGACGATCAGTTCGCCGTCTGGGTAGAGGGGGGCTATCACTTCCTGTCACTGGAATCCGGACCTGCGGACATTGAGAGCAGGCTGCATCTGCAACCAAAGGGATCACCATGTTAGTCGGTTTCGTGAGCGACGAACGGTATGTCGCGCTTTCCGATGTTCTGCTGGAATTCGTCAATGAACGGGGTGTTTCCTGGGAAGCCCGTTCACGTGCCAGCGGTGCGATCCACTGCGAACTCCCTCCAGGAGAATATCTGGTCACACTCGCCAAATCCGGATTCGGCGCGAAGCGGGTTCGCATGACCATCAAGCCTGACAAACCGTATCAATTTCGTCTGCTGTCCGACGGACTTTTAGGGTATGCCTGGCCGAAGTGCGTTCGGTCCGGAGACGTGTCCGAGTTTCGGGTCCACTCCGTCGAACCGTATCATCTGGAATTGTGGCGTTACGGCTGGAAGAAGGAACGGATTCTGGAATTGGGCTGGCATGACGAACATGGTCCTCGGGCAACCATGCAGATTACTCCGGATGGAGATTACACGCAAAGCGGCGTCCGCTGGAACGAAATCGGATATCAGAGTGAGAGCAATCAGCAGACCGTCTCCGCTCCTGAGCGTTCAGGGCTTTATTATTTTCACGCATCCACTCCTTCCGGAAAATCATTTACATTCCCCTGGGTGGTTGCTCCTGCCCGGCCGCAGACCCGGATCGCGGTGCTTGCCTCTGACATCAACTGGAATTCCTACAACTCCTTCGGCGGGCGGAGCAACTATCTGCATGCCGATGCGTTTCCATCCACTCCGACGGTCAATTCCCGGTTGGAGTTGAGCCGATACACAAGTCAGGATGCCCTGGTCTGGAATTGTCCGGAGTATGCTCCACTCTCGTTCGATCGCCCTGAGCCGATGAATCATATCGATGTCTCAACCAATGTGATGGATCCCATTGCGGGACGTTCAGCGTGTCACATCGCTCCGGCGGAATGGCGGTTATTCGGGTGGCTGGAACGAGAGGAATTCCAGTATGACCTCTACAGTGAAACACAACTTCATCATGGTGTTCTTGATCTTTCCGCCTATCGCGTGCTGATCCTCGGTCCGCATCCGGAATACTGGACTCGCCGTATGTACGATCGGGTCAAGACCTGGGTCTTCGAAGAAGGGGGACGCTTAATGTACCTGGGGGGAAACGGCCTGAATTGCGAAGTGACAATCGAAGATGACAACCGAATGGTGGTTCACAACGGAGCGCTCCGCAGCCTTTGGCCGGAAGGAGTAGGCGCGGAAAGTCGATTCGCTAAACGGCATGAATCCGAAGCCCATCTTTTAGGCGTTGTCTTTTCCCCTTCAGGAATCATGACGGGGGCGCCGTATCGAGTTGTTGATGAGTCTCATTGGGTCTTTGATGGAACCGGGTTGCAAAACGGCGATCTGTTCGGAACCAGCAGCCAGCACGAGCGTTGTCCCGGAGGAGCCTCTGGCCACGAGACGGACAAGATCTCCGCGAGTTCCCCCAAGAACACGAAACTACTCGCCAAGGGAACCAATCCGGACGACGGCGGCGCGGAGATGGTCAGCTTTCCGACAGCCAGCGGCGGAGCAGTCTTTTCATCCGGATCGATTACTTATGTCAGTTCCCTCCTTGTGGATGACCACATATCGCGAATCACCGCGAATGTCCTGCGACGTTTTTTGGACTGACAGTACTTCCAAAGTCGTTCACATAGAAACAAGGGATCAGGATTCAGAAAAAGGCTAGAAATTCATGCCATTTCCTACCCACCACCCACTACCCACTTCTCTCCTATTCAGATCAAACTTGGAAGTACTGACTGAACAGACTTGTTGACACACGTATGAAATCATGAATATTGTGGCCAGCCTATGACAGAGAGCGTTCGGTACAAAGACCTGCAACTGGCAACGCTGCGCAGCTTTTGCGAGGTTGCCCTTTCCGGCAATTTCACGGAGGC
>DATMFC010000176.1:0-12068 GCA_035556335.1 Planctomicrobium sp. | reverse complement strand
GGACCTCATCAAGTTGCATGGGGGTGAACCGGCCAACTTCCTCGACGTCGGGGGGGGAGCCAATGTTGAACAGGTAACCGAAGCCTTCCGGATCATTCTCGCCGACCCGAATGTGAAAGCGATTCTCGTTAACATCTTCGGCGGAATCATGAAGTGCGACACCATCGTCAACGCCCTGCTGGTGGCATACGACAACATTGGAATCACCGTTCCGCTGGTCGTGCGGCTGGAAGGAACGAACGTCGAACTGGCTCGTGAGATGCTGAAAAACTCCGGCAAGAAGATCACAACCGCCACCGACCTGACGGACGCGGCTCAAAAAGTCGTGGCGACGTTACAGGCGTAATGATTGTTTGTTAAAGATTCCCGGGAGGGCGAGGCTCCCGCTGAGCCGCATGTGCGATGAGACTCACATCTCATGGCGGCTCGGCAGGAGATCCGCCCTCCCGTTATTTTGAGAACGTTTTTCGGGGTAAGCGATTACGAATGCACATTCTTCCGGCAATTGATCTTCGTGGTGGGAAATGCGTCCGGCTGCGTCAAGGGGATTACAATCAGGAAACCGTCTTCGGGGATGACCCGGTGGCGATGGCTCTTCGCTGGGAAGAAGCTGGCGGGGACTGGCTCCATCTTGTCGATCTCGACGGCGCGAAAGCCGGCAAGCCGGTCAATATCGAGGTCATCACGCAGATTGTCAGCGCCCTGAAAGTTCCAGTGGAACTTGGCGGGGGCATTCGGAACGAAGAAACCGTTCGACAGATGCTGGAAGAAGTGGGTGTTCAACGGGTGATCATCGGAACTCAGGCACTCAAGCAACCGGAATGGTTTCGCGGCATCGTCGAGAAGTATCCGAATCAGATCTGCTTGGGACTTGATGCCCGGGATTCAATGGTTGCCACTGAAGGCTGGCTCGATGTTTCAGAGACCTCGGCACTGGAACTGGCTCAGCAGTATGTCGGTCTTCCACTTGCGGCGGTGATTTACACGAATATTGCCAACGACGGCATGATGAAAGGAATCGACGACCGCACTCTCGCCGATTTCCGTGATCTCGCCGCACTTGGACTGAACGTCATCGCTTCAGGAGGAGTGACGACTCTCAATGACATCCGCAAACTTCGCGATATTTCCCGCGACGAACCCCGACTGATCGGCGCCATCACCGGTCGAGCCATCTATGAAGGAACCGTAGACGTCGCCGAAGCCGTTCGGGTCGCGCGAAGCTGAGGGGGGAGATTTTGAAATTCGAAAAAGAAAAATTCGGTAACAGTGTAGCGGTCTGAAGTTGTCGGAAGCCAATTTACTGTCGAGGGATGATTTTTACCGCAAAGACGCCAAGATCGCGAAGGGGTTGGAGATCATGAGTGAGTCATCTCCTCCAACCTGCCAGTTTGGTCAAAATGGCCTGACTACCTGTGGAAGAAACCACGAATCGAACGAATCACACGAATGAATCAGAGTGCGACTCCTGACAAAAGATTCGTCAGATTCGGCCCATTCGTGGTTCGCTCTTTCTTGGCGTCCTTTGCGTCTTTGCGGTAAAAATTCTCTTGGCAATTTGAAAAGACTTCATTCCGCTAAAGTGTTAGATCCTTTTGAATTTCGAGTTTGATCGCTCTACCGGGGAGTTCCCAGACAGATACGGAATCCGTCTCGGGAGTCGGAGTAGGTCACAGATCCGATGCCGAGGCGAACGGCACATCGGGCGTTGCCGGGGACGTCGTAGAAGTTCCCTCCTTTGCAAACCGGTTTTAAGACGGTCCGTTTCTCTGCATCTGCATAGTGGATGTCTTCATGACCGCCGGTGGGATCGAAGTGATCCAGTGCGAATTCCCAGATTCCTCCACACATATCGGCCAGACCGAACCCGTTGCGTCCCCGTTCTCCATAATGATCAACAGGAGAGACCATGGCGTATCCATCCAGCCAGGGGAGTTTTGCACCCGGCCAGGCGTAATCCTTATTGGGAAGAAGATCGAGCCCGGAGATGTTCCACCGTCCCTTTGCATCTTCCAGATTGCTTCCCCACCAGAAGTAGTGGCTCTCCTGACTTCCCCCGCGACAGGCATATTCCCATTCGGCTTCGGTTGGTAAGCGGTAAACGAGCCCTTGGGGTAATCTTCCTGTGGCTTTTTCCTTTTCTGTCAGCCAATGGCAGAAGGCCAGCATGTCGTTGTAGCTGACGCATACGACGGGGAAATCCTTCTGTGCAGGAACGCCGTGATTGGAGTCTCTCCAGCTCTTGTCTGTCATTTTTGCCCAGGGATGGGGAGCTTTTCCGGAATGAGTCAGATTCGGCTTCCAGTTCTGATCGAAGCACATCGTTGAGCCGTCTGGTTTCTCAGCATCTGTGACAAAGCCTGTCTCATCAGCAAATTGACGAAACTGCCCGACAGTCACTGCTGTGCGCCCCATCCAGAAGCCTTCTTTCACTTGCATCGGGCGAGATTCCCCTTCGTACGCTTCCCGTGCTCCTCCGCCGGAAGAAAACAGGGCGCCTCCATCCTGTCCGACGGCCCACTGCTTCTCTTCGGCAGTGCTTCCCATTCTGAACGTACCAGAAGGGATGTACACAATTTCCAGCGAAACGTCATTTCCCAGCGCGATCAGCTTCGCATCTCCCTGAGCAGGCTCTTTGGCGTGGGCAGCAATCGGAATGCCAGCAAGCAGGGCTCCACACATGATGACCAGAACAGAACGGAACTCGCGGCGCAGGTCGCGCAAAATTGACCGTTTCATGCGGACTCCTTCAGGGAGTGAGGCGGGAGGCAGCAGCCGTCACTCAAACAAGAGACTTCGCTGACTTGAGAGGATTAAACGAGCTATTGCATTTGATCATAGCCTGCAGACTTGTGGCACAACACATTGACCGATGTGAATACTTTGCAATGCCAGTTTGCATAAAAGTTAGAACGGTTCGGTGTCTGTCCCTGTCTGTTGATTACGGGATTTCAAGTCCATAGAACCGTTCTGCAGTCTTGCCGAAGATGTGAGCCTGTTCATCTTCCGAGAGTGATGACAAACAAGTCTTGAGTGCTCCGTGAGCCTGTTCATAGGTTCCGGCCAGTTCGCAGACCGGCCAGTCGGATCCGTACATGCAGCGTTCGGGACCGAACAATTCTAAAGCCTGATCAACATACGGTTGCAGGTGAGATGGTTTCCAATGTTCCCAGTCGGCCTCGGTGATCATTCCGGAGAGTTTGCAGTAAACGTTGTCGCACGCAGCGGCGGATTTCAGGTGAGAAAGCCAGTTTTCTATGGATCCCTTCTTGATCTCCGGCTTGGCCAGATGATCAATCACCAGCGGGAGATTCGGAACCTGTCGGGCCACGGTTTCTGCATGTTTCAGGTGCTTGACGTAAAATAACAGGTCGAACGGAACCTGATGTTTTTCAAGTATTTTCAGTCCACGAAGAACATCTGCGCGGACGATGAAATCCGGGTCGGGTTCCCCTTGCGTGATATGCCGGACACCCACAAATCGGGGATGATCGCGGAATTCGAGCAGTTGTTCTTCACACGCTGGACTGGATAAATCGACCCAGCCGACGACACCCGCAATAAACGGATAATGTTCGGTGAGTGTCAGCGCCCAGCGATTTTCCGCCAGATCATGCTGCGTCTGAACGAAGATGCTTTTCTCGATGCCGCAATTGTCGAGATGCGGCTTCAGGTCGTCCGGGAGAAAATCACGACAGATTTTCTTGTGCTGCGGCTCGCGCAGCCAGGCGGTGTCGAATGGAAGATCCAGTTGCCAGAAATGCTGGTGAGCGTCAATGACTGCCATCGTTTCTCCTGATTCGATGTTGGGTTATTCACGAAGTCGCTCTAACAACGATTCCACCAGATCCGGGTGTTGTGTGGCAACGTCGAGCATTTCCCAGTGATCCTCTGGTTTGCGAAACAGCACAACTTGCGGGCCGTCCCTCTCCTCTTCATTGTCGTTGGCATCATGATATTTGATCAACAGCCAGTCCCAGGTTCTGATCGCGCTCAGAGTTGATGTTTTCCAGTAAATTTCCTGAGTCTGGAGATCGCAACTCCATTGATCAATGGCCTTACTTCCCTGTTCCGTCAGTTGTGAAATCAGCCTCACAAGATCTGCGGTTTCCACCAGTTCATGCACTCGATGGTGATGATTCCGACCGATCACCTGAATGAGAAGGGGGAGATGAATCATCGGTTCTGAAAGACTGGCTTGCCATTCCGGGCGTTGTTCCGGAAGTCGTCGAAGATCACCGGTGGTCCCCACGATGACAAGAACGTCTCCCTCTTGAAACGGCATGCCGGAGAGCCATTCTCCCAGTGCGGTGTCATGCGCGATGGCGATTGCCGAGGCTTCCACCAGTTGAACCTGTTCTGCGCGAAGGCGGTCGGCGAGTCGTTCTCGGGAACCGGCGGGAGTCCTGTCATCATCATCATCATCATCTTCTTCTTCGTCGGAGAAGATCAATGCCATTTCTTCTTCATTCAACCAGTATTCAGCCGCCGCGAAAAGAGTGGCTGTTTCGAGGAGTGGTTCCTGCCAGTGTGAGGTTTGCAGCGTCGACGAAAGAGGGGGAAGTGAAGCCAGAAGATCCGCGTTTTTCAGATAGAGATGACAGACCACAGACTGCGATGCGAGTTTATCGAAGTGTGGAGTGGGAATGCGGTGTTCTCCATAACATCCCAGTGAACAGGCCGGCAATGAGTCGATGGCGAGAAGATGCACACTCATGGAGTTCCCTCTGGCGTCGCCTGCTGGCCATACGAAAGAGGATCTCGTTCCACGCTGCTGCTCCAGATATTGAGTTGTGGAAACTGTTGTTTGAGAAGCGTTGCCAGGTGTTCAATCCCGGGGCGTTCTGTGGCATAGTGACCGGGAAGAAGGAGAGCGATTTCTTTCTCTCTCGCATCCAGACAGGTATGAAATCGGGTCTCCCCTGTCAGAAAGGCATCGCACTTATGTGAGAGGGCATCTGTCAAAAACTCCCCTGCTGCACCACAGGCGACGGCGACCGATGAGATTATTCGATTTCGCTCACCCACAACCGGCAACGTGTCAATCTTCAGGAACGTTCGAACCTGATCCACGAACTGATGCAGCGGAACCGGTGTCGAAAGGTGTCCCCGGCGCCCGGCTCCGACTGTGCTGAATTCCGGCAAAGCGGAAGGACGTAACGGCCGGATTTCCTGTAAATCGAGTCCTTCGGCAAGTTGCTGATTGATCCCCTGCTTTGCACTGTCGTAGGCGGTGTGTGGACTGTAAACCGCGATGCCGGATTGAATCAGTTTCAGAACCATCCGTCCTTCGGCTGTGTGCGAGGTCAGCTTTTGAACTGGTCGAAACAGGATGGGATGGTGTGAGACGATCAGGTTCGCATTTTTCTGGATCGCTTCTTCTGCGACATCCGGCGTCAGCGTCAGGCAGGTCATGATCGACTGAACGGGAGACTCGCAATCTCCCAGAATCAACCCGACGTTGTCCCAGCTTTCTGCCAGTTCCAATGGGGCGAGTTCCTTCAGGAACTGAGTGACTGTTGAGAGTGGGAGTGACATGTTTTCTCCGTGATTGCGTCGAGTCACGGTGCGTTCAGACGCACCCTACTTCAGATCGAACTCTTTGATTTTCCGGTAGAGTGTTCGTTCTCCCATTCCGAGCATTTTGGCGGTTTCTTCGCGGCGCCCCCCCGTCAGTTCCAGGGCTCTGGCGATGTAGTATTTTTCCACATCACTCAGCGGACGACCTATCAACATGTCGGTTCCGGCAGCGGCGGGGAATCCGTCGGGGGAGTGTCCGGCCAGTGTTGCCAGTTCGGTGGGAAGATCATCGGTATCGAGCTTCCCATCAGAGTCGAGAGCCAGCATCCCTTCAATGACATTGCGTAATTGACGAATGTTTCCAGGCCAGTCGAAAGAGATGAGAACCTGACGCGCGGCTCGGGAAAGTCCTTCGACGTCGCGTCCGTTTCGCTTGCAGAACTCTTTCAGAAAATGATCGATGAGTAACGGGATATCTTCCCGACGATCTCGCAACGGCGGGAGATAAATCGTGACGACACTCAATCGGTAATACAGATCGCTCCGGAATTCCCCCGACTCCATCATCCCCTTCAGATCGGCATTGGTTGCCGCGACCAGACGGACATTGATGGTTTTCTCGTCATTGGAGCCCAGTCGTGTGATCTTGCGGTCTTCAAGAACGCGCAAGAGCTTGATCTGGGTGTCCATCGGCATCTCACCCACTTCATCAAGAAAGAGGGTTCCGCCGTTGGCGTATTCGAACTTGCCGATACGCCGCGTTGCCGCCCCGGTGAAGGCTCCCGGCTCGTGTCCCCAGAGCTCGCTTTCCAGAATGCTTTCCGGCAGCGCGGAGATGTTCAACGGGACAAACGGCTTGTTCTTGCGGGGACTGTTCTGGTGCAATGCACGGGCGACCAGTTCTTTTCCGGTTCCACTTTCTCCGAGAATCAGAACGGTGGTGTCGGTAGGGGCAAGGTTTTTGAGTTGCTCGATCACTCGATGCATCGCCGGACTGTTTCCGATCACTCCTTCAAACCCGAACTTTTCATCGAGTCCGCGACTGAGCGCCACGTTGCGACGGAGCAGCCGAATACGGCTCGACGCCTTGTCGACCGCACTTCTGAGTTCCTGAATATCCAGCGGTTTGGTGAGATACGTATACGCTCCCCCCTGCATGGCAGTGACGACCGACGGGATCGAACTGTGCGCCGTCAGGACAATCACTTCGGCGTCAGGGAGCTCATCTTTGGCTTTACGGAGAATGGCCAGACCATCAACATCCTCCATTTTCAGGTCGGTGATGACGACGTCGAAGTTCTGACTTTCGATCAGTTCGACCCCCTTCGGCCCGGAGTTGGCGATAGCACATTCACAACTCAGCGCTGCCAGGCTGGCCGCGACCGCCTGAGCATGCGGTTCGTCGTCGTCCACGATCAAGACGCTGATCGCTACGCTGTTCGGATCAAACTGATTTCCTGCCACGCCACATCTCGCCTCAACAGGACCACAAAAACACCAGAGCGGGTCCACGCCACGCGGAGAACAGCTTTATCCTGTTCGAGAACCGTGCTGCGCGGGCACATGGTCGAGCAAACTGCTCGTGACTGCAAAAATTACAGGTCGTGGACGAAATGTAAAGTCGCCGAAATGGCAGTTTTTGTGGTTCAGGCGGAATTCGCGGAATTTGGACGCATTTGAGGAAGATTCAGGAACCACGAATTGAACGAATCTTTCGAATCAATTTCCCCTTGTTCTCAAGCTCTGGCTTGGGAACAGACTCGACGCCAAGCTCTGCTTGGCCTCTCCTGCGACCTGTTTTGTTTTTTGATATGAGGGAGACGGGATTTGTGAGTGAGGTTGACTTTGACACAAAGCTTCTGGGCGAGTGCGTTCCCAAGCTGGGGCTTGGGAACGAGGCTCAGACTCCCCATCTTGATCTCACGATCGCATCATATTCCCGGACGACTTGCTTTTCTGTTCGTTCTTTCCTCGGCCGAACAGGGAATTCAGTTTACGACGCAGGCGTCTCTGGAAATAAATGAAATTGTCACGGAGCCGGTTCTGGCCGATGGGAAGTGGAGTTTGTCCTTTGGCTCGAATGTCGGCGTTGGCCTGATAGAGCGCCCGTCGTCGATCCAGATCTGGAGTACGGAACGTGATGCTGAAGGAAATGGAAACCTCTTCCCCGTTACGGACCCAGTGGGGAAAGGTAACCGGGAAATGCAGTCCCTGACCGGGTTGTAACTGGAATTTCCAGCCGGATTCCTCGAACTCCGGCTTCATGTTCAGGTTTCGCCCTCGATCGGAGTAGAAGTTCTCCAGGTCGACATCGGTGACGATCGTGCGATCGTTTCCGTTGAGCATGCTGACTTCCTTGGTTCCCTGAATCTGCAGCAGGAAGTTGTGTTCCGGGTCGATATGATACGGCGTCACCGAACCGGGTGACGTGATGAAAATGAACGCCTGAGGTTGCGTCATTCCCGGTGTGATCGGTTCGGAATAAGGACGAATTTCCTTCAGACAGGCTTCGAGAAGCTGAGCGTATTCCGGATCCCGTTCCACATATTTCAAAACGAGCCAGGATTTGCATTCGGCAATTCGACGGATGGTTTCATCCGGCGTCAATCCGTTGCGCGGCGTGAGGGTGTGATCAATACTGACCGGGATGTTTCCGGCGTTATATTCGATGCACGATTCCGGCAAACGCTGCGAGAGTTGCAGCAGGCGATCAATCTGGAATAACGGATGACGGCACAGGTCATGACCGATCAGAAATGGTTGCCGACTGAAGTTCTCTTCGAATTCCACCGGATGAATCTGTAACAGGGAGGTTGCCGGACCTTCCGTATTCGTGGTCGCCGGACGCATCAACAGAGCGTTTTTTGTACTGGGCATTGTTCTTTTCTCTTGTCTCAAGGCAAAGGTGCGGTCGGACAGGCTTCTATCCCGGATGATTTACCACGGAAAAGAAACGTTTGATTCTTGTGCCACTGCTCTGTGAGCAGTGCAAACGTCAGAACTGCTTTCTTTTGTCCGACGTCTTTCCGCAATGAACATCGTTTTGACACTCGGCACTGCTCACAGAGCAGTGGCACACATGACGGACTTTTCTTGTATTGTGTGCCGAGTCGGCTCGAGCATTGACTGGAGCCACTCTATGTCGGTTCCTGATGTGAAATTGGTTGTTTTTGTGTCTGCTTTGGAGTCAGTTCCACTTCCAGAGGAGGTGAGGCATTCTTTGATCGAAATCGCTTCCAATAATCCTTTGATTGGTTGATCCAGCGTTTCTGCATGCGGCGACAGGCCCGAAGGAATGGTCGGATTCCCCAGATCAGGTCGCTTGCGCCTCGTCCGGTCGCGATGACCAGATGTTGAATGACGCGCCGCTCGCTCCAGATACGGTCGATCATGGGATGTCCGGGGGCGGCACACGAATCGGCCCACTTGATCGTTTCGTGATTTCCAAACTGCTGAAGACTGTCGAGTTCCAGTTGAATTCCGGGGGAGAATTTTCCCAGTGATTCATCAAAGGCGATTTTAAAAGCGAATGCTGCCGGAGGAGCGAGCAGATTTACTTTCATCGCAATCGGCTTGCCGTTCAGGAAGAGACCTTCCATAACCAGCCGCTCCTGTTCCAGTCCTGCTCTAACCATTTCCTGAAAGAAACGGGAGTCTGCTTCTTTCTGTCGAATGGCGGTGCCTGCCTGGGCTTTCCATCCAGCTGCCTCCAGTTCCAGAAACCAGTCGATCCAGAGGTCGACCCCTTTGGTTGTGGTTAAAGAGCGATACTCGAGCTGCCCTTCTCCTTCGAGCTTGCGCCGCAGACGTTTGAATTCCCGCAAATGGTGTCCGGCGACCGACTGTTTCAGCAATTCTTCGGTATCCGACAGATACGGTGTCGTCGCCCGAAGATAGTGATCCGCCTGATAGGTCGTTGACAGGTTGTTTCGAACTGTTTTCAGAAGCCCCTGATGAATGAGCCCTTCCCCGGAAAGCAGCGGACAGTCGATCGCGCTGACTCGCGGTTCTGCCTGACGGGCGTATTTCAGCACCGATTCCCAGACATCTGCTTCGCGTCCGTCTTCAATCAACGGATTAGAGAGGAAACAATAATCGTGAGCCCAGAGAGACCAGACACGGCCTGTCTGTCGGCGATATTGCTGAACGAACGGGAAGAATCCACAGAGAACCGGGACATTTCCCAGAGTCCGTTCGATTCTCCAGACGAGCAGGATCTGCCAGTCCGGTTTCTTTGAAAGATTTTTTGCGGCTGGGAGAAAGAACCAGGGAGCGTAGTAGACATTCGGATCTGTGCCCTGCTCACTCAATCTGGTCCAGTATTCAACAAACGGTTCGAGATCCTCCGAACTGGAGAGATGCAAAACGACGTACCTGCGCCCGTGGCCGAGGTCGATATCGACACATCTGGCGGCGATCAGCATCGTGTTCAAACTGAATGGTTCTCTGGGAACCGTTGTTGTAGTCATTGCTGTGGATCTGAGGGCAAATGGGGTTTTCCCATCAGAAAGCTAGGCTACTTACGCGGGGGCGGCGCTTTCGGTCGGCAAAATTTTCGTCTTGACACGGAGGAGGACCGTTCTCACGGAATCCTCCTCAAAACCGGCAATTTCCTGTTGTTCCTCTCATGTGGCAGATTGAATCATGTCGATACAATCGACGAGAGAGGCCATGTCATCACTCAGGGGGGATTTCGTGATGCGCCCACTTAGGACCGCGATGCGGCACCGTGCAGTCAAAGTCGCGGTTGCTGTGAGCTGGGCATCCAGCATTCAATTGTCAGGCTGTTTAAACAGTCCGTTTCGACCGGATTTCGTTGCGGAAGCCAATCAGGCAGCCGCGCGCCAGGCGGAAGTTGCCGACATCGGTGAGGAGACTGCCGAGACCGATTTCCATGAGGAATCGGTGTCTCGTCACGGTCGTATCCAACTCGCCGGAGGGGAGATCCCTGAGAGCGAGGGAAACACCATTCTTCAGGTGAGCGCCGAGAAGAAGGTGGCCGAAAAGCCGGTGGCCGAAAAGGGAGCACCGCCGAAAGAGGCACCCTCCCGGTTTGCCAGGTGGAAATTCTGGAAACGTGGTGAGGATACGGCAGCGGCCCCATCCAAAGCCGAGGCGACTGCTCGACGGGATGCGGCGACAGCGACGCTGAATCCGTCTCAGAAAAAATATGCGAAAACACCGGGGACAGGTCCGGCCAATACCACACCCGCCAAGCCGGCAAGTACCGCCGTGGCGCAGAAGCCGGTCGCTTCGGATGCAGTGGCAGAGGAAGCCCGGAAATCTTTAGAGCCTAAGACCTGGTTCGAGTCTCAGGGAACGGATAAACAGGTCGCTCGTTCGGAAATGCCCGCCTGGGCGAATGGCGTGGCCGGTTCTATTCAGAGTAAACCAACTGAGGAAAAAGGAGCGGTTCCGACATCAGCTTCTGCGTCAGATAAGTTGTCCAAACCGTTTCCGGCAGTTGCCGACGCCGAGATTACGGCAGCAGTGTCTGGAATGGGACGATCTGAACCGGAATGGGTTTCCGACGGAGGACGTTCGTCCCTTTCACCAAACCGAAATGGCGTTCAATTGACTGGTGTTTCCGGGGTTTCGAACTCGAACGGGGCGACCTTGACGGCAGTGGCTCAGCGCCCGACGTCTGGACTCTCCGAAAGTACGGCTCAGCGGCAGCAGCGACTGAGGGTCAATGCTCTGATGTCCGACGCGCATTCCTGTCTGAATCGTGGCGAATTGCACTCCGCATATCGCAGTGCATTGCTGGCAGAGAAAATTGCAAAGGATCATCAGCTTCGATTCAACGGGCAGGACGAGCACCCAAGTCTCTTCGTTCAGCAGGTGGCGACCAGAATCTGGGGAAATGGGGGGGCGTCTGGAGAATCGGCTCTGGCGAATCAGTCAATCGATCCCTCGTCATCTCCATCGCAGGGGCTCAATGCATCGGACTGGGCGACTGAAATCACTGCAGAAACCACTTCACCAGCCAGACTGGCGGCGGTTCCGGAGTTGAAACATATGCCGATCACGACGGACACGAATTTCCCGATTGAACAGGAATTTGGGGAGGCGTTTGCCACCTGGACGCCGATTTCCCAGTCCAGTGGAGATTTGGGGACTGCACCGAAGTCACTTCAGGCCTCCCGCATTGGACCCAGTTCCATCTTCCCCCGTAATGGGAGCGGGCTTGAATTGAACCCAGCAGCCAGTTGGGGGAATTCGACTCCGTCATTACCAGAAATTCGTCCTGCGGTGCCAGGCTCCGGTCGAGCCACGATGAAACAGGGATTGCTGATTGGAACGGCGTCGGAGTCTGGTCTCGTTGACGAGAAAAACTGGACGTCACCCAATGGTTCTGATCAACAGTTCACATCCTCATCGTTCTCGATTACAGACGGCAAGATCGATCTGCAAACAGGGGGGGTGCAGTTTGCGATTGCACAGAATCTTTCCAATGTGTCGGAACCACAACGTGTTGATTCCAGTCCGCTCGACAAGGAATCATCACGGAGCTTGTCTGCCATGTCACTGGATCGTCAGCGTCCATT
>DATMFC010000175.1:0-5683 GCA_035556335.1 Planctomicrobium sp. | reverse complement strand
TTCATCGTCCCTAATTGTCCAACCCTCCCATCACGAAAGCAGAGGTTTCCATGCTTGAACTTCGCCGGGCCTTCACCCGCGTAATGGCTCTTTCGTGACTGATCGGCATCGCCTCGCTCCGACATTGGTGTTCAGACTGATTCCCGACATGGTCTCCTGATCCTTGAACCGACACCTCCCACGTCCATGCGGGAGGGAGTTTTCCAGATGGCAAAGAAGCGGCTGCCCGGAGAATGCTTCAATCAAAGAGATCGGCAGTGTTGCGGAATCACTTAATGATTTCGACGGGAACATCGCCAGCAGGTGCAGTCAGCAGCATAAACGTGTCGGCGTCATTCGACGCTGCAATCGTATTTGAGTCGGTTTGTCGGGAATTCCGTTCGCGTCAGGTTCATCGCTCAGATGAAACCGGCCACCGGGAGCATCACCCAAGTGACGCTCCCGGTGGCCCTGTCCGCAAGCCGGAAGAACAGGTGATCGTTGCCCCATGGGCATATCGTAATCACCACGCAGTGGAAGTTGCGTCAATCATCCCCCTGTCCACGCATCCAAAGCACTCCTCTTTCACGGGAAAGAGGAGTTTCTCGCCAGGGGCTGGAATCGCAATTCGACTTCTTCAGCAACCTGCATAGAATTTGCTCTATGCGATGATATCACTCACCACATTGCCGGAGACATTGGTCAGGCGGAAATCACGACCACCGTAGCGATAGGTCAGCTTCGTGTGGTCCAGTCCCAGCAGGTGGAGAATCGTGGCATGGAAGTCATGCAATGGAATGGCTCCTTCCACCGCTTTGTGTCCCAGTTCATCCGTCTGGCCGTAGATCAGCCCTTTCTTCACGCCTCCCCCCGCCATGAAGCCGGTAAAGCCCTGCGAGTTGTGATCGCGTCCGAGTGATTCTTTGCCTGAGAGAATCTGCGTTTCCGGAAGACGGCCGAACTCACCGGTCCAGATGACGAGTGTATCATCGAGCAGACCCCGCTGTTCCAGATCGCACAGGAGTGCAGCGACCGGTTTGTCGATTGTTGTGGCCTTGGCGGAGAACTTGTCGAGATTGCTGTGATGATCCCACCCGCTCGACATGACTTCCACAAAGCGGACACCTGATTCAACCAGACGGCGGGCCAGGAGGCATTGCCGAGCAAAGTCGTCTGTCGGCTTCTGGTCGATACCGTACATTTCCAGTGTTTCTTTGGACTCACGAGAGAGGTCCAGAACGGAGGGGACCGCCTGCTGCATCCGTTCACTGAGTTCCAGCGAGTCAATCACTCCCTGCACTTCTTCAGATTGATCGAGCAGTTGCTGGTTCATCGACTGAGTGAGTTGCAGTGTCTCGTGGTCAAACTCGGAGCCGAGCCCCAGACTGGAACTCAGATTGTAGATGGATGCCTTTTTGATGTCCTGATGCTCCCAGCCCAATCGGGTGGCCTGAAACGTGCTCGGGAGAAAGGCACTGCCATAATTTGAAGGACCACCAAACGTTCGTGTTGGTTTGATGGTGAAATGTCCTGGCAGGTCCTGATTCTCTGTTCCCAGTCCATACGCAATCCAGGAGCCCAGCGAAGGACGAACGAACTGGAAATCCCCCGTATGCAGCAGGGGGATTGCGGTTTCATGCCCGTTGCTCCCCGTCTGCAAACCGTGCAACATGCAGATCCGGTCAGTCTGTTGGGCAAGATGGGGGAATGCCGTGGAGACCCACATTCCACTTTCCCCGTACTGGGCGAAGTTCAATTGCGGAGCGAGTAGTTTCCCTTTCTTGGGGCTGTCCTGGCCATCCCGCTTTTTCAGTTCCGGTTTGTAGGAGAAGGATTCGAACTGCGATGGTCCACCGTTAATGAATAGAAAGATGACCCGCTTGGCCTTCGGGATGAAGTGCGGCTGTCGGGGAATCATCATGTCGGCCTGTCCCATGCGCGGCATGAGGCCAGTTAACAGGAGCGAACCTAAACCGTAGGAGCCGACTTTGAGCCAGTCACGACGGGACATATTCTGCTGGGAGAAGCTGCTGCTCATGACTCAAATCTCCTGAATTTCTGACTTCAGTCTGTCTCAACCCACCGGGCTGTTCGCGATATTCTCAATCATTTGACGGGATATCGACCAGATACCGGAATTCTGCCGTAGCGAACAGGGTTCGGAACCATGCGGCCCAGGCGGTGACATTCACGTTCTCATCACCGGAATTGGATTGTCTGATCTTTTCCACGAGCTGAACGGCGCCTGCTTTTTGTTCATTCGTTAAATGCCGGGCAAATGCCCACTGGGCGGCCAGATCAGCCCGTTGTTCGTCCGTTGTTGCTTCCATTGAAGCGAGCAATCGGCGGGCGGCATGACGTGCCTGATCCGTTACAAAATCGGAATTCCGGAGATACAGGGCCTGCGCGGGAACGTTCGTGACCCCGCGCCCTCCCGAAACCAGTGCGGGAGACGGGAAGTCGAACAGATCGAAAATTTCCGGCACATACTCACGAACCACCGGAAGATAAACACTACGGTGATTGCTGGGGGGAAGAATCTTTTCCAGAGGAATTTCCCGGACCAGTTGATCTCCCAGTGCGGTGACGGTGGAACCTCGCGGACGACTGGAATCCAACTGTCCGCTGACTGCGAGAATAGCATCGCGAATCGATTCCGCTTCCAGACGACGGGGAGCCGCCCGCCACAAGTAAAGATTATTCGGGTCGATCGTCATGCCTGCTTCGTGGCGTGCGCTGCTCAGTCGATAGGTCCGACTAAGCATGATAGATCGGATCGATTTCTTGACCGACCAGCCCTGCTCCATGAATTGAAGTGCCAGATAGTCCAATAACTCGGGGTGAGTCGGTTCTTTACCGAGAACGCCAAAATTATCAGTCGTCGCAACCAGTCCTCGTCCAAACAGATGATGCCAGATGCGGTTCACCTGAACCCGTGCCGTCAGCGGGTTTTCCCGGCTGGTGATCCATTCTGCAAGTTCCAGCCGACCGCTACGGGTTTTATCGATCTCCCTGGTCTGCGAAATGGAAATAGCACTGAGGAAGCCGCGCGGAACCCGTTCTCCGCGCTGACCGGGATTGCCTCGGATGGCAATGGTTGTATCGTCTGGTTTCGCCCGGTCACGAGCGCTCATGGCGTATTGTGGTCGCGGTGGTGCCGCTTTCTTGAGTTCTGCGACGTTTGTTTCCAGATTGGCCACTTCACTCTTGAGCTTTGCGACCTGTTCCGTGGCGGTCTTCAGTGCAGTGTCGGCCTCGTCCAGTGCGGTTGTTGATTCCGGTTTGGGGCCATCGACCAGTTCTGCTGTCTGCATCTGGACCAGCTTGTCCGCTTCTGCTTTCTTTGCGGTGGCCGCTTTCTCGGTTTCCGTTGCTTTCTTCAGTTCTTCCCGTTTGGCGGTCAGTTTCTTGTCAGTCTCATCGACGCTTTTCTTGTGTTCTTCTGCTTTGGCGTGCATGGCGGCGGCATCGGGACCGATCGGCAGCAATTCGGTAGGAACATTGCTGTATTTCTGTGTGATGGTCCCGTAGAGCGGTTCCGTACTCAGAAGGATCCCCGCCAGTGCGTAATAATCTCTCGTCGGAATGGGGTCGAACTTGTGGTCATGACAGCGGGCACAGTTGACGGTCAGTCCTTGCATTGAACGAAAGATGGTGTCGAGTTGGTCATCCACCATATCCAACGGAAAGGCTGCTCCCCCCGTGTGTCGTTTGACGCCGATGGCCAGCATACTTGGAGCAATGAGCCGGGCTTCAATTGTTTCCGGGGAATCGCTTTCGCTACGGGGAAGTAGATCGCCGGCAATCTGCTCCTTCAGGAAGAGGTCATAGGGTTTATCCTGATTCACCGCATCGATCACATAGTCGCGGTACGGCCAGGCATGGGGATAAGTGAAATTGAACTCCATGCCACTCGACTCGGCATAGCGAACGTTATCGAGCCAGTGTCGTCCCCAGCGTTCTCCGAATTGTTGAGAAGCCAGCAACCGGTCGACAACGGCCTCCAGCGCCGCAGGAGACGGATCCGCGAGAAACTGCTCAACTTCAGCTGGCGTGGGAGGAATCCCGATCAGATCAAAGTAGACACGGCGAATCAGGGAGCGAGGCGTCGCATCCGCCACGGGAGAGAGTCCGTTCTGCTCCAGTCGAGCCAGAATAAACTGGTCGATCGTTCCCTGCGGCCAGTCCGACTGTTTGACAATCGGAGGCTCCAAAGACTGAAGCGGCTGAAGAGACCAGTGTTGCTTCGCGGCTTCGAAACGCTCTTCACGGGCGGTCCATCCCGTTGCGACACGAGTATCCGGGGCTCCCAGTCGAATCCATTCAGCGAAAGCCGCGATCTGTTCCTGGGTGAGTTTGCCGTCAGGAGGCATGGCGGAGACTTTGGCTTCCTGACGGAGCATGCGAATCAGCAGACTTTTGTCTGGATCGTGAGGGATGATCACTGCTCCAGATTCCCCCCCGCGAAGCATGCCGACAGGAGAATCGAGTTCCAACCCGCCTGAGATGTCATCAGCATCTTTGGCATGACAGTCATAACAGGATTTGACGAGAATCGGCAGAATCTGCTTTTCGAACAGTTCCCGCCCTTTCGATGCTTCGTCGTCCGATGGGGAATCCGCAGAAAAAGAGACTGCCGGAATCAGAAGAAACGCAAGCACAATGGCCGTGGAGAGTGGGATGCGATTCATCGACCTGTCCTTCTCAAACCTCATGATTCTTCTGGAAACCGGAGGATGACGCTCCAGGTGGACATCATCGGTGATCCGGTCGGCGGGGAACCGTGAAGAACAGGAAGTTTGCTCGGTTGAGTTCTGGTCAAGCCCCCAGGGCTGGCGGGAACCGGTGTCGTTTGCAGGTAGGTGTCAAGTGGAGTGGTCTTGTGTGCAGTGAAAGCAGAGCACATTGATTTCACATCGGCAAGAAAACCATCGTGGATCAATTGTACGTGATATCAAGGGGGATTTAAAAGTGAAAAAGGGACGAAAATGCAAGTTGGGTGTAGTCGCCAAACACGGCACCGGACTTTTTAATTTGGGGGATGATGCGTAAGATTTGGTCTCGCAGTGGAGTGGCTGCGAGTGAAACGGATTGAATCACGATCTTGTTGACACGGAGGAATTGACGTCATGACCAGTCCCGCAGTGGGGCTGCTTCAGGCTCTGGAGCAGATTCCCGATCCTCGCGGGCGGCCACTCTCGTAATGACGGCGACTTCGCCATCCGCTTGTGGCCATGCTGGCCACCGTTGTTTGTGCTGTTTTAAGTGGCCATCGCTCGTACGCCGCGATGAGCCAGTGGATTCATGCTCAGGAGGTTTCCCTCCGGCATCTGTTGGGGTTTCGCAGACGGCCCCCGAAAGAAGACGCCTTCAGAAAGTTTCTCAACAAGCTCGATCCTCAACTTCTCTCCACCGTACTCAATACATGGGTGGATCAACTCCAGGCAGACGTGGTTCCCCTCGGTGATGTTCAAGCCGAGGGACTCGATCCTCAAACCATTGATGGCAAGACGCTCAGAGGGACCAGAGACAACTGAGAGCGTGCCCGTCAGGTGGTTTCGATTCTGGAGAATGCCACCGGACGCATTCAGGCGGAGATCCCGGTTCCGACAGAAACCAACGAGAACAAGGCGGCTGTGGAACTGCTGAAATCCCTGATTTTACACGGGAAAATCGTGGTAGCGGATGCGGGGTTCTGCTAACG
>DATMFC010000174.1:0-5807 GCA_035556335.1 Planctomicrobium sp. | reverse complement strand
GCGGAAGTCTATCGCTGGGGGGAAGACGGAACGTTCATCGCCTTTGGTACTCTCTTCTCAACGTGTGTTGCAGCGGCCGATCGGCTCGCCAAGGATGGGCTCGATATCGGCGTTGTGAACGCCCGATTCCTGCGACCACTGGATACAGACGTACTCTTCAAAGCGATTGAAACCGGATTCGTCATCACCGTTGAAGAAAGCACCCTCAACGGCGGCTTTGGCAGTGCTGTGCTGGAAGCAGCCAATGACGCTGGTCTTCCAACTCATCACATTCGTCGTCTCGGGTTGCCGGATCGCTATATTCAGCATGGTGAACGACAGGAACAACTGGCCGAAGTGGGGCTCGACGTTGCCGGTTTGATGTCAGTCGCTCATCAACTCGCCCGTAAGAAGGCCGTTGCTGCGGAGTAGTGGAATTTGTCGGTTTGACTTTTTCCCTTGTTCCCAAGCTCTGGCTTGGGAACTCACTCAACTCCAAGCTCTGCTTGGCTATTGGCAACCTGCTCTTGTTTTCTTCTCCTGACGAGGGAGCGGCAGCTGTGAGTGAGGTTGTTTTTCGTGCGAGTGACGAAGCAGAGCTTCTGGGCGAGTGCGTTCCCAAGCTGGAGCTTGGGAACGAGGATGACTCCCCTTTGGGTTCGAATGTTTCTTGCTCGTTTCCCTCAACTTGTTTTTTCACGGCACTTTCTGCTCATGAGACGGACTGGAATCCTGAATGGCAGCACCGTTGCGACAGACTGGAATCCGTCTCCTTCTCCTGGGAGCATTTATTCTGGCGTGCCTGTTCTGGGCGCCGCGGCTCAATCCTCTTCCTCCACGCAATCTGAGTTACCTGATTGAAGCGGGAGATGTCTCGCGGGGGCTGGTCACTTCGATGTCGCGAATCACCGGACGAGCCCCGTTGTCCATTCGCCCGCACCATCTGGAGTACACGTCATCGAATGGTCCGGTCGATGTGTTTGTCACCCGATTCAATCTGACGGACGGTGCCGACGCAATCAGAGAAATGGAAGCGACCTCGGCTCTGGTCCGGGCTGGGGGAACTCCACAAAATCTGGTGGCACAGTCTTCCGGAGTTCAGGGAACCATCCCGCTGCACTGGTGGCCGTATGGAAACGTACGGTACACAATTTTTCTGCGTCCCACGGCGACATCGGAAGTGACGGTGAAAGCCTGCTATGCCCCCTGAAATCGTTTCTTACTGGAAAACAGGGGGCAAATGTCTAAGAATGGGTATTCCGCAAGGAAATGCGGATGGTCATTTTGTCCTGTTGCTCCTTGTGTTTGATCTGAACTCTTCGGGAATCCCCCTTATTTGCCCGTTCCTGCGGAGTTCAGGGCCGTCGAGTTCAGAATTGTTTCGAAACCTGATGTTGAGTGAATCCGATCTATGTTGACTTCCGTTCGACCCTGGAAATTGATTGTTCCGATTTTAATGACCGGGCTATTGGCTGGCTGTCCACCGAGACCGGAAAAACCGGAACCTGTTCCCACCGAACCGGTCGTTGAAGAGAAATCCGTCACCGAAGAAAAAGTGGATTCCGGGAAACCTGCCGATGCGGAATCCGCACCAGCGATGACCAAATCGCCAGAACCGGCACCAACTCCGGCAACAGAACCTGCCGGGCCTCCTCAGAATGAGGAGTCGGTCAAGGTCCTGGAAGCGGCTCGTGTTCTGTTGACGAAGAACGATGCCGGTCAGGTCATTGCCGCAGACTGTCGAGATGCCAGTATCGGGGATGAACAACTCAAGCTGTTCACAGGGCTCCCGCACCTGAAGATCCTCAGTCTGGAGAACTCAACCGTCACGAATGAAGGCTTGAACTTCCTGAAGGACGTTCCGCAACTGATCGATCTCGGTTTGCGACGTTGTACCAACGTGGATGACAGCGGACTGGCCGCGTTGCAGCATCTTCCGAATCTGCAACGCCTGCATCTGTTGTATACCCGAACCTCCAATGAAGGTCTCGTTCATGTGGCGGGAGTGAAGACACTCCGATTGCTGGACCTGCGGGGATGCATGCAGGTGGGGGATGCCGGTCTGGCTCACCTGACCGGTCTTTCAGATTTGGCTGACATTAAACTTCGATCTTATGCCGTGACCGATGCCGGGATGAAATCACTGGGAGAACTGACCAATCTTCGGACGGTTTCTCTTGAAGACTGTGGTGTCGGCAACGCCGGAATGGAAGAACTCAAAACACTGAAGGAACTTCGCAATCTGAACGTGATGCGAACCGTTGTCGGAGATAAAGGACTGGCCAACTTCGCAGAAATGCCGCTGACCGACCTGAATCTGCGCGACACCGCTGTCACCGGTCCCGGGTTGAATGAGTTGAAAGCGGCTAAAGAGACGTTGCTTCGACTGGATATCAGCGAAACCCGAATCAGTAACGACGGCATTGTTCCGATTCCTCAGTTCAAAAAGCTGCAGAGCCTGAATCTCTGGAATTCGAGCATTGACAACGAAGGTCTCGCGTCTCTGGCGCCGCTGACCGATCTGAAGAATCTGAATCTGGAAGGATGCAGCGACATTAATTCCGATTCAGCACAGGATCTTCTGAAGTTCACGAAGTTGGAAGTCCTCAATCTGACCGAAACCGGATTCGATAGCGCCGGACTGGAAGCACTGACCGGGTTAAAGAACCTGAGAGAAATTTCGATTGCCCGAATTGATGTTTCCGATGCCGCAGTGAAAAAGTTTCAGGAAGCACTCCCGAAGTGTGTTGTGAAACAGTAATGATTAGATGAGAGGAGACTCACGCAAAGCCTTGGTAGCCTAGTACTACAGTTGCAGATTATGGTTTTGCTTATTTTGGGATGGTCAGGCATGCGGGAGGGCGAAGCTCCTGCTGAGCCGCATGAAAGATCACGCTTTCCCTGGTTTGCGGCTCGGCGGGAGCCTCGCCTTCCCGGGACATTTTCAATAAACCGAAAGCCCTGTATTTATCATAAGGAATAAGAAGCCCCTCACGTAAAGAATGTTCGTCTCAAATTCTTTGCGCCTTAGCGCCTTTGCGTGAGAATTCCCTGATGATCCTATGGCAACTGAACTGGTTCCTCTCTCTCTTGCTCTTCCTTCGGCAGACCGGACCTGCCGGCTCTTTACGCTGGGCTGTAAGGTCAATCAATATGAAACGCAACTCGTCAAAGAGGCTCTTGAAAAGAACGGGTTTCGTGAAGCCGGAGAGGGAGAAAATGCGGACCTGTGTGTCGTCAACACCTGTACCGTCACCGGGGAAGGGGACTCCAAGTCTCGCAAACTGATCCGTCAGCTGGCACGACAGAACCCCGGCACACGGACCATCGTAATGGGGTGTTATGCGACGCGCGATCCGAAGGAAGTGGAAAAGCTTCCCAGTGTGTTTGAGGTCGTGACCGATAAACGGGAACTGCCTGACGTTCTCGCACGTCAGGGAGTGCATGATCTCCCCAACGGCATCAGTCACTTTGAAGGACGCAAACGGGCGTACGTCAAAGTGCAGGACGGCTGCATTCTCCGCTGCACCTACTGCATCATTCCTCAGGTTCGGCCAGGTCTTCAGAGTCGATCACCGGAAGACATCGAAGCAGAAGTCCGTCGTCTCGTCGGCAACGGGTACAAGGAAATCGTGATCTCCGGCATTCATGTCGGTCATTATGGAGTGGACACAACACGGAAGAAATCCGGTTTGCCGCCGTTTCGGTTATGGCATCTCTTTCGCCGGCTCGACACCATCCCCGGCAACTGGCGAATGCGACTTTCCAGCATCGAAGCCAATGAAGTGGACGACGACTTCATGAAAGCGGCCGCCGATTGTGAACACCTGTGCCCGCAGTTTCACCCTGCTTTGCAAAGTGGCTCTGATGGAGTGCTGACCCGAATGCGGCGACGTTATCGAGTCGGAAAATTTCTCGACAAACTCGACCGGATGCGGCAGATCATTCCGAACGTGGCTTATACGACCGATGTGATCGTCGGCTTTCCGGGAGAGACGGAAGAGGAATTTCAGGAGACGATGCGAACCTGTGAACAGGCGGAATTCATGAAGATTCACCTGTTCCCGTTCAGTCCACGACGCAGTACACCGGCCGCGACGTATCCTGATCAGGTGGATCCCCGAATTCGTAAAGATCGCATGGATCGACTTTCCGTTCTGGAACGGGAACTGGCCTTGCGGTATTATCAACGCCATGTCGGAGGTCCCCTCGAAGTTCTGATTGAAGGGGTTTGTGGAAATCAGAACGGTTGGGTGCATGGGACTGACCGACACTACATTCCCGTCCGCGTTCCGGGAACACAGGCAGACCTCGGGCAATTTGTGCACTGTCAGGGAGTGTTCGCCGAACGTGACGGACTTCAAGCGGGGCGTTGAAAGATGGACATCACATCCAGGCTTTTCCGATTTCAGCAACAGGATGATGCCGCTGTTTTTGTTCTGAATCTCTCACGGATGAGTGAAGAGGAGAATCTGGAACAGCTTGATCGTGACTGGCGGGTTCTGATTGAAAAGCTCAAACTGCAAACGGTCGTGATCGATTTGAGTTCCGTAGAATACATGACCAGCACCGCCATCGGACGATTGATCAGTCTTCATCGGCAGATGATTCGCCAGCAAGGACAATTGTTTCTGTGTTCATTGCGAAAAGCGGTTATGGAAACACTTCAGACCAGTCATCTGTTGAATTACTTTCGAGTGACAGACACCCCTGATGCCGCGCTGGCACAATCCCAGATTTCATCGTCAACTTGAGAAATGCGAGTAGGGTGCGTCGCGATGCACCCTACTGTTGAAGATGATTTTTGAAACCTTGATCCCATTGCAACGGAACCCGCCTCGCGTGAAGAACACTGCTCCTCTGATTGTCCTTGAAGGAATTGACGGCTCTGGTAAAGGAACGCAGGCCGCCCGACTGCATGAACGGTTCACGAAGTCGGGACGTCAGTCATCACTTCTCAGCTTTCCCCGATATCAGTCCACTTTTTTTGGAGCACGTGTCGGGGATTTCCTGAACGGGAAGTTCGGGACACTTGACCAGTTGTCCCCGTTTCTGGTTTCGCTGCTGTATGCGGGAGACCGTTTCGAATCGAAAGCACCGTTGAATCAGGCTCGCAGTCAGTCTGAGGTCGTTGTGCTGGATCGCTATGTTCCCTCCAACATTGCTCACCAGTCGGCCAAGGCATCGCCGGAGGAACGTCAGCAACTGACAGACTGGATCGAACAGGTGGAGTACACCATCTTCGAATTGCCGCAACCGGAACTGGTTATCCTTCTCGATATCCCGGTTTCGGTTTCACAGGAACTGATTCGCCGGAAGAATCCCAGAAGCTACACCGATCAGGCCACCGATCTACAGGAGTCGGATACAACGTATCTTTCCGCCGTACGTCAGGTCTATCTGTCACTCGCAGAGAAGTCTCCGCACTGGAAAGTTGTGCCTGTGACGGAACAGGGAGAGCTTCGTTCGATTGAAGAGATTTCTGATGAGATCTGGGAATTGGTTCAGCCGGTGATGAGTTGATGAAACTATTGAAAAAATTCGGGAACAGTTTAGCGGTCAGAAGTTGAGCTGATCCGGGTGGCCGCGATTGCTCGCAATCGGGGTGGCGCAGCCATATTAGGCCATTGCTCACACATTGCGGACTCCTGATCCGCCTGAAGACAGATGAGGAATCGTTCTGATTTGAGAGAAGCTCTGGAGGAGAGAGACTTCACGTGTGCGGCCTCTCACGGCTTCGCCGCCCCGATTGCAAGCAATCGGGGCCACCCCAGTGGCAACTTCAATCGGCTAAAATGTTACTAAAATTCAAAATCTTCTTTCGTGGA
>DATMFC010000173.1:0-8779 GCA_035556335.1 Planctomicrobium sp. | reverse complement strand
GGCAACTGGGTGTCGGTATCGAGGGTGATGACATAGCGGACACTGGACAGGAGTTCGGTCTGACCAACCACTTCCGCAAAGCGTCCCTGTGCCCCGCGCAACGTGGCGTTCAGATCGCTGAGTTTTCCCCGTTTTCTCTCCCGCCCCATCCAGACCCCTTCCTGCGGATTCCACTGACGGGACCGATGAAAGAGAGAGAAGATGTCCCGTCGCACGGGGGCATATTTTTCGTTGAGCCGTTCAATTCCAGCACGGGCAAGTTGAACAAGTTCGGCATCCCCGGGGAGGGTTTCTTCCCTGGCATCGACGAAGTCGGTCAGCAGTGCGAAGTGGAGACACGCATCCCGATTGGCGAGGTATCTGACTTCGAGCGCGTCCAGCAGATTCTCGATTCCGGCGGCGCTGGTCAGCATCGTCGGCACTGCGACAAGTGTGCGGTGTTCCGGAGGAATACCGGTTTCGAAATTCATGCGAGGGAGCGACAACGGGCGGAGAAGAAGTGTCGCCAGCCAGTTCGCCAGTCCCACTCCTAAACTGGAGGTGACCAGAAGCACCGGCGCCGCCAGAAGCAGGATCAGGATCCAGTGGGTGTGATGCGCCTGCAGCCACCACAGGAACAATAATGTCGTCAGCAGCGTGATTACTGTGACGACGGTCAGGTAACAGGTTAACGGGAAACGCCGACGAAGTTTGTCCAGAACCACCCCGGGAGAGAGCCGCATCCCGACGGCTCGTTCAAATTCAGGGCGTCCGCGATCCAGGAGAAAATAACCGACATGAGCCGCGCGATCTTCGGGATTCTTCCGCGACATGTTTTCGGCGAGTTGAACCGCTTTGAGTGCTACTTCATATTCATTCAGGCGACTGCGACGGGAAAGGGCTTCCACGGCATGTCGATAGCGGTCGCGCGTGGCGAAGTCCATCTGGTCATAGACACCGGCGGGGTCTCCGGCCAGAGTCTGTTCGACCAGACTGTGTTCATCGACAAAATCCCGCCAGTCACTGGAATCGAGCAGACGCAGGCTGTTGATGCTGTTTCCAATGGAGACCTGATCGGCCGCCTGGGCTTGTCCCTCCATTCGTACGAGGTGTTCGGTATTCAGTCCCTGATCAGCCACCTGATGCTCAAGCCAGGTGTTTGCCAGTGCAAAATTCGGATTCTGTCCTTGCAGATGCCGTGTCAGTTCCGAGAGAAAGGCTCCGGACAGAGGGAGATTGGCTCGAGCCATGTCGGCGAGCACCAGAATCAGATCGCTGGGCTTTTGCTCAACAACACTGACCATGCGTTCTGCCCAGCTGCTGGCCAGATCACGCTCCTGGCGAGCAGCGTTAATACGCACTGCAACCCGACGTAAATTCTCAATCAGCGCAAGGCGCAACATCAGCGGGAGCGCCCACAGTTCCCCGAGTTTGAGAGGCTCTACAGACTGATACGAAGCAATAAAAACATCGATCGCCGGAAGATCGACCCGACCGTCGACATGTGCGATCAATTCCAGCGCAATTGCATAGACTCGGGGAAGTGTTGCCGAGGGTCCACTGGACAGATGCGGGAGCTGGCGATTGTAAGCCGGTGGGAGCAATCGGCGGATGGCGCGAATCTGTTCTTCAATCAGATAGAAGTTATCCAGCAGCCATTCCGCAGCCGGTTCAATGCGGCGGTTTTGAGCGGAGGCGGCAGCAACCAGATCATACGTCTGGATCAGAATCCGCTCGTTCTCTCCCAGGCGGGACAACAAGGTGTCTCGGACCGGTTGCGTGGACAACCGGTGTGCGGCGGCAATGGCCTTGGCATGTCGCTCAAGCTGATCAACACTAAACAACTCGGCCCGAAGGGGCTGTTCGTCGGCCGGGAAGAATGATTCATGGAAAGAGGATTTTCGCCGAAAGAAGACAGGCGTTAAGACCTCTCGAAATCTCTTCGGAACATACACTCGGTCCCTCCTTTCACTAAAGTCGCCTGCTCTACCAAATGCTCGCGCCGGACGGCTCTGCGGTGATGGAACGCAACGCTCTAGATGGCAGCTTATGGCGGCCACCACAGGAATCCATTCTCAGGTGAACAGACACCTTTTTAGTAGAACGAGTATCTTCGAAGCATCAAGAGAGCGTTTCTGTAAATCATGGCTTATTGTACGACCATTGTGGAAAATCCCCCTGATATCAGACCGGTTTGGTCTATCATGTGGGCGCACGGCATGGTTCCCGGCGAGTAGGATCTATCGATGCGCTCTGTTGGGGGGAGTCACGTTCTCTTCCCCTGTTTTCGACTGGTCAGATAACGGCCGAGGACCAATTGAAACGGCTCTGCAGTGGTGACTTGCAGCAGATCGTAGCTGTTTCTGGCGGCGATGTCCCGAAGTTGTTGTTGAAACGCCTGAAACTGTTCCAGATACAGTTTTCGCAAACGATGAGGGTCGACCAGAATTCGGTCCTCCGGCAGTTCCAGATTGCGAAATTGGGTGGGCTTATCGAACGGAAACTCAACCTCTTCCGGAGCGACCACCTGAATCAGCACGACATCATGACGATGACGGCGGAATTGTTGCAGAGTGGTCTGCAATGTCGCTGGATCATCAAAGAGGTCGCTGATCAGAATCACCAGAGAACGGCGACGCAGTGTCGGAATCAACCGGTGAAACATCGGCCCCATTCCGGTTTCTTTCCCCGGTGTTCTCTCCGTGAGCAAGGATGCGATCTGCTGAAATCCTTTCGGATGGGTCGATGGTTCCAGACGATCCCGAATCTGGTTGTCGAACGTCACCAGTCCCACAGCATCCCGTTGTGTCGTGAGCAGGTATCCGAGCGATCCGGCGAGAACGCGGGCATATTCAAACTTGGTGGCCGTAGACTCTCCATAGGCCATGCTTCCGGAGGCGTCGACGATCAGATAGGCCTGAAGATTGGTTTCTTCCTCAAACTCCTTGATGTAGTAGCGTCCGGTTTTTCCGTAGGCCCGCCAGTCAATATGTCGAATTTCGTCTCCCTGGCTGTATTGCCGGTGTTCGACAAATTCGACACTGGATCCTTTGAACGGGCTTTGATGCTGCCCGGTCATCGCTCCTTCGACCAGCATTCGCGAAACGACACTCAACTGGCCGAATCTGGCCAGTGCCGTGGTGTCATGTAAAGGGGGCAACGGTGGGGACATGTGGAATGCTTCGGGATCGCGAACAGGTCCCCTGATGGAAATGATGTCGAACTTCTATTTTTGAACTTCCTGAAGAACACAGCATAGCAATTGGTCTTCTCAAGTCCCCCCCCAACGGCAAAAACAGCGTCTCATCCGACGGCGGTCACTTTTCCGACAATTCCGGCTTCACCTGATTTACAATCCTGTGTTAAGGTGGCGTTCCTGATTGGCAGAACCCCTGCCGGTCACGGGAAAGCGCGGTAGTTGGCACAGGGTTTCATGGACATCTCCGTAAAACCCCTTGCGTTTTTTATACGATTATTGCAGGATTACGCACCCACTGAGGACAGGTGGCATGGAGGCCCTTGTGAAATTTGGTTCATCTCCCAATTCGCATCTGGATGTTCAGATTCGCTGGCTGATCCGCCGTGATATGGCGGAAGTTCTGCGAATCGAGCAGGCCAGTGCTGGTAATCCGTGGAACGATGAAGACTTCCTCTGTTGTCTTCGTCAGCGGAACTGCATCGGCATGGTCGCCGAGCACAACCATCGCATTCTGGGATTTATGATTTATGAGCTGCATAAATCCCGCTTGCACATCCTGAATTTTGCCGTTGCTCCTGAGTTGCGACGTCACGGAATCGGCAGCCAGATGGTGACCCGACTCGTTGACAAGCTTTCTCAACAGCGTCGAAGTGAGATCCTGATTGAGATTCGGGAAGGAAATCTCGACGCCCAATTGTTCTTCCGGCAGCAGGCATTCAAGGCGGTCTGTGTGCTTCGTCGACATTTTGACGACACCGAAGAAGATGCTTATATCATGCAATTCCGGTTGAATGCAGACTCCGAGTCCGAATCTGTATTTACCCCACATAACCGAATTACCGAAATCCCCGAATCCGACGCCGCCTGAGTTCCCATGGAGCAGACGGTGATCTGAAATCAACCGCCCTGAAACGACCGATTCTGGTTGCTTCAGGGCGGTTTTTGTTTTTCCGCGTTATCTTGAATGAGCCGTTCCCGGGAGGGCGAAGCTCCTGCTGAGCCGCAAACAAAGAGTAAGCGTGATCTTTCATGCGGCTCGGCAGGAGCCTCGCCCTCCCGGACTATTTGCAATCAAATGAAATCCCTGACACGTTTGTCGATCTGTCGCCGATCAACTCTACCGCTGATAAATCGGGAGATAACGGTACTCCACAGTCAAGGCGAGAACTGCCAGACTGGTGCTGTAGACGCGGCCTGCCTGTTTTTCGCTGCCGTGCTGCGGATTCCAGCAGCCTTCCGGTTGCTGGATCGGCAGAAGGAGCGATGTCAGGTGCTGATAGTTTCTGGCGGCGGCTTCTCCTCCGATTTTGAACAGTCCCACTCCTGTGTAATACACGCCATAATAGAAGTAGGCCGATCGTTCGATCAGCGGGTGAGAAAGCAGCCATTTCGCCCCGGCGAGTGCTTCTTCGGAGTGATGTTCTCCACACACTTCCAGACAGGTGATGCCACATCCGGTGAGTGTCGGCGTCGGACTGTTTCCCGGTTGATAGGCAAATCCATTCTGTCGGGCATCGGAACATTTTTTGACATAGTTTACCGCCCGATCAATGGCATCCGCAGGAACATCACAGCCGATGTCGCGTGCAGCACGCAGCGCCATGACCTGCCAGCCGGTGACACTTAAATCGCTGTCACGGCTGTCAATCTGATAACGCCAGCCTCCCTGATGACGGTCAAACTTGTCGACCGCCTGAGAGTCGAGAATCAGTCGAACGGCTTTTTCGAGTGCCTGACGAACAGGAACGGCGTCCGCTTTGCTGAGCATTCCACAGACTTCCGCCAACATCAGAGTGCAGATGCCATGGTCGTACATCGGACCATGGCTTTGCGTCTTACGGATGAGCATTCCGTTTGGTTGTTGTTGAGAGATGACCCAGCGAACAGCCCGACTGATCTGGTCTCCGTAAGTTCCTTCACCCGGCACATAACCGGCAGCGAGAAACGCCATCACACCCAGCGAGGTAATGGCCGTCGACTCCCCCCAGGCCTCCGTCTTCCAGAAGCCTTCCGGGGATTGCTGTGACGCGAGATAAGTCAGCGCCAGAGCGACAGCCCCGTCAATCGCCTGCTGTTCCGCTTCCTGTGCTCTCACTGGCCGGGTAACCGCCGGCAGGGCAGTGGCGCTGAGCATCTGCAACAGAACATTTCGGCGGGAAAGAGTCATCTGAAGCCGGGGTTCTCTGGTCAGGAGGATTTAAAGAGATCCGACGTATTGTACCAGATCAATGAGAGGAATCATCTTCTTTCCCCCACAAACATGGCTTTTGCCGGGTGCGGTCCATGGCTTTCGCTTTATTGAAAATACCACGGGAGGGCGAGGCCAATCGTGTTCGGCACGAGTTTTGCCATGTGAGATTCTCCCTTCTCCCCGCCGAATGACTCTCCATTTTGTGAGAGTGTTCCAGCGGGGAGAAGGGGTGGGGATGAGGGGACTGAGCAAGGTTTTCCTGCATTTTTCCCCTCACTCCGGCCCTCTCCCCTGAGCACGCTCGTTATGTCAATCAACTCTCATTCAGGGGAGAGGGGGAATCAAATTCCGTGCCGAACAGTATTGGGGCGAGGCTCCCGCCGAGCCGCGAACAAAACCTCTTAAACGATGAATATTTCCTTTCCGCGAGCGGATCGGTGTCAGTTTTGTTAGAGGTTCTTACTCAAATCGAACCAACCCAAATCGGGCAGGTTGTGGAGTTGTTCCGCTGGAGGCCGTCCAGCTTTGAGAGCCGATACCGGGCATCAGGCGGGTGATGCCGACTCCCCAGGTGGTTCCGCTCATCCGCTCCGCAGGCAGGAGTTCTTCCAGTGGAATTGCACATTCCATTCGCCATGCATCCCCTGTTCGAGTTGCCGCAACATACCATTTGGGATTGTAGTCGACGTCCCCCCAGCAGGATTCGCGGGTCTGACCCCGTTGATCAATTTCAAACTGATAGTAAGTCGCGTAGTCCCGATCGACATCAAACTGAAAGCAGAGCCGATCGAAGTTGGCCAGATCCGAGTCATGGGATCGACCGGGCAATTCTGGAGCATCCGTCGGTAATCGAGGTTCCACCGGGACTGTTGCCGCGAGGTAGAGAAAGCGGTCGTCCCGCGCCATCAGGACAACGGCTCGTCCTTCCGTATTCCGATTCTGTGATCCACTGGTCTGTGATCCATTGGCTCCGATGAAGGTCTCCGCCTGTTCGTCACCGAGTCGGATTTCCGATGCGCTTGCCCAGCAGGGATCAGAGAGCAATCCATCCAGCACGGGAGGAGAGGGGACGCGCTTGCAGATGACAACCGGTTTGGGGGACTGGGCTCCCGGTCGCAATAAGAAGGCTTCTCCCCGAGCGGCGATAGACCAGGGATCGTCATTGAGTGATTTCATGAAACTGGCGTAGATTTCGTCCGCCTGACGGTGTTCTCCCCGACGCCGCAACAACGCCGCTGTGACAAACTGGACTTCCGGTTCCTGATAGAACTGAGGGTAAGCCTGCCGTAAAGATTGAACGATTGACATTGCGGCCGTCTGCCATCGCCGGAGCTGCATCTGCTGAGGATGACCGGCGTTGCCATCAGCCGACGTAATCGATTGAACGCCTCCCATCGTGGGATGCAGCGTTTGCGTTTCTTCTGCAATCGTTGCGGCCAATGCAGGGGGGGCCAGTGCGAAGCCTGAGCGTTCCCGTTGTTCACGGGCATTCTTCAACGCATTCTCAACAGCGGTTTGCAGAAGACCTGTTGCCGGAGGATTGGAGTTGTATTGAGTTTTTGTCGCCTGCATCGTCCGCAGACGCTGCCAGTTCATCTCGGCACTCGACCAGTATTGCAGCAGCCAGAGCATCGCCTCGACAGCGGGAGGTTGGTCGGGATAACGGGTGATCAGTTCTCCATAAACGCCTTCGGCCAGTCCCCATTCTCCCTGTTGCTGATACATCTTTCCGAGGACAGAAAGTTGTTGAGCCGCATGTTCTGGAGAGAGGGGGCCAACGATGTCTCCCAATTGAGCAAGTAACTGCCCGGCCCGTTGCGGATCGGCGATGATCCGTTCACTTGCCGCCGTCATCGTGCGTCGATGGTTGGCCTGTTTCGTCAGTCGATCTAAATCATCCGAACGAATTGACGGCAGGCGTCGGCGTGCCTCACCTCCGGGAGTCAGCCCCAGATCGACGAAGACGTTCCGGTCCGAGAGTTCCGGTTCTTTTGAAGAGGGGGTGACCAGAAACTCAGACCGGGCCGGGTTTCTGTTGACGTTCATCGACAACTGCCCCAACGCAGGGGCCATCGCCAGATCAAGTGTTGTCTGACTGTATGGGAGGAGTGAATAAGGATCGAGACGAACGGTTCCGGCCTGCCCCGCTGTTCGTTGCGTCACCAGTTTTCGTACCCGCCATGGTTGCAGCCCGGCAATTTCGGTTTGAGCCAGTGCGTAGCCCGGCTCAGCGGCCAGTTCTATTGCACGGGTGACCGCCTGTGAGAGTAACTCTGCCGAATACTCTCCGGGCATCGGTTCATCAATGAGAAGAACGGAGGGGCGCCATGTCCGAATCTCTCCAACCAGCGACGAAAGGAGCACATCTCCCAGACGACGGTCGGTCAACCGGTTCCATTGATCGAGCAGTTTTTCCCGATCGTTCTCCAGAAAAGGCAATGCGATTGGCAATCGCCAGTCGACCCAGCCGTTGCTTCCGCCTGCGGTCAGGACGGCCTGTGACAGTTTGGTATCGAGTTGATGAGAGACATGAGCGTCGTCTCCGAGGTCACGTCGAGCGGCGATCATTACGGCCGAACGGTATCCCTCTTCTTTTGACCATCGTGTCAGAAACGGAAGGGCCGTCCGACCGGCATGCGATTGAATCGCCAGACAAGCGAGTCGTCGAGATCCGCCTCGCACGTTCGTCCATGATTGCCCTCCATCATGTGTGACACAGATACGTCCGAGATGCCCGATGGCGATTCCATGCCGTTCATTTTGAAAGTGGATCGTTGTGAACGGGGTTCCATCCTCTGTTCGTTGCGGTTGCCAGGTTTGACCGGCGTCGCGGGAATGCCAGATCACGGTCCCCGGGCTGCCGGCAACCCAGACCTGATCTTTCAGATGAGTGACTGCAGTGAAGTTGGTGAAGTCCCCTAATTGTTGTGGCAGTCGTTCCTGCATCGGCTGCCACGACACTCCGGAGTTGACGCTGCGCACCAGAGTCGCCCCATCCCCTGCCATCCATGCCTGACCTTGCAGATCGAGTGACGCTCCGCGCCAGCCTTGAAGGTCAGGAGCACCCGATCCCCCCGGTTGAATCGACCCGCGATCCAAAACGCCCTGTCGATTCAGTTCTCCACCGAGAATTCCTCGACCGAACTCCACAAAGGAGGCCGTTTCCCAACGACCAGACCGGGATGAAGGAATGTTCTGCCACGTTCGTCCCCCGTCCTCAGTCTGTAAGGCTCCTCCGGGAAACGTCGTCGACCGCTCTCCAATCGCCATGCCGGACTGCAGATCGAAAAACTGAATTTTTCTGAGATAAGGTAGCCCTTGTCCCGGATGCACCTGCCAGGTTTCTCCTCCATCTTTCGTGGCGAGAACAACCCCCTGCAAGACTCCTCCAACGGGAAGGACGGTTCCTC
>DATMFC010000172.1:0-9755 GCA_035556335.1 Planctomicrobium sp. | reverse complement strand
CCGACACCGGTCAGGGAGCTTCACATGTCGCCGCTGGCCTGATGACCCCACTTTCCGGCCCCAAGCTGACACTCACCTGGGGCTGGAAATCGGCATGGTCACGGGCTCGGGCATTCTATCAGAAAATCGAAAAAGAAACCGGGACATCGCTCCTCAAGACTGTCCCGGCGGTCAAACTCTGTGCGTCAGACGGTCAATTTGAGGAGTGCCGGAGGAATAGGGAGAAGAATGCTCAGATAATAAGCACCCGCATTCCGGTTCCGATTGTGAATGAGGAATGGTTCCATCATGCTCATCGGGCAATCGAACAACCAGACGCCGCTCGACTCGATATCCCCCTCTTTCTTGAAGTATCAAAAAAGTCACTCCTGGCAGAGAAAAGTCTTGTTTTTAAGTCTTTTGATGAACAATGCGACCTCGAAATCGAACAGGATCGGCTTTGTTTCCCCCGTTTGCAAAGAACGGCGGGAACGATTGTCTTCTGTCAGGGTTTCAATGCCGGGCATCCCTGGTTTGGGGAAGTTCAGTTTAATCCCGCCAAGGGACAAATGCTGAAATTAAAAGCAGATCAGATTACAGAAAATCGTGCGATTCATCATCAGATTTGGCTGATTCAGACCGGACAAGATGAATTTCAGGTCGGAGCGACCTTTGAATGGGACCAACTTGATTCTCTTCCGACAGCATCGGGCCGGGCTCAATTGCAGCGTCGACTGGAGGATGTCGTCAAGTTTCCGTACGAGGTGATTGATCAACTGGCGGGGGTTCGTCCCACGATGAAAGACTTTCGACCCGTCATTGGTCGGCATCCACTTCAACCGCGACTGGCAATCCTCAATGGGCTGGGAACAAAAGGTTCCTTATGGGGGCCATGGATGGCGGAATTGTTGACTCAATCGCTTCTGTATCAGGCTCCGATTCCTGCTGAACTGGACGTACAACGATGGTTCCGGTGACAACACAGGCTCACGAACTGGTTCAACGCTTTCTCTCTGTTGGAGATCTCGCGATTGATGCCACCGCAGGGAACGGACATGACACGTTGTTTCTCGCTCAACAGGTCGGACCAACAGGAAAAATACTGGCTTTCGATATCCAGCAGGAGGCCTGTGACCGGTGTCGAGAACGTGTTGAAAACTTACAGTTCGATCATGTGAAGATCCTCTGTGCGGATCATCAGAACCTGAAAGAACATCTTGATCCTCAGGATCATGGGAAAGTTTCTGCCGTGATGTTCAACCTGGGTTATCTCCCGGGGAGTCCTCGCGATATCATTACTCATTCAGTTTCCACAATTCGCGCACTCGACGCTGCGTTATCGGTCTTGCGCCCTGGTGGTGTGTTGAGTGTAGTCATCTATCGTGGTCATCCCGGAGGACTCGAAGAGGCGACCGCAGTACAACAGTGGATGCACTCCGCAATCATGCAAGGACACCGCGATCCACTCGAATCTCCGCAAGCCCCTTCTGAACGGGGCCCGCAGTTACTCGCACTGCAAAAAGCAATTTCATCACCGGGCTGAGTGGTGAAAAAGGCCTCTGACTGCCATCTCTTCTGTTTTGCTTTATTCTCCATTTTCCCAAGTTTAATCACGGCCATGCCACCATCTTGGGGGTGTGAGTTGCACTATATACATGCATTGCAAGCAAGTTTTTAGTGCATTTTCTGTCTGTTGGAGATAACGTTCTCTGGCGGAGAAAAAAAGCTGCAACATATTATTTTCAAATATTTTATGAATTAAAATTGCTATTGAAAAGAAGAGGAGACGACCGTTTCGGTACAGGGAATGAATAGGAGCATTGCGGGTTGCTTACTTCTGAGGCTCCTCGCACATGCTGATTCCGGAACAACATCGAATTTTCAAGGTCGCACTTGCTGTGGTGATTGTCACCTCGATCTCCGTCACGAATCAGGGACTGGCTGCCCCGCGGGTGACGACCACGCATCGGGGAGACTGGTGGATCACGGAATCTCAAAATTTCAACCTCTGGACGAAAAGCTCATCGGAAGAAACAACAGAGATCATTCATCACTGTGAACGTCTTCGTCATGAACTTCAGGAGAAATGGATTGACCCCAACTCCCCGAGTCATGAACCATGGACTTTGCCCTGTGTTGTCGTCATTCATTCCAGCGTTCACGAATACGCTCGGGCTGTTCCTCCTCATGCTGCGAATTCCTCCGGTTGCACGACAGTGACCGTCGATGCAGGGCGAGTGATCTTTCGCCGGATCGACCTGAGAACCGACTCACTGGCATGGCGGGAAAATGCATTGCCGCATGAGTTGACGCACGTTGTCCTTGCGGATCGTTTTCCCGAAGGGAATCTTCCTCCCTGGCTGAATGAAGGACTGGCGACACTCGCTGAAAGCGAGACATTAAAACATCGCCGGAAGAATGTGCTGCAAACCGCCTGGCAATCGGGAACTGTTCCTTCGTTGAAAACGCTGATGACAGCAGAGCAAACCGCTGCATCTGTGAATGTCGATGTTCTTTATGCCTGCCGGTCCTCACTGCTGAAGTTTCTGGAAGGAGAACGAGACCACGCATCGCTCACCCGATTCGTACAACAGGTGGTCGAGACAGACTGCAACCACGCTCTGCGAAGTGTGTACGAATTTGAAAACGGTCTTGCAGAACTGGAACAACGCTGGCTTCGCTGCCTCGAACGTGAATGCGTTTCCATTCCCAGAGGATAGTGTGGTGTGACCACTTTGTCCTGACGGGTTCCCGAACATGGCCTGCAGGCTCGTTGGCCTGCTCGATCTGTGTTCAATCACCTGTCACTTCAGGGTTGAAGCTCCAGTAGTGGTGTAGGGGGCATGGTGCACGAAGCAAACAATGAGAGCGGTGCATTCCGCAACTCCCCGTCAATTGTCTGGAAAAGTTGACTTTCAGGAACGTCTTCGTGCGAAATGCACCACCGTCCGGGAGTCGCTTCATGCACCCTACGACTGCCCGGTTTCTACGATCACCTCATGATTCTGCCGGTCGTCGATGAGTGTGATGAAATTGTCTGACAGTTCCGAACCATCCAGAAACAGACGATAAGCTGACTCGTCAGGTCCGGCATTGCGGATGGTGATGTGATAGAACGTCTCGCGATACCGGTAATGGATCCGAAATTCGTTCCATGACTCCGGGAGCTGCGGCTTGATATGCAGCTTGTCGATTTCCAGACGGATCCCCAGCAGTGACTCGGTGATCAGGCGGTACATCCAGCCGGACGATCCGGTGTACCAGGTCCAGCCTCCTCGACCGGTATGAGGATCGACTCCGTAAACATCAGCGGCGACGACATACGGTTCGGCACGATAAAGGGCAATCTCCGTCGACGTGGTTCCATGGGAGATGGGATTGATCAGAGAGAACAGTTCCCAGGCCCGTTCAGTTTCCCCCAATTCTGCCATGGCCATGACGGTCCAGATCGCGCTGTGTGTATATTGTCCCCCATTTTCTCTGACTCCCGGAACATAGCCTTTGATATAGCCGGGGTTCAGGTTCGATTTGTCGAACGGGGGATCGAGAAGCAGAATCAGGCGTGCATCTTCGCGAACCAGTCGGCGGTCCAGACTTTCCATCGCCATTCGGGAACGTTCGCTTGTCCCCGCTCCGGAGAGAACCGACCAGCTTTGGGAGATGGCGTCGATCTGGCATTCTTCATTCTCCGAGGAGCCGAGAGGAGTGCCGTCGTCGAAGTAGGCACGGCGGTACCATTGGCCGTCCCAGCCATGATTTTCGATATTGCCACGCAAACGCCCCGCTTCGACAGTGTAACGGTCTGCAAGGGCTCCATCGCCACGCTGTCTCGCTAACGCAGAGAACTGATTCAGGACATGGAACAGGAAAAAGCCGAGCCAGACGCTTTCTCCTTTTCCATGTTGACCCACCAGATTCATGCCGTCGTTCCAGTCTCCGCACCCCATCAACGGCAATCCATGCTCACCGAATTTCAGACCGTAATTGATGGCACGAACGGCATGTTCGTAGAGCGTGCCGATGTCGTCGGAGACTTGTGGCAGGTCGTAATTGGATTCTTCGTCTTCCCTCAGCAGACGCGATGTCAGGAAGGGAACACGTTCCTCAAGAACCCCGGTATCTCCCGTCGCAGCGACATACCTGCAAATTGCCAATGGAAGCCAGAGATAGTCGTCCGAGAAATGGGTTCGCACTCCTCGTCCGACTGGTGGATGCCACCAGTGTTGCACGTCTCCTTCCACAAACTGCCGTGATGCCGCACGGAGCAGATGCTCTCGCAGTATCTGCGGCTGAGCGTTGATTAATGCCATCGCATCCTGTAACTGATCGCGGAATCCAAATGCTCCGCCGGACTGGTAGAATCCCGAACGGGCCCACATGCGGCAGGCGAGTGTCTGATAGACAAGCCAGCCGTTCGCCAGAAAATTGACTGATGCATCGGGAGTTTCGAGATAGATCACTCCCAGCGTTCGACTCCAGTAATGCCAGACTCCTTCAATGGCCCGATGAGCACTGTCGACGCTACGGAACTGTTGCGCCAGAGATTTGGCCTCGTTCACCCCTTGAGCCGCACCAATCGTGAAGGTGATGGTCCGTTCCTGCCCGTCCGTCAACGTGAACGGAGCCTGAAAGGAAGCACAGGGATCGTAACCGGCTCCCACACGTCCGGAGAGTCGCACATGTTTCATTGCTGCCGGTGAAGACAACCGACCATTGCGACCAATAAACTCCGCCCGATTCCCCGTCAGTGTCCGGTTCGTCTCACTGCAATTCATGAAGGCGACCCGATCGCCGAACTCAGGGCTGTAAACATTGCGAGCAAGAATCGCTCCGCTCGCCGGATCTGTTTCGGTCACGACATGCAGCAGCGATTTACTACGGGAGTCTCCCAGCACGAGTTCCCAGTAGGCAGTGGCGGAAAGCTGACGGGTTCGCCCGGAATGATTTTTGATCTTCAGTTTATAAAACTTGACCGGCGATTCCGTAGAGACATAGACGCAAAGTTCGGTCGTAATGCCCCCTTGTGTATAGTCGAAGATGCTGTATCCGAAACCATGTCGAGCGATGTAAGTATTGATTCCCCGAGCGGGAAGTGGTGAGGGAGACCAGAACTCACCAGACTCCTCGTCCCGAAGATAAATGGCTTCACCACTGCTGTCCGAGACAGGGTCGTTGTGCCAGGGAGTGAGTCGGAATTCATGGCTGTTCTCGGCCCAGGTGTAGGCACTTCCCCCTTCTGAAACAACGGTTCCAAATTGAGAATTGGCGATGACATTGACCCAGGGGACGGGTGTGGTCTCTCCCGGTTGCAGGAGCATGACATACTCACGGCCATCATGGCTGAACCCACCGATGCCGTTGAAGAACGCCAGATCCCGTTGCGGAGAGGGATCGGGGATGGCCGAGTTCATCCGGTCGATTTGTGGCCTGAGACGAGGAATGGAAACGTCGAGACGCTGGCGACGTTCGATCTGTTCGGCGAACGTCCCTCCTTCATCCAGCAGAACGACCCGGGCCACCGCCTGTAACAGGGCACGGTCATCATCCGACATCTGTTCGCCCCGACGGATGAAAATTCCTCCGGGACGATCAATTAACGAGGACTCCGGACTTGTCGCGACCAGATCAACGATCGTGTCCTGAAGTGTTTGTCGATAGACGGAATCGTCTTCATTCCAGATCACGAGATCGACCGTCAGTCCTTTCAGACGCCAGTAAGCATGAGCCTGAATTGCCTGATGGACGAGGGCGATTTGTTCATGGTCGCGAATCCGCACGAGCACAATCGGGAGATCGCCCGAGATCCCGTAGCCCCACAGGCCGGATTGTCCCTGTCGATTGCGGCTGAGAATATTCGCTTTGGCCCGCCGTAGCGACGATGCATAGATAATCGAACTGGCCAGGCGTCCATAACTCTGGGCGTCCGCTTCCGTGGCCCCCAGTTGCTGGAGCAGAACTAGACTATGTGTCCAGGCGAGATCGAAGACCCGGTCGGCAAGACTGTGATCGCAATATTTCTCAGTGAGTGCTTCGATCTCCGCGCGCGATGCCGCGACACCGGTCACCAGATCGATTTGTGCCGACTCGTTCGGTTGCAGTACGACGATCTGGCGAATAGAGACAATGGGATCCAGAACCGGTCCGGAACTGCCGGAGAGTGCGTTGTCAGACAGCGGTGTTTTTCCCTGAAGTGCCGCTGGCGAAGCAAGTGATCGATGGCGACCGATGAAACGCATCCGGTCTGTTTCGAATGACGGCTCTCCCCGGGTGGTTCCCTGAACGGTCATCATATGTGTCATCCAGGGAGGCTGTTCTTCCGCAGATCGGGGACGGCGTGTCGCATAGATTGCCTGACGATCACGAATCAGTTCCGTCTGCACGAACAGGTTGCTGAACGCGGGATGCGCTTCATCCTGAGCCTGTGTTGCCAGTACGATTTCCGCATAACTGGTGATTTCAAGAACTCGGGGGACATCAGAACGATTCGTCAAAGTGACACGACGCAGTTCAATGTCATCCTCAGGGGAGACACTGATTTGTGTGTACGTTTCAATCTGTTGATCGACTCTTCGAAACTCGGCCCGGGCCTGCGTGAAGATCGCCTCGTATCCTGTAGTGGGAGTCGTCGTCGGTTGCCAGGAATTGGACCAGGTTCTTCCGGTCTCCATGTCCCGGACATAACAGAACATTCCGAAGTTGTCGCGGGTGGAGTCTTCGCGCCAACGTGTCACCGCCAGATCATTCCACCGGCTGTAACCTCCACCGGCACTGCTGACGACGACATGGTAACGCCCGTTGGAAAGGAGATGCGCCTCCACATTGGCACTGTTGGGATTCGTATGGATCCGCATGCTTCCGGCCTCTTCCGCCGAGGCGATTCGTGTGGCGCTCGCCTCTGTCGCATGCGGGAAGACCGGCGCGGTCGCAGTTGGAATTCGTTCCTGCAGAAGTTGTTCGGCCGATCGTAACATCGGGTCCTCAAGGAACCGTCGCTGCATCGGTTGATCAAGGAGAACATGGGCCAGTGACAGCAGACTCATGCCCTCGTGGTGCGCCATGAATTGCCGGACGGTGACACTATTCACCCCGGGAGGGAGTCGCGACGGCGTATAGTCGACCGCTTCATAAAACCCGTATTCTCCCTGCTGTCCGTCATCGTTCAGACGTTCCAGATTCCGACAGGCCGCTTCCGGTTCCACCATGAGAGCCAAAGCACTGGCATACGGTGCAATGACCAGATCTTCGGCCAGTCCCCGTTTCAGTCCCAGACCGGGGACGCCGAATGCGCGATACTGGTAGGTTCGATACTGATCGATCAGATGATAACCCGATTCAGAAATTCCCCACGGGACTCCCCGCTGCCGACCGTATTCGATCTGTCTGCGAACGATGGCATGATAGGTTCGATCGAGCAGTGTGTTTTCATAGTTCGGCATCACCAGCAACGGCATCAGATATTCGAACATCGAGCCGCTCCAGCTTAACAGAGCGGGCACACGCCCTTCACTGGTGAGCAGGCGACCCAGTGAGTACCAGTGCGTCTGCGGGAAGTCTCCTTGAGCAATCACCAGATAACTGACCAACCGGGCCTCGGATGCCAGCAGATCATAGAAACTGCTGTCGAGCCGATGATCGGTGACGTTGTAACCGATCGCAAACAGGTCACGATGACAGTTATAAAGCAGACTGAAATCCATCTCCGCAAAATCGGTGCACTGGGAAATCATCTGCTGATACGTGACGATTCGTGCACTCGAATTGGCAGAGGCGGCGATGAGGTGCTTGCGCAGTTGTCCAATCCATTCAGCCAGTTCGGGAGAGGCGTCTCGTTCAACAAGATCCAGCAATGGAAACATTAAGGAGGGCAATTCGGCGACTTCAGGGAGTGTCGCACGATCATCAAGATGAGTGAGCAGCGCACGGAGTCGGTTCCGTTGTTCAATCTGTTCGTACGAACCGTTATCCCAGACTTTCTCTGGAAGGGGAGACAACTCGATCCATCCGGCCAGATGCAGCAGATCGGCCAGATGGTCGCGACAACTCCGCTCGTAGGCTCGAGCCCACCATGATAACTCAAACTGATCTTCGGTTGATGAACGAAGTTGTTCAGCAACTTTCAGCAGTCGCGAAAGGAACGCATGGGCGCCAGAGAGTGTTGACGGGGATTGATTCAAATCTGCAATCTGTCGTTCGATTTGTCGAACCACTTCTCCATCCACTGCGGATTTTCCGGCATCATGGGCCACATCCAGCATTACGAGCAGCGTATCCTTCAAGCCGCCGAAGAGACGCGACGGCAGTAGCCGGGATTCACTCAGATCCTGAAAGCCCTGTCTGAGAACCACCAGATGACCCGCTAGATTGCCGCTATCGACCATGGACACATAGCGCGGAGGGAGCGGCTCAAGTGTCAGCGTGTCATACCAGTTGAAGAAGTGCCCGCGATACCGTTCCAGTCGGGAGAGCGTTTCAAATGTTCGCTGCGTTCTGGTCAGAAACTCTCCCGCTGAGCAATAACCGAAATCGTAAGCAGACAGGTCGGCGAGTAACGCCATGCCGATATTCGTGGGACTCGTCCGGGATGCAACAACGAGTCCGGGGTTCTGCTGGATGTTATCCGGAGGGAGCCAGTTGTCCGCTTCCGAGACGAACTCTTCGAAGTAACGCCAGGTCCGTCGCGAGAGCTTTTGTAGAAACTGTCGCTGATTTTCGGACAGACGGGGCATTCGTTTCGGAATCGGCTGACTCAACCGCCAGGCGACCAGTGGCGCGGTGATCCAGCCAAGAGCCAGAAGACTGGCAATCGGCAGGACTCCCGGATGAGAGAACAGAAGAACCACAAAGGCAGCCAACCCCAGCAGCGGAGCGAATGCCATGCGGGTATAGAGATCCCGGATGGTGCCGTCGGCATGCCGTTCGGAATCACTGGCGGTTTTCCATTCCAGCAGCTTCCGTTTCGTCCAGAACATGCGAATCAGTGTTCGCACGATCGCATCAAGATTGACGACCGCCTCATAGGGAAGAAACAGGAATTCCATTCCCTTGAGTCCCAGCGGTTGTTCCAGTGAACGGAACGCGACTCGTGTATGCAGGCTCCACGGAAGATCGATGGGTTTGCGAACCAGTTTTGACACGAAGTCCAGCAGTGTCGGAAGCATCGAGGCAAACACCAGGAAGACGAACGTTCCCCCTGCAACCACCGGGGACATCGTCCATGAAACCAGCAGCACCATCAGCATGGCGAGTGGGGTCAGACTGCGGCGCAGGTTATCGAAGATTTTCCAGAGAGAGACCAGGGAAATCGGATTGCGAAAACGCTGTCCTGTTCCCCCGCGCACCCATGGCAGCAGCCATCCGATGATCTGCCAGTCCCCACGAATCCAGCGATGCCGACGGGCCATGTCCGCCAGATAGCGCGACGGATATTCCTCAAAGAGCATGACGTCGCTGAGCAAAGCGGAACGGGAATAGGCCCCTTCAATCAGATCGTGACTGAGAATGGTGTTCTCTGGAAAATTGTTGCAGCATCGTTCGAACGAATCGAGATCATAGATCCCCTTGCCGATGAAGGAGCCTTCTCCAAACAGGTCCTGATAGACGTCCGACACCACTCGCGTATAAGGATCAAGTCCCGGGTCATCAGTGCTCAACTGGGAGAAACGGGACCGCATCGCACTGGGGAGACTGACTCCCACTCGCGGTTGCAGAATCGTATAGCCGTCCATCACCCGACCATGCCTTGCATCATACACCGGTCGGTTCAGCCAATGGGCGAG
>DATMFC010000171.1:0-7224 GCA_035556335.1 Planctomicrobium sp. | reverse complement strand
CAACAGCGGCGCATTCTCGCTGATCTGTTCACGAACAACGGCAATAAGGTCATCGACAGATACCGTTCCACCGTCCGGGACGACTGGCGATTTAACCTGTGTCGCAGAAGTGGAATTCGTTTCAGGGATCTTCCAGGCTCCCTGAATGGCTCGATAGTTCGCACCGGCATAGGTAGAAAAGACCATCCCCGTGACGCACATCAGCAACACAAACAGGGCCGTCCAGGCCCCAATAACATTGTGCAGCCGCCAATTCACCTTATACGCGGAACCTCGAAACGTCAGGGTCAGTCCCTGGCGGAGTGCCTTCCACGTTTTCGGCCACCACAGAAACAGGCCGGTCAGGGTCAAGACAATCCCCCAACCGGTAATCAGTTCAACAATCGAACGTCCGAATTCGCCGCTGAGAAGGCGACGGTGCAGGTGCGTAACAACACTCACAAATGTCGTTTCGGGCTTCCGTTCCCCGCAAATGTCACCTGTGTACGGGTTCACCCAGATATTATAAGACCCGTTTTTCCGCAATAAGAATTGATAAGCGAGATTTGGAGATTTGCTTTGATTGTAATACACCAATTCCGAATCGGGAAATTGATGCCGAACAATATCGACCAATGCCTGATCGGTCATTCGAGCAGGAGGTTCGTCTCCGGACGGTGGGGTCACCGCCCACAGATCGTGCCGTAACCAATGATCAATTTCGGGGCCGAAGACAAGGATCGCTCCGGTTACCGCGATAAAAACCAGCAGCGGCCCTCCCAGTAGCCCCGCATAAAGGTGCCACTTCCAGAACAGGGCGCGAAGATTGGGTTGCCTGAGCTTACTGCGCCGAAGCGTCTTGTCTGTTGCAACAGGCCGACCATCCTGCGACTTTGTCAGCGGCTGGTCGGCATCGCGGTCCACGAAAGACGCTCCTTGATCAATAGAATCAGTCGATTTCACCGCATGCCCCAAGGTTCCCTCGATCTGTGTGATACGGTCGATCTTGCAATCAATCTGACGGCCCGTTTTGATTGCCGTCTTTTGCGTAGAACTTTCGTTGCGCTTCGACGATCTTCTCGGGAACCGTCAATTCAAATGGCGGGATTTCCGTGCCTTTCTCATCGACAGTCACTTTGAAATCCGGATTACATCGGCTCGCGTAGAGGTCATTCATAACATCACGGGTGTTTCCGCGTGGCCAGAAAAAACTGACGTGATAATCCCCTGCGACCGCGCCATCGTTGGTGCCATTCGTCGTGAGTGCATACTTCCCTTGGTCATCGGTTACGGCAATTGGCCTCGCGCCATTTCCGGGCACGTTGACGTCAGTATGCCAGAACGCAACAACCATCCCTTTTACTGGTTCCCCATTGACCAAGACCTGTCCGGTCACTTGATGCTTGACCAAACCGTCATCGAATTTCTTCCCACAACCGGAAAGGATTCCGGCGCCAAGGAATGCCAGGAGAAAGAGCTTTGAAGTTGACATCAGATGGGTTTTCTGTGGTTTCGGCAACGTGGACGTGAACAGCCGCAATACTTGATCAAAATCGGTCTCCCAATTTTCGGACAGACCGACAGCCGGATTCGATGTCAATGGATTCCGGGAAGAAGTGGGAGAAGTGATATGCCTAGAACTCGCCGACCGGTTGTCCATCGGCGCGGTCGACGAGCCGAACCACGGTGGTCACATCCAGGTTTTCACTGATAAAGCGGCAAGAACCGTCTCCCATAAGAACATGGGCACCACCGGCGTGAAAGCTGTAGAGATTCCCTCCCCCGCTAGTGCAATTGACGACGCAGTTTCCTGAGAACGACCCCACCCCCTCTCGATTGGTACCTCTCAGTGCCAAACGGTGTTGGCCAACCCAAATTCGGCTATGTGGCCAGATACTGGTGCCAACAACTGTTTTACTGCCGCCATAAACATCAATTCCACCTGGCTGCTCCACGACAAGAAACGTGTTGCTCAAACCATCGGTGACATCGGCGATTCTCGTAAAGATTCTTCCGTTATAAGGTAATATGCCATTTCCTGAGCCGCTTGCGTCGTGTTGTTCCTGCGCAGAACACGCATACTCGCTGATTCCGAAAGAAACAACTTCACCAGCAGTGACATCAGCATAGTTCACTAATGATTCATCGATTGTGCGATGGATAACTTTGGGGACCGGCGAGGAAGGGCAGTTAAAAACGGATAGCGCTTGCCCAATGAGGGGGCGATTGTCCGGATGAAAAATACCTTCCGAATAGTTGTACTTCGTCGCGATATTGGTTTGGTCAAGGTAGGGGAGCAAGCCGAGACCCCAGCAAGTTAAATTCATGAGTTCCCCCTGAGCGTTATTTCGAGAGGTTTGGCTCAGCGGAAAGCCATTGTTGGCATCGACGTAGTTATGCATCGCCAACCCGATCTGTTTCAGGTTGTTCTTGCACTGGGTGCGGCGGGCGGCTTCGCGGGCTTGCTGGACAGCGGGAAGAAGAAGGGCGACCAAAATAGCAATGATCGCAATGACGACAAGCAGCTCGATCAGCGTGAAGCCGCGATTCGTCCGGAGAGGTTGCTGGTAAGCTAGGGGGGGGGGGCGATCTGGTTCGTTTCAGAACCGTTAGTGTTCTCTTGCATGGTCACTGATCCTGTCAAATACGGTGAAACGGGAGGCGGGAACCTGACCTGCTCATGCAGTTCAGGCTGGCAAGCACGGTCAGGAGGGTACGGAAGATAACAACTCCCGATCGCATGGCCCTGCCGCTGCGCGGCTCTCAAATCCCGAAATATTCAAGCTGCTTCCGACCCGCTGGCGGTTGCCGACCAAAAGAAAGGCCGCAACATCTGGCTCGCAATTCTGTCAAAAATTCGCCCGAAACAATGAGATTGAGTCTCAATTCTTCGGAAAAGGTAGTGGGAGATCGGAAGGGAAATCAAGCGTTATCCGAAAAAAAATTCCCAATGATGGAGGAAATGACCATTTCGTGATGCTCATCGCCTCAATGAAATTGCTGCCACGAAACTCAATCGGACCGGTCCGAGAACTGGAAGTCCTGAAAAGGATTGCCACCAATGGTAAGCTCAATATCGTGCTCGGTGAGAACGGGCTGGCCGACAAGGTGGTCAACTTGTTGTAATGGGACGTCCCCGGTTTGAGTGATCAGACCGGGGATGTTTTCCTATCGAGGGACAACGTGTCATAATCCGCAATACAGCAAACATTTCAGAACTGCGGAGGCGATGCCATGCGTTGCGTTTTGGGGATCTGCACCATTTTGCTCGAGGTGTTCTCTGTTGCGACTCCTGCGGCGGCGGAGAATGTCACGCTCTTCGAAAATGTCCGCATCTTCGACGGCAAGAGTGAGCAACTGACTGAGCCTCGCTACGTTCTCGTCCGCGGTCATCAGATCGAGAAGATCTCCGCGACGGCCATTCCTTCCGACCGCAGCGCGAATACCAGGATCATCAACGGCAACGGACGCACATTGATGCCCGGGCTCATCGACATGCACTGGCACACATTTCTGGTGCGTCCGACACCGGCGGAAGTGATCACCGGTGACGTCGGCTACACGAACATCGTGGCGAGCGCGGAGGCCACGGACACACTGCTGCGCGGCTTCACCACCGTTCGCGATCTGGGCGGACCGGCCTTTGGCCTCAAGCGGGCCATCGACGAGGGGATCGTGGCCGGACCTCGCATCTATCCCGCCGGTGCCGTGATCACGGTCACCAGCGGCCATGGAGATTTTCGCCAGAAGTACGAAGTGCCGCGACTTCCCGGCGCCCCGCTGACCCGTATGGAACAGATCGGCGGCAGTATTGTCGCCGACAGTCCCGATGAAGTCCGGCTCCGCGTGCGCGAGCAGTTGCTGCTGGGCGCAACGCAAATCAAGCTCACGGCCGGCGGTGGCGTCGCCTCACCGAACAGTCCGCTGGATGCGTCAACCTTCACCGAGTCCGAGCTGCGCGCAGCCGTCGAAGCAGCCGAGAATTGGGGCACCTATGTCACGGTGCATGCCTATACACCGGCCTCCATTCAACGGGCGATTGCCGCCGGAGTGAAGTGTATTGAGCATGGCCACCTGATGGACGAACCAACTGCCAGGTTGATCGCTGAGCGGGGCATCTGGCTGAGTACGCAGCCGTTTCCCCCCGAAATCGCGGCCACGTTTCCACCCGGCTCACAGGAGAGAGCCAAAGCACTGGAGGTGATTGCGGGGACGGAGAGAACCTATCGGCTGGCCAGGGAGCACAATCTCAAAACAGCCTTTGGCACCGACATCCTCTTTTCCCAAAAACTGGCACAGCGCCAGGGGGAACTGCTGGCGTCGCTGGATCGCTGGTATACGCCAGCAGAGATACTCATCATGGCGACCAGCACCAATGCCGAGTTATTGACGCTCTCCGGCAAGCGGAACCCCTACCCGGGCAAGCTCGGGGTCGTCGAAGAAGGCGCGTTTGCCGATCTCTTACTTGTCGACGGCAACCCGATCGACAACATCAGCTTACTTTCGGACCCCGAGAATAACTTCCTGGTCATTATGAAAGACGGCAAAATCTACAAGAATACGTTGAAGTAGCTGTCTGAAGTTTCTTGAAGCCGAAAACTCATGGTGCCTCGGTCCGACACGCCGGCTGACTTCCAAGTCCCGTTCACAAGGATTCTAAAACACTGTCCGCCGCCTGTCCTCTACAACTGTAGCGGTCAAACTTCGATCGCGAAATGATTACTGTCTGTTTCGATTTGAATGTGGTCGTCATAAACGAAACAATCAAATTCCTCCAGCAGGCGTTGCAATGGAATCTCCCGCAAGTGTTCGCCGAACAGGAAACGCAGGATTTTCAGCCTGTTGTCAACTGAGTCCGGAAAACAGAGGCGATAGAAGGACTTTGATTTCCAGAATCGGGTTCCTTGCGCAGTAATAATAGCTTCGACATCTTCGGAGACATGATAAGGAACCGGTCGACCTGACAGTTCAAAACCGGTTTTCCAGATCTGGATGAGAGGGTTATCCCATCCGGCAATCGCCAGTAACAGCTTCCCGTCTGGCTTGAGGGAACTGATCAGTTGCTGCAGCGTCGAGCCGAGATCGTCGACGTAGTACAAAACGTGGTTCGAGAACACCAGATCGAATTGGGGCACCTGAACAGACGGGAGAGTTGCCAGCGTTTCGATGGGGAACTGACTGTAGCGAGCCAATTTCAGTGCCGCTTCCTCTTGCTGATGTCCCACGGGCTCAACAAGCGTCAGGTTCAGAAATTCTGGTGACCAGTTCAGAGTTGAGAGCAACATCTGAGTGAAATCACCGGTTCCATATCCGAAATCGAGCAGGCGAATCAAGTCTCTCCCGTCAGCGAACCCTGCCAGTTGGCGCGCATACTCGGCGACATCACTTTCGGCTTCCGTCGCATGGGCCATGAAAAACGAGTAATCGCTTTCAATCAGACCAAAATCTTTTGCGGCCATCCGGTCCTCTCTTTCAGTATTGCTCATGACTCAAGTTTGGGACTGCCGTCATTGCCCGGTTTCTCGACAGAGCGGCGAAGTAATCCGCTGCCGCGCATTAACATTCCGGAACCAAACTTGTCCTGAACCTGATCGGCCACGGCATCCAGTCGCCCTTGTTTCTGGTGTTCTTCATTTTCAAAGAGGCTGAGTTGGCGAGGTTGCTGACTACTTTCCAGGCTGCTGACACCGATGCCGAGGAGTCGAATACCACGATGACTTGGGAGACGACTTTGTTTGAGTAATTCTGAAGCAGCCTGCCACAGTTCGTCCGTGATGTTTGTCGGGCCAGTCAGAGTCTGAGAGCGGGTGATGGTCCGGAAATCCGCAAAACGGAGTTTGAGCTGAACGGTTCGTCCTCGCAGTTCACAGCGGCGCAAGCGTCGGGCCACCTGTTCCGTCAATTCCTGTAACCAGGACTGGAGAATCTCCGGATCATGAATGTCAATCGGGAATGTCGTTTCATGTGAGATGGATTTCGCTTCCCGATCCGGAATGACTTTGCGGTCATCCTGCCCATGCGCCAGTTCCCAGAAACGGTTTCCCAGTTGTCCGAACTGTCGAGTGAGTGTTTCCCGGTCCAGACGTCGGATGTCACCGATGGTCCGAACTCCCATCCTCTGAAATTCCTTTCCAGTGGCGCCGCCGACTCCCCACAAACGCCCGATCGGCAGTGGATCCAGGAATTCCTGAACCTGTTCAGTCTCCACGACAACCAGAGCATCCGGCTTCTTCAAATCGCTGGCAATCTTCACCAGAAACTTGTTGGGCGCAACACCAACGGAAGCAATCAGACTCGTTTCCTGCCAGATGTCCTGTTTGATTTTTGCCGCGATGTCCCGTGCGGAGCCGAGGAGTTGTTCCGATCCGGTCACATCCAGAAAGGCTTCATCCAGCGAGAGCGGTTCCATCAGCGGTGTGTAGCGAAACAGGATCTCCCGAATCTGTTCGGAGATTCCGGTGTAGTAACTCATGCGAACAGGCAACACGATCGCCTGCGGACACAGCCGCAAGGCGGTGCTGGTCGGCATGGCGCTATGAACGCCAAACTTGCGGACCGCGTAATTGGCGGCTGCCACAACCCCGCGCCGGTCCGGTGTTCCTCCGACGATGAGCGGCTTCCCGACCAGCTCCGGCCGGTCCCGTTCCTCGACCGAGGCATAGAACGCATCCATGTCGACATGCAGGATCATGTGCGTTCTTTCGTCCAAAAACCTGACCAGCAACTATTCATTCGTCATCCACTTGGATCAAGAGTATTGTGTCACAACTTGAACCATGTCACCATCCTCTTGCCGACTCCTTTGTGAACCTGATCAAGCCGGAACGTGTCACTTTCTGCTGTGAGAAATGATCTCTTCCGGAGAGGCCCGATGTCGAAAGTGAAATGCTGGCAGGTGGATGCCTTTACTGATCATCCGTTCGGCGGAAACCCATTTCACAGGGCAGGATTCCCTCTCGCTTAAAATAGGGATCGAGTCGATCGGCTAATGCTTTCCAGTGATGGTGCGGGACCGCGGGATACAGGTGGTGTTCCAGATGATAGAGGTGTCCGAAGGCCATCATCTGAAGGAGTCGACCGCGAAAGAGTCGGGTTTTCTTCAGGGGTTCTTCGGCATGGCCATCGTGGGGAAAGAAAACGGTCGCTAACGGGAACAGCCAACTCCCTGCAATCACGAGAAGAACATAAATGAGTGGAGCCGGACTCCATGGAATCGCTGCGACCGCGAGAATGATCAAGCTCACG
>DATMFC010000170.1:0-34873 GCA_035556335.1 Planctomicrobium sp. | reverse complement strand
CGGAGCAACGTATCCCGCTGAACTGGCGGTTCTACGGGAAGCGATGCCTCATGTTCCGTTGCTGGTCCCCGGTTACGGAAGTCAGGGAGGGACATCACAGGATGTGGCCGCGGCGTTTGATGCCCACGGTCTTGGCGGGCTGGTCAACAGCTCCCGGGGGATCCTGTTCGCCTTTCGCAGTGGAAAACATGCGGAAGAATACGGAGAGTTGCGCTGGGAAGAATCGGTGGAGGCAGCCACAAAGTCGATGATCACCGACCTGTCGACACACACTCCAGCTCAGGCTCTTCAGTAGACCAATTCCGTCTTGAAGGGCAATTGTCTACTGTTGTTGTAGATTGTGGTTCTTTATTTTTCGATGGTCAGGCATGCGGGAGGGAGAAGCTCCTGCTGAGCCGCATGAAAAGTCACGCTTTGTATTACTCGCGGCTCGGCGGGAGCCTCCCCTTCTCGAGCCATTTTCAACAAAGCGAAAGCTCTGCAGAGTTTCTGCTGACCGACTGCAAAACACCCTGCAAAGAAGTAAGATAGTGACTTCATTGAGTTATCACCGTCTGCTGTTTTTCCGTAGAGATTCCAAGCGTGTCTGCTGCTGATCCCACTGTCCAAAAACCTCGTGCCAGGTTCACGGTCCATCTACTTCCATGGCTGATGGGTTTCTTTGCGTTCTGTTCGGTGGCTGGTCAATTGGATCTGGCAGACGACGTCCGCTGGTCTGCAGCAGGACCGGGACTGACTTTCGATGAAGGATTGAATATCGAAGGGGGTGTCTATTACGTGGAGTCGGCGCTTCGCTCCGGTTTCGCGGCTCTCCATCCAGGGACGTATTACGACATCTTCAACAATCCGGCGTATCATCCTGATTATCCACCACTGGGACGGCTCCCGGCCGCACTCTCCAACGCGATCCTCTTTCGTCTTCTTGGGGGTGAGGGACATCCGCTGTATGTTGTGACGTACGCCCGAGTGGGATCGGCTCTGGTCTTTGGATTGCTGATGACTCTCGTCTGTGCCTTCACACAACAACGTGTCGGAGTGGTCGCCGGACTCGCGGCGGGAGTTGCACTCTGGTTCACCCCGCGTGTCTTCGGGCATGCTCATCTCGCTTCCGTCGAAACGATGATGAATCTGAGTTATGCCGGGTGCGTTCTGCTGACCCTGCTCTGGCTGGCTCCTCGCGAAAGGTTGAAAGCGACAGACGGCCTGGTCCCCGGGCTGTTACTGGGACTCGCGTTACTGACCAAGATTCAAGCCATCTTTCTCCCTCCAGTTCTGGCCGTCTGGATGTTATGGAACTGGAGACAACGAGGAATCCCGGCTTTGCTTGTGATGGCGGTGACGTCTTTCTTTGTCTTTCTGCTGGGATGGCCCTGGTTGTGGGGCGACCCATTGTCCCGGTTTGTCCAGTACTTTTCCCAGACCACAGAACGGGTGACACTCTACTGCTATTACTTCGGCCAACGGTATGCCGATAAGATGGTTCCCTGGCACTATCCTCTGGTGATGTTTCTGACGACCACTCCGGTCCTGTTTCTCGTGCTCGGTGTCTGGGGAATGTGTCGGCGTGGAATCTCACCTCATCTGACGCACCGAGAGCATCAGTTACTGCTCGGAGCATTTTCACTTCCATTGATCGTCTTCGCTTTGCCGGGAGTCGCGGTCTATGACGGCGAACGACTGTTTCTGATTATCTGGCCGATCTTTGCCATCTGGGTCGGGATTGCCACGCAGCAACTGATGACGATCTCAGATCAACACTGGAAGAGATGGGGACGAATTATTGTCATTGCTTTAATGCTCTCTCCAGCGGTAAACATAATCTCAATATCTCCCTGTTTTCTAAGCTATTATAACGGACTTGTCGGCGGACTTTCCGGAGCAAACCGACTCGGCCTGGAAGTAACCTATTGGGGAGATAGCTTAAGCCCACGATTTATTAAAGAGATGAGTGAGAAACTTCCGCAAGGAGCCGTCGTGGGAATCGCTCCGATTCTCCATCCACTCTATCTGGAAGGACTGAAAAAGGACTCATGGTTTCGTCACCGTCCTGACCTGCGTCTTATCCCTTATGACGATCAACAACCGGACGTGCCACGCTACGTATTCGAAATCCGACGCCTGGCCGATCCCTGGGAATCGCTGATGACCCCACCAGAAGGAACGGAAATTCTGGGGGAAGTCACGAAACAATCCGTCCCGTTGGCCCGACTGATGAAGTTGCCGGGACAATCATCTGATCAGACGACTATTGCGCCTTGATCGAAACGACACCCCTTACACAATCATTAAACCGGAAGGTGTTAAAATGCGTGCAATTAATCTCATCGCAATTGTTATGTTCGCAGGAATTTTACATGCTGGTTCAAGTGCGGAATCGGCAGATCTCCCGGCCGCTGAAAAATTTCATCTTTATCTGTTAATTGGACAGTCGAATATGTCCGGCCGAGGGGCATTAAGTGATGAGCCACAAGCTCCTCCGGAACGTGTTCTGAAATTCAGCAAGAACAACCAATGGGCGCCTGCCGTGGAACCGCTTCACTTTGATAAATCCATTGCGGGAGTCGGACTTGGTTACAGCTTTGCGGAAACACTCGCTGCCGCAGATCCTGAAGTGACGATTGGGTTAATTCCCTGTGCTGTTGGCGGCACTCCTTTAGTACGCTGGCAGAAAGAGGGAGATCTCTATCAGCAGGCGATTGAGCGAGCGAAGCTTGCCATGAAAGATGGCACGCTGAAAGGAATTCTCTGGCATCAGGGAGAGGGGGACTCACGAGATCAGGAACTGGCAAAGACCTATGCAGACCGACTGACCCAAATGGTGCATGACCTCCGCGCAGAACTGGAAGTTCCTGCCGTGCCATTCGTGGCGGGTGAGTTGGGAGAATTTCTGTCTGAGACGACCAGAAGCGGAGAACCCTCGTACTGGAAGGTCGTCAACGAACAAATCAACAGTGTCCCGAAACAGCTTCCAAATTCCGCAGTTGTTTCGTCATCCGGTTTGAAGGACAAAGGGGATAAAGTCCATTTCGACACCGCGTCTCTACGCGAGTTCGGCAAACGATATGCACAGGCCATGCAGACGTTGCAGGAAAAGTCGAACTGATTTCAACAGGAATATTATAAGAACGACCGGGTTCTGAAACGGAAGATTTTACCGCGAAGACGCAAAGGGCGCAAAGAAATTCTCCTCTCAGTACCGCTCCCCATAAATTGGGGAACAGTTCTTTTGGGCAGGTCGTCCCTGAAGTGCTTCTAGGAATTCAGCAACCACGAATCTCACGAATGAATCCTTTATGGAGGCTGATCAAAAAAGTTCTTGCGATTCGATTGATTCGTGGTTTGTCTCTTCTCCTGATCAGGCCTGCAAGGTTCGATATCTGTCGGATCAGATGCAATGAGTGAACGATGACAACGGAACTTGTTCCCTGATTTGTAGGGAATTGCACTTTGCGTCCTTCGCGTCTTCGCGGTAAATCTCTTTCAATCTTTTACCGCATTTTTATTTTGAATCGATTCACAGCCACTCCGAAAGTCCGTGTTCCCGGTTTTCCAGTGGCAATGCGATGCGGGCGCCGTTTTGAACATGTGAGGTGAAGATGGCGTGAGTCATCTCGACCACGGTCCGGCTCGTTTTTTCATTCGACAACGGATCACGGTTCTCCCGAATCGCGGCCAGCAGGTCACGCCCTGCAACAAGATGTCTTGCAACCTGCCGTCCAAGGTTCGCGATCGGTTCCGGTTGTCCGACTTCGGCGCTGGAAATGGGGATCCACTGGCGAGGTTGTGCCGTTGGGCGAAAAGGATTTCCAGGCATCAGATGAGCCAGTGGTTCCACATCGACTCTCAGGTCGATGATCCCTTTGTTCCCGATCAACTGCACTCCGAAATTCGCTTCTCGAATTCCTTTGCTTTGAATGGAATCGAAGAAAAGCGGCAATCCATTTTCCATTTCGAATCGGGCATGGATCTGATTCCCCAGAATCGGTCCCACTCCTTCGCCTCCGTTGACGATATCCTGTTTCTCAGCAGGACGAGTGCCTTGCAGAATCGCGGCAGAACAGGCGATCGGTTTACCGGAAATTGGAAGAGAGAGATCAAAGTCGTGACTCCCCAGAACCCAAAGATCCAGGCATCCTCCCCGATGGTCTTCTTTGCCGCGACACCGGATTTCCAGCAGATCCCCGATCTCTCCTCCCTTGACGGCTTCAACGACCACCGGCAAGACAGGATGGAAGCGGTTGCGATGAGCGACGGCCACTTTCATTCCGGAACGAGAACAGGCTTCAATGATTTCATCCGCCTCTTTCAGCGTACGGCAGAACGGCTTTTCAATGTAGATCCCCTTCGCACCTGACGCCGCTGCGGCGAGAATCATTTCGTGATGTTCCGCAATCTCCCGGGGACCGATCGCCACAATTTCAGGCTTCAATTCCTCAAGCAATTTCCGATAGTCGGCAAAATCGGGAACGTTGGGAAGTTTCGCTTTTTCTTTCTCGCGCCCTTTCGGATCGGCATCGGCGAACCCGACTACTTCCGTTTCCGGCAACTCGCTCCACATGGTATCCAGACCGTGCCCGTAGCCCCCTCGTCCGGTGTGCCCGATGACGCCGACGCGCCACTTCTTTTGAGGTTCCGCTCCCCAGACTGGGAAGCTGGCCAATGTGGTGAAAGCCCCGGTCGCCAGAACGAACTCACGGCGATTAAGGATAGTGTCGTTGGCTGCCTGATTCATGAGGGCTTCCTTTATGCTGATCAATTCGTATCTCAATAGTCCCAAGTTTGCCTCGATGGAGAGAACGTGGGTAGAAAATAGAGGCTTTTTCCGGATTTTTCTGACCCCTGGTCCCTGAATCCTGACCCCTTGCTCTCCATTACAAACAAAGCTTGGAAGTGAAGTACTGTATCTCTCCCGATCCCCTGAGATCGGAAAGTATATCGAATCAGGGATCATCGTTGCGTCCTGAAAATCCCGTCTTGGTGAAATTTCAGAATTCCAGTAATTTCTTCACTTCGGAATTGCACGGACGCCATTCCTGATGGGCTACTTATTCTGAGTTGCGGTGAGGCTTCGATGTCGCGCAAACTGCTGTTTCGTCGGTATAGTCGGGTTCTACAGCGACTTGGGATCGGTTCGGTCGCCTTTGGAATTGTCGCGGCACTGACCAGGGCCTGGGCAACATACTGGCTGGGGCCTGACTATGTGCTGAAAGGAGATCCGGTCCCAGTACAAACCGTTGTGGCTGCGGCGATTCCCACGACTGTTGATGAATTGCTCAAGACCAGTCCCATCAGCCTGGCCGACTGGCAAACGCGAGTCGAGCAGACCGGAAGAACTCCAGAACAGCGGGAACGACAGTTCCGCGAATATCTGGGGCGTGAGGTCATCTGGGAAGGCTTTGTTGATCAGATCAATCCCCTTCCTGAAGGTCACAAGGAAGGTCCGGGTTCCATTCTGATCATGCATGAAAGCCACGCCGCGCTCCATTCACAGGCAATTCTTGGACCTCCTTCGGTCCGTTGCTGGTGTCCACCTGAAACAACCCAAAAGCTGAAGAATCTAAGTCGGGGACAATGGATCGTCATTCGTGGGGAGCTGAAGAGTAACATCATGCTCGGAACTGCTCTTGGAACCGATCTCAGCAACTGCGAGTTGATCACTGCCGGCGAAATCCGCAACGTCCAGACGGCACTGGACGCTTCTCATTCAACGGTCGTTCGATAGAGCATTCTTAGAGCCGCGAACAAAACCTCTCAAACCATGAAGATTTGCTTTCCGCGAGCGGATCGAGGTCAGTTTTGTTAGGGGTTCTCAAAAGCGTTTTGTCCAGAGTCCAAAGACCGTTCGTCATGTCCGCGTCGAACTTTCAAAAACGCACAAAAACTGCGTAACTCACTTCTACATAGAAGATTTATGTCGACACTCCACCATTCTCTCTGGTGAGCACACGCATTTTTTTGACCGGACATCTCGCAGTTGGGGCATCTGGCTCTAAAATAGGCGGTACTGACCGTATGGACATCATGGTCAGACAAATTGCTTGTCGAACGAATAACTCCAGAGAGGTTGGCATGTCGAGTCAAGGTTCAACAGGGAATGTGATTGCCGCGGTTTGCAGTTTCTTTCTGCCCGGGCTGGGTCAGCTCGTTCAGGGACGACCGGTCATGGCGTTGATTCATTTTGTTCTGGTCAGTGTTTTGTGGCTGATCTGGCTGGGCTGGATCATTCACATCTGGTCCTGTCTGGACGCCGCCTGGTACCGTCCCCAAGGTCTCCCCGAGCGGTTTGACTGAGGTCCCTTTCGGGGGAAACGGTCTCTGGCGTTCAATCTGAATTTCCACAGTGTGACTGGTGAAGTGTGTTATGCCCTGTTGGACTTGTTCCGCTTTAATTTTCGACCTGGATGGCGTCCTCGTGGACTCCAATGACACATCGGAACGACACTGGGAATTGTGGGCCGAACGGCATGGCGTCGACTATTCCAGAATTGAAGCGATTCATTTTGGTCGCCCTACCGTCGAGGTGGTGCGTCTTGTCGCCCCTCATCTGGATGCCGTGAACGAAGCGAACGAGAAGGAAGATACTGAAGCAGACGACACGTCAGGAATCACCCCGTTTCCAGGGGCATCCCGCCTGATGACCGCAATCCCTCCGAGACATTGGGGAATCGTGACCAGCGGGAAACGGCGAACCGCCACGATTCGCCTGAATCATTGCGGACTTCCGATCCCCGATATGTTTATTACCGCCAACGACATTACGCGAGGAAAACCAGATCCGGAACCGTATCAGAAGGCGATTGACCGACTGGGAATCCCTGCAGACCAGTGTGTTGTGATTGAAGATGCTCCAGCAGGAATTCGCTCTGCACGCTCCGCAGGGGCGAAAGTCATTGGAGTGACGACAACGAATCCCCCCTCTGCACTGAATGAAGCCAATGCGATAATTCGCCATCTCAACGACCTGCAACTCTCTGTTGTTGAGAATCGGTTACAACTGAGTTGGGATGAGACTGCTGAATACTGAAAGTTGAAACAATCTGGTGGCCAGAAGTTGTCAGAGACCAGGTTGCTGATAAGGAATATTTTTTACCGCAAAGACGCCAAGAGCGCGAGGGGGTTGGAAATCATGAGTGATTCATCTCCTCCAGCCTGTCTGGTCAAGATGACCCGAAATACGTGTCGGAAAAACCACGAATCGAGCGAATCACACGATGAATGACGGTGAGATGTCGAACAAAAGATTCGTCAGATTCGGCCCATTCGTGGTTTCCTCTTTCTTCGCGTCTTTGCGGTAAAAATCTGTTTCCATTTTTACAGATTTCATTCTACTAAAATGGTCCTGTCACAAGTCGTTCGGACTGAGATGCGTACTGATGGATACGTCACATGCCTGACTTTGAAATTGTCTCTGAATTTTCTCCCGAAGGAGATCAGCCGAAAGCGATTGAATCTCTGGTTCGCGGCTTAAAGGAAGGGAAGCGTTCACAGGTTCTTCTCGGAGCCACCGGGACTGGGAAAACGTTTACCGTTGCCAACGTCATCCAGCAGGTACAACGTCCGACATTAGTGCTGGCTCATAATAAGACACTGGCGGCGCAGCTATACGGGGAATTTAAAGAATTCTTCCCCAATAATGCAGTGACGTATTTCGTCAGTTATTACGACTATTACCAGCCGGAAGCCTATATTCCGCAGCGTGATATCTATATCGAAAAAGATGCGAGTATTAACGAAGAGATCGACCGGCTCCGCCTGCTCGCAACCAGTGCTCTGGTTTCCCGACGTGATGTGATTGTCGTTGCCAGTGTTTCTTGCATCTACGGTCTCGGGTCCCCCAAAGATTACCTGGCGATGATGGTCCCATTAAGGGTCGGTCAATCGGTGGATCGTGACGATTTATTGTTGAGACTGGTTGACATTCAATACGATCGAAGTGACTTTGACTTCCAGCGCAGCCATTTTCGAGTCCGCGGAGATGTCATCGAAGTCTGGCCTGCTTACGAAGAGTTTGCTTACCGTATTGAATTATGGGGAGATGAGATTGAGAAACTCTCCATTATCGATCCGATCTCCGGCGGCAGCAGTAAATTGCTGCAGGAAGTTTATATTTATCCCGCAAAGCACTTTGTGTTACCACAAAGCCGCATCAATGAAGCAATGGACGTGATTCAGGAAGAGCTGAATCAGCAATTAGCATTATTCCAGAAGGAAGGGAAACTCCTCGAAGCTCAGCGTCTGGCGGCACGGACGCGATATGATATCGAAATGCTGAAAGAGACCGGGTTCTGTCCGGGAATTGAAAACTACTCCCGGGCACTCGCGAAACGAAAACCGGGGGATCCTCCGGAAACATTGTACGACTTCTTTCCTAAAGACTTTCTGCTTGTCGTGGACGAATCACATCAGTCTGTCCCACAAGTGCGAGCGATGTATAACGGAGATCAGGCGCGAAAACGAACGCTCGTAGATCACGGGTTTCGCCTGCCGATGGCACTCGATAACCGGCCGCTTAAATTCGATGAATGGAATCAGCGTCGCGATCAGGCTATTTTCGTCTCGGCCACCCCCGCAGACTGGGAACTGGAACAGGCCGAAGGAGAGATTGTCGAACAGATCATCCGTCCCACAGGACTGGTCGACCCGGTTGTGATTGTGCAGTCTGCCCGAGGTCAGGTGCCGCATCTGATTGAACAGATTCGAAAACGGACTGAACGGGGAGAACGAACGCTTGTCACGACATTGACGAAGCGTCTCTCGGAAGATCTCGTCGGGTATCTCAAGGAAGAGGGCATTCGTTGCGAATGGCTGCACAGTGAACTGGATGCCATTGAGCGAGTCGAGATTCTACGGGAACTTCGAGAAGGAAAGTTTGACGCCGTCGTGGGAGTGAACCTGCTGCGTGAAGGTCTCGACCTGCCGGAAGTGTCACTCGTCTGTATTCTGGACGCCGATAAAGAGGGATTTTTGCGAAGCGAGACGAGTCTTATTCAAACCATCGGACGCTCTGCAAGAAACGTCAACGCGGAGGTGATCCTGTATGCCGATCGAATCACGGACAGTATGCAACGAGCGATGGACGAAACGAATCGTCGTCGCGAACTGCAAATGAAGTACAACGAGGAACATGGCATCACTCCGGAGACCATTCGTAAAGCAATCCGGCGAGGAATTGAAGAGGAAATTTCCGCACGCAAGATCGAACGGGGAGCCACCGGCACAGAGAGCGAAACACGTTATCTCACGCAGGAGTTTCTGAATGAACTCGAGAAAGAGATGATGGCGGCGGCGGAGAATCTGGAGTTTGAACGGGCAGCCCAGATTCGGGATCGAATCACCGATCTGCAACGACAGATGGACGCCGGTCGTTCTGTTCCAGTGGGAGACGAAGAGACTCCCGGCTTCACTTATTCCGGACGGAAAGAACGGGGCCGCAAAGGAAAAGGCCGCGGCGGCAAATCCGGTGGACGCGTTCCACGTCCACGACGTGGATAGTGCCAGTCTAATTCATCAGTCTGCTTCAGTTGAGGAGTCCCTGTGGGCTTTTGGTGATACGGTCGCCGTCTGCCCAAAGTTCTTCTGACTGTTGTTCGTTGATGCCTCGTCCGGGGTGGAGCTGATACACGGTCGGTTCCACCTCTGCCAGGAATTTCCGAAACCACAACATCTGTTGAACTCGTTCACGAGGGTTGAGCAGTCGAACTTCCACTCCCCGTTCCATCCAGTCGAACAGCATTCCAAAGAAGCCGCTGGGAACATACTGGACCGCGTGCATGTCCATAGCGAATGCAGTTGCTCCGTCCTGCAGAACCAGGCGAAACAAGGTGTCACGAATCAAAGACAAGTCCGCTCCGTCCCAGATTTCCATGTCGCCAATATCGATCACGTAACCATGACGCGACATCTGAATGGAAAGTCCATGAGTGTATTTGCGATCCGCCATTGGTGAAGCCCTTGCCGTTGTCGTCTTTTGTCATAACGCATCACCTGACAACGCAACTGACAGACCAATGTCAAGGAAAAGCAACACTCACCTGCTGGTAAATCCTCCTATCTTCCAACCCAGAAATGAGATAGACAAAAATGACAGGCATGGCAACATGAGGCAACACAGACAGCGAATGATGTCCTGACGCCACAGCAGAACGGCGCGCCTGTCGCCAAAAAGCAACAAGGCGCCGACGCGAGTCTGGAATAGCAAGTGTCAAGAAGTCAGAAACTGCATGGGACTATTTGGCGCTCAGTTCATGAACCATCTGCACCAGTGCTTTGACATTGGCGGGATTCATGTCGGGGTGAACACCATGTCCGAGATTGAAGATGTGTCCCGGTTCTCCTTTGGCGGCGTTGAGAAGATCCTGAACGCGGCGTTTCATTTGTGGGAGTTCACAATAGAGTGTCACCGGATCAAGGTTCCCCTGAATGGCTCGATGAGGACCAGCGACTGCTCTTGCGGTTTCAAAGTCCACACGCCAGTCGATGCCGAGCACCTGTCCACCGGCGGTCGCCTGATCATTTAACAATGCGGGGTTACCCGTGAGAAAGTTAATGACTGGCACATCTTCAGGAATCGAGTCGATCAATCGCTTTGTGTAGGGAAGAACGTAACGACGGTAATCAGCGGGACTCAGGCATCCGGCCCAACTGTCAAAAATCTGAACCGCCTGACATCCTGCTTCAATCTGGGCGTTCAGGTATCGACCAAGTGTCTCGACCAGCTTTGACATCAGCACGTCCCAGGCCGCATCATCCCCAAACATCAATGATTTCGTGCGGACGTAATTCTTCGAGCCGCCCCCTTCGATGGCGTACGAAGCCAGTGTGAATGGGGCTCCGGCAAATCCCAGTAACGGAATGTTCTCCGGAAGAGCGGCACGGATCAGCTTGACGGCGTCGAAGACATAACCGACAGTCGAGAGATCCGTCACCGGTTGAACGCGGTCCACTTCGCTGGCGTTCATCAGCGGATTGTGAATAACCGGGCCTTCCCCTTTCTGGTACTCGAGGTCAAAGCCCATCGGTTCGAGAATGGGAAGCAGATCGGCAAACAGAATCGCCGCGTCCACTCCCAGAACTTCCCGGGCCGTCACGGTGACTTCGGCTGCGAGTTCAGGACGTTTACACAATTCAATGAAAGTGACTTTGCTGCGAACGGCCATGTATTCCGGCAGATACCGGCCCGCCTGACGCATAATCCAGATGGGAGTGCAGTCGGTTGGTTCACATCTGGCCGCTTTCAGAAACCGGGAGTTGGCCAGAGAAGTCGTCGTCATGGATATGCCTGCGTTCTTTCGAAGATGCCGTTCTCACCAATCAATTTCTCACGAATCAATACTGCCCCCAATCGTAGGGTTCCCGTCATGAAAGCGGAATCCCGCCGTCAGCAAAGAAGTGGGTGAATGCCTGCACGCTCACCGTTGTTGCAGATATTCTTCGATTCGTTCGGCCTTGCGGAGCAGATAGGGAATGTGGCGGTTGTTGGCTTCCACGAATTGAGCCAGTAATCGCATGTGTTCTTTGAATTCTTCCGTGAACTTGATGTTCTCCTGATCGCGCCAGGTGGCGCTGAGCGCGTCGAGTTGAGTCCCAAGCATGGACGCCTGATCAGAAAGCGTATTGTTGAACTGCTTTAATTTTAGAGCAAATGCCCGTAGCTCATCCGGATTGGCGATTGCCTGTGCCATGATTGGAGTCTCGTGAAGTCATCTCAGGGGAATAATCAGAAACGAGGTCTCGAAATCTCATTATGACCGGGAGAGGACCATGGATCCAATGCTCTGTTGCTTTGCGGTTCAGGGAAATGCGGGATATTATCTGTTTCTGCTGATTTCATGAAATCAGTCAGTCGTTTCAAGTTTGCCTCAATGGAGGGATAAGTGGGTAGTGGGTAGGAAATGCAGGCTTTTTCCGGGTTTTTCGGACCTCTGGTCCCTGAATCCTGACTCCTTGCTCTCCATCACAAACAAACTTGGAAGTTACTGTCAGTCCTCTTTTGGATCGGGATCAGTCTGGTCTGGTATCCTTTCAACCTTCAACGTGAAGAAACCCTCATGACGCGACTTCCTTCCTGGCTTTCCGCCGGCCTGATGCTTTGCATGGTCAGTACGGTCCCCGCCGCAGAACCGAATCAACTGACACTCAACGAAGAACTTTCCGGCTGGAAACTTCTGTTTGACGGCAAAACCACTGACGGGTGGAAGAACTTCAAGAAAGATTCCATCAGCAGCGGATGGGTTGTGGAAGATGGGGCACTGGTCCGTAAAGAAAAAGGGGCCGGAGACATCGTCACCGCCGATCAGTACGACGCCTTTGAACTGCTGCTCGATTACAAGATCGGGAAAGCCGGAAACAGCGGCCTGATGTTCCATGTGACCGAGCAGGGGAAAGCCCCTTATTCCACCGGTCCGGAAGTTCAGATTCAGGACAACGTTGACGGCAAAGACCCTCAAAAATCGGGTTGGCTCTATCAACTGTATTCTCCTCGTAAAAATGCCCAGACCGGAGAAGTTCTTGACACCACAAAGCCCACTGGTGAGTGGAATCAGCTTTACGTTCGTATCGCTCCAGATAACTGCTCGATCTCAATGAACGGGGTTCAATATGCCTCGTTTCAAAAAGGAAGTGCCGACTGGGACAAACGAGTCGCGGCAAGCAAATTCGCAGACTGGGATGGATTCGGAAAAGCAACCAAGGGATTCCTCTGTCTGCAGGACCATGGTGACGTTGTCGCCTTCCGGAATATCAAGATTCGCCAGATCGACACCTCCAAGCCAGCCCCGGATATTTCGACCGGAGCACTTCCGTTGAAAGCGGTTGAAGCCTTTCCAAATCTCAAGTATGAAGGCTGGAGCCCTGAAGATGCGGATGGCCGTCCCCAGGCATTTCGCGGCATCGTGGTGACCTATCCGCCTGATGGTTCAAACCGCATTTTTGTTGGAGAACAGCACGGAGCCATCTGGTCACTGGAGAACAAGCCAGACGCCGACAGTGCAAAACTGGTTCTCGATATCCAGCACCTTGTCTCTTACAACGATAAACAGAACGAAGAAGGGTTTCTCGGATTAGCGGTTCATCCGAAGTTCAAGGAAAACGGACATATCTATGTCTGCTACACTCCGAAATCCACATTGATGACTCACGTTTCCCGCTTCACCCGATCCAAGACCGATCCGAGTGTCTTTGATCCGGCCAGCGAGAAAGTGTTGATCGCCCTGAAGCAACCGTTCTGGAATCACAATGGGGGAACGGTTACCTTTGGTCCAGATGGATATCTCTATGTGACCTTCGGTGACGGCGGGTCAGGAAACGATCCGTTCGACAATGGCCAGAACTTAGGAAACCTCTTCGGAAAAGTTCTGCGTATCGATGTCGATAACGAAGCCGATGGAAAGCCCTACGCGATTCCGAAAGACAACCCGTTTGTCGGTCGTGATGGAGTGGCTCCCGAAATTTATGCATACGGATTCCGCAACATCTGGCGAATGGCTTTTGACAGTAAAACTGGTCACCTCTGGGCGGGCGATGTTGGACAGAACCTGTGGGAAGAAATTGACATCGTCGTTAAAGGAGGGAACTACGGCTGGGCTCGTCGAGAAGGAACCCATCCATTCGGCAGCAAATCCATCGCGGATTCCGAAGTGATCGATCCGATTTTCGAGTACGATCACACCGTCGGAAAATCGATCACAGGTGGATTTGTTTACCGTGGAAAAGCCTTGCCGGAACTGGTCGGCAAGTATGTTTACGCCGACTATGTCACCGGCCGAATCTGGGCTCTGCATTACGATGAAGAGGCCAAGAAGGTGATCTCCAACGAAGTGATCCCCAGTCAGAAAATGCCCGTTCTCTCCTTCGGGGACGATGCCGAAGGAGAGATCTATTTCACGATCGCTTCTCCGACGGGTAAAAGCGTTTACAAGTTCACCAAGAAGTAGAGTCAATGCTCAGGCATCTTTTGTCTGATGCAATAAAGACTGTGAGGAGACCGGCGCCATTCGCGCCGGTCTCTTCTTTTCTATTACAGTTGAACTTGATCCAGAAGACTGGATTTCACTTGGAGTTTTAACTTGGGTGCCATGCTCATGTCGCGTCAGCAGCATGAGTATGCCAAGCATAATAGGAACATCCATTACATGTTCGCCCTGCTGACGCGATGCGAACATGGCACCCAGGCCGACGACTACTTTAATCGGCGCTTCCAATAATCAGGATGGCGGCGAGTGTGCGGAATTGCGATGATCTGGACGACATCTGCTAACGGTCGGTAAATAATGAGGAACGGGAATCGACGTAAGAAAAAGCATCGGGTGCCGTGAAGATGAGGTGTCCATCTCAAGGGAGCATCAGCAATACACTCAATTGCATGGTCCAGCTCATCAGAGAAAGCCAGACCAAGAGTGATTTCGATCTCCGAATACCACGACTGTGCCGAAGCAGCCTCGACGACTGCAGAGGGATGAAGTTCAATCGGCAGCGGATTCATTCTGGCCCCGAATCAAACGTCGTGCTTTCGCCCAGGGGATCATCTGAATACGCCCCTCATCAATGTCTTTCAGACGTTGTGAAATCTCGTCGGACCAGCTTTGCTGAACGTCATCATTTGCTTCAGCTTCCAGACTTTCAATAAGAAGAGCTGCCAGACGGCCACGCTCAGCCGGTGGCATTTCCATCGCTTCGTCCAGCAATTGTTGTGGTGTCTGGTTCATCAAAAGCCCCTCTCATAGAACTTCAAAACTTGACTGATCTGGGGAATCGAAATCCGGTGAATGAATTCTACGCGACGTGAATGACTCAATGGAACCCGATTTTTCTCTTCGCTGGCAGGATGGCCAGCTTCACTTTGAATGCGAAGTTGCTGTAAGGTGCGTCCAGATACATTCTAAGGAACAGGGAAACAATAGTTTCCCTGAGAGGAGTTAGGAGGTAGGAATTAGGCGTTAGGAACTGATATTCGCCTCTTCCTGAATCCTACCTCCTAATTCCTAGCTCCTCTTTCTTCCAAATTCCGGGAAACAAATCATTCCCAGTTCCTAAGGAAATCATGCCGCATGACTGACGACATTGCACTGGGACCAACATTACGGGCTGCCCTTGAAGAGGGAATTCTCATCTCATTGGTTCTCGCCCGACCCCGGAAGGAACAGAAGGAGCATCCCCGCAAACAGACCGTGCGACCGGTCGTCATCAAAAAGGAAAACCGCTTTCAATGGGAACAGCAGCTTGAACGCCAGCAGACTCAAGTCAATCGGACCATCGAGGAGACGGTTCGACAGTTTGAAAGTCTGTTCGGTGCGGTCTATCAGGAAGCCTATTTCTTCACTGGTGAATACGATCTCACCGCCCGGGTGACGCCGCAGGGAGTCATAATTCAACGTCAGGCTCCCAGTCGATTGCCAGTCGAGGCTGCGGATCATGATCGAAAAAAATCAAGGCTGATTCCTGAAGGAGTCCCTTGTCCATTTCTGACGGAACTGGATGTCATGACTCTCGACGGTCAGGTGAAGCCGTCGCGTCAGAAGAAGTTCCGGCAGATCAATCGTTACCTGGAAATGGTCAATGACATTGTCGATGAGCTTCCGAAAGAAGGAACACTTCGTATTGTCGACTTCGGGTGTGGGCTAAGCTATCTGACGTTTGCGTTACATCATCTGTTTCAGGTCATTCTGAAACGGGATGTGGAGATGTTGGGGATCGACCAGAATTCCCATGTGATTGAACGATGTCAGGCAATTGCCGGGAAACTGCAACTTCCGGGGATTACGTTTCGTTCCGCGTTGATTCAATCCGCAGCCGATCTCGGTTCACCAGACCTGACCGTTTCGCTCCATGCGTGTGACACGGCAACCGATCACGCTCTGGCGTTCTCTGTCGGCGCCGGAGCCAAAGTCATTCTCGCAGCCCCCTGTTGTCAGCATGAACTTTCCACCCTGATTCAAGCTCTCGCCATAGAGGGCATGCTTCGTTACGGTGTCATCAAGGAACGGATTTCAGCACTCGCCACCGACTCCTTGCGTGCCGCTGCACTGGAAGCGGCGGGATATCGGACACAGATTCTGGAATTCATCGAACTCGAACACACTCCGAAGAATCTTCTGATTCGCGCAGTGAAGCGAACTCAACCTGCGGATCCTCAAGAAAAACGATACACGGAATTGAAAGCCTTTCTCGGAGTCGAGAGACTGACTACCGATGAGATTTTCGCCGCAGGAGCACCATTTCGGTCTGTCTGAGGAATTGTCATCATCTCATCAATCGCACGTATCTCTCTCTCGACTGAAGACTTGCCGACCATCAGGTTTGATATCCACATGCCAACTCCCTTGAATCAGAAATCAACATTGACCGAGATCAGGCAACGGTTCGACAATGATGTGGAACGTTTCTCTGATCTTGAAATGGGTCAGGCAGCCACAATTGATGCCCCATTGGCGATGGAGCTGATTACCGCTGCCGCCATCGCTATGACGCCAACAATCACGAGAATCCTTGATATCGGGTGCGGAGCAGGGAACAACACAATCAAGTTGCTGCGCAATTATGATGGAGATTTCGACTGCGATCTGAACGACCTGAGCCTCCCCATGCTCCAACGGGCACAACAACGGGTCTCCTTGGAAACAAAAGGGAAGGTTTCCATCGTTCAAGGAGATTTTCGCACGACCGACCTTTCTTCAGAGGGATACGACGTGATTCTGGCGGCGGCCGTGTTGCATCATCTTCGGGATGATGCCGACTGGAAGCAGGCATTCCAGCGAATCTTTGATTTACTCAAACCGGGTGGATCATTCTGGGTGACCGATCTGATCAGTCATGAGACCCCGGGGATCCAGGAGTTGATGTGGCAACGTTATGGTGCCTATCTCGCCTCGATTGGCGGAGAGGAATACCGACAGAAAGTTTTTGATTACATCGACAAAGAGGACTCACCACGCCCGGTCACGTTTCAATTAGACCTGATGAAGAAGGTGGGGTTTGCATCGGTTGAGATCTTACATAAGAATTCCTGCTTCGCCGCTTTCGGAGGGATCAAGTCGGCGTCGGCTTCAGTGGGAACGGATGCATGATTGTGACGATTGACGGACCGGCCGGGACAGGGAAGAGCACTGTGGCCCGACGCTTGGCCGAAGAACTTGGATTTCAGTTTCTCGACACCGGAGCGATGTACCGAATGGTCGCGCTCCAGTCGATTCGCCAGCAACTCACACTGACCAGCGATGAAGAGATTCGGTGTCTCACGGAGTCCAGCCAGTTTGATCTTTCCGGCGGACGGTATCTTCTGGATGGCGTTGACGTCAGTCAGGAAATTCGCACAACCGAAGTGGCGAGAGCGGCCTCATTCGTCGCTCAGATTCCCTCTGTCCGGACATTGCTGGTTCAACGTCAACGGGAGTTTGCGGCAGAACGCAATGTCGTGTGTGAAGGCCGGGATCAGGGGACCGTGGCCTTTCCTTATGCCGAATGCAAATTCTATCTCACTGCGGCCCCTGCTGAACGGGCGAGACGTCGTGTTACGGAACTGCAGGCAAGTGGAAAAGACGTCGATTTTGACGAGCTGCTGAAAGAGCAGACCGCACGGGATCAACGGGACGCCGGACGGGAAGCCTCTCCGTTACGTCCGGCCAATGATGCCATTCTGGTAGACACAACGAGTCTCGAACTGGAAGACGTCGTCAACACGCTGCGTGAGCTCATTCTCAACCACCCGGCGTTTCAGCATTCGCAGCTGTAGTGGTGACACACCAACGATAATAACAAAGAGCCCCTCGAAAGTTTCCTTCCGAGGGGCTCTTGCGATTTCAACGATGGTCCTTCTTTCCGGCAGATTTGTTCACTTGATAGCAAACCACTGCAGGAAGAAGAGAGACACCTTATCCAATGCGTCCGACGGCTTTTGGCTCATCGGCGGCAGGTTGATCCGACTTCGGCTGAGGAAGTGTGGCACGTCCTTGAGCAATCGAACTGGACAAGTAGTTCAGGATGATCCGGATCGAACGGATACTGTCGTCGTTCCCTGGAATCGGCAGGTCGACAGAATCAGGATCGGAATCGGTATCGATCAAAGCGACGGTTGTAATCCCGAGCAGTTTCGCTTCGTGAATACAGTTCTTTTCTTTGCTGGGGTCGACGATCACGATGGCTTCAGGCAACCGGTTCATCTCACGAATCCCCCCCAGGTTGCGGCGAATCTTGGTCAACTCGCGACGCAGGCGGGATTGTTGTTTCTTGGAGAAGGTGGCCAGTGTGCCGCTGCTCTCCAGGTTTTCCAGTTCTTCCAGTCGTTTCAGACGTGAACGGATCGTACGGAAGTTGGTGAGCATTCCTCCCAGCCAACGTTCGGTGCAGTAAGGCATTCCGCATGCTTCTGCGGCCTGACGAACCGTGTCAACAGCCTGACGTTTGGTTCCGACGAAGAGGATCAGGCTTCCCTGAGCGGAAACCTTGTAAAGATATTTCTGAGCGCGAACCAGACCCCGGATGGTTTCCTTGAGGTCGATGATATGAATGTTGTTGCGTTTCCCGTAGATGTAGGGACGCATTTTCGGGTTCCACTTGCTGGTCTTATGACCGAAGTGAACACCGGCTTCGAGAATGTCTTTCACGACAATATCAGACACGATCAATACTCCTGAGATTCTTTTCACCGCTTCCTGTCTGAATGTTCAACCCCTGAATCTTCAGACAGAATCGGCACGATTATTTTCCGTGACCAGCGACATACCAAATAGGATGGTTCAGCCAGTCTGATCAGGCCCCGCAGTTCACAACAGCGTAAACCGACGATGTCTGTTCTGGTTCCGGTGATCGGAACTCAGGAACAATCTCGTTCAGGGTGAAGAGGCGAATCATAGTCACACAAGGGATTCCGCGTCAAACCGACTGAGAATTCATTCGCCTTATATTTAAGTGGTTCTTCCATAACAACAGGTCAATACTAAAGCTCTCCTGTGTTTTGGCTCAAGTCGCGTTGGGAAAAATACCGAAATCAGAGCAGAGCGTGGCCGGCAAGTGTCGGGGTGGGGGGCTTCCATTCGTAGCTTCCCCTGAATCTTCCGATGTTTTTGACGATTCCTCTACCGGGAAACGTCTGGTCCGCTCGCATCCGGCAAACCCGTTTCGTTTCGTCTTCCCTGTTTCACGAGCCGCCGGTGAAGCCGTCCGACTGTAGAGAGGGGAGCAAACTGTTCTGAAATTCCAGTTTTTTTCTTGAAGTCTGGAATTGACAGTGCTAGCGTAAACGTCGAAGTCACCGAAACCGGTGAATCGCCAGACCGCGATGGTTCTTTGTTAATCGGATGTCGTCGCAGGATTGAGACGCCCTGACAAAACTTGCCCCCGATCCGCTCGCGGAAAGGGAACTCTCAATATTTGAGGGGTTTTGTTCGCGCCTCTAAGAAGTACGGATCCTGGAAGGGGAAGCTCCAAAAATTGGAGGAGAGACAGATGTTGTATTCAACTGCCAGTTCTGAACCCATTCAAGATGTCGATTTCGTCGAAGAAATTCGCTTGCGCACCTGGGCACGGCACAACTATGCCCCACAAAATGAACGGAACCGTTCCTGGCATCCGGTCATTCTGGATGAAATGCGCCGCAAAGACCGCGAGCAAGGTGACACCTTTCACCGCACCAAGTCATAAAGACGAGCCGCTTTCTCGACGTCACGCTGTTGACTCATCTGTATGACACAGGTGAAGACGACATCCTTATATGATGCCCTGCCATCGTAAATGCGGCAGGGTCATGTCTGGGGTGTGGTTTCCTTGCGAGTCAGGCTTCGTGCTCCATGGCTTCTGCCGGAGAACGAAGTCGGTCCTGTATCTTTTGGATTCGCTCGCGATCCAGTTTGTCCGGGTTGCAGTGTTCCAAGGCATATTTCAGCGCCGACAACGCCTCTTCGGGGCGTCCTTCTTCTTCCATGGTGAGTGCCCATTGAATCTGAACGACCGTCAGTGATGGCGTTTTCGATCGGGCGTCTGTCCATAATGAAACCGGATTCTTCCAGACCGGCAAGTAGTTCGCCGTTCCCCATGTCATCGCTCCTGCAACAACGAGTATGGTCGTTGCTGCCATGATCTTTCCGGCGGGAGCAAGTTGTGGAAGACAACGAAGAATTCCGTTCCACACCCACTGTATTCCTCCGCCGACAACCGCAAAAAACGGAATGCAGGTCAGGTAGAGATAACGGTCGTTCATCAATGTGGTGAGCGGGAACAGATTGAGCATCGGAATCATAATCAGCAACGCGGAGATTCCGGCAAAGGTCACCAGTGGAATCGTGTGACGAACCTTCCATAATCCCCAACTGACCAGACCCCATCCCAGTGCCGACAAGGTGACCAGGAGTCCGATACCGGACACGGGGGGATTGTAAAGAACGCAGAGCCCCCGCGGCACAAGCAGCATGAAGACATAACGCCAGAGTAGAGTCAGATTCACCCCGAGCAGTTCCAGCTTGCTCATCCCCAGATGACTGCGAATGCCTCCGACAATGGTCACCTGAGCATTCATTGTGGTGAACACAAGCATGGCACAGAACAGCAGTCCCGGCATCTGTCGCACAATGGCATCGGAAAGTTTCTTACGGGGAATCAGCACGTCATAAGCGATCACAATGAGCGGAATCACGACACATGAGGCTTTGCTCAACAGCCCGAGAATCAGCCAGATGATTCCCCAGCCTTCCTGACGGCTTGTCCGTTCCGGTCGCAGCCAGCAGATCAGGCTGGCGAGCATGAACGTTGAAGAGAGGACGGTTTTGCGAGACGAGATCCAGGCAACCGATTCGACTTGCACCGGGTGGACCACAAACAACAAAGCGACCGCAAGACTGAGCCAGTCATTTCGGGTCAGTTGTCGGATTAACTGCAGAACCAGCACCGCATTGACTGCATGCAGCAGCACGTTGGTCGCATGGTAACCACTGGGATGCAGTCCCCAGAGATGGTACTCCACCAGAAAGGTAAAGATGGTGACAGGTGCGTAATTTCTGGCGACGGGTTCTGTCAGAATCTGATAGAGATTCATCGGATGCCACGACCGGAGCAGTTCGTTCCAGGTCAGATACCAGGGGTCGTCCCAGTTCAGGAGTTCATATCCTGTCGCGGGGTAATACAGAATCACAGTCGAAAGAACCAGAATGACGACCAGAAAATGAACCGAACTCCACCACGCCACGATGGAAGCCCATCGGGTGGGAAGAAGAGGTTCATTCTGTGTTTCGGTCGACATCGTCTCTCTGTGTGGTCGATAAATGGAGTGGTTCAGATGATAGCGATGGGAGAAATTCAAGCGAAGTCCTGATCGATTGTCAGGTCTGGGCGGGGCAGGATTGCATCGGAATTCATTCACGACACTCGTTCAGGTCGGGCGCCGAATGACCGATGCTGTCGGCACGGGGGCGTGCAAACTGCCCGATCAGCGATTGCGTCTCGTCCCGGACTTCGCAATGATAGATCTCAGGTAAGTGTGACATGTTATGTGTTGTGGCACGATGGCTTTCCAGTTGACTCTGATTTAACAACCAAAGAGGCGGACCAGAAATCATGGGGCGAGCCGGAGCAATTCATTGGGGCGCGGTCAGTATCACTGGAAACTTTCGTGAGAACAACGAAGACCGGTTTCTCGTGGATGCTGCCGGTCGTTTTTTTCTGGTTGCTGATGGCATGGGGGGACAGAGTGCCGGAGAACAGGCCAGTTCTCTGGCTGTCGAGTTGATTTCCAGTCGCCTCTCTTCGGCGATCGATTTCCAGAAAAGCGATTCGGCAGCGGTCGCTGACGGCATGAACTCGGCCGTGAATTATGCCAACACGGAAATCATGGCGCTCGGCGAACTGGACCCCAACTGCAAGAACATGGGGACCACGATCGCATTTGCGGTTTCCGTCAACAATGAATTCCACATCGCAGGTATTGGAGACAGTCGGGTCTATCTCCTGCGAGATCATGTGTTGCAGCAACTGACAGAAGACCACTCTCTCACTCAGGCACTTGTCAAAGCCGGCACGATCACCGCCGAAGATGCCAAGACGCATCGTTACCGGAACGTTCTCTATCGTTATCTGGGAACAAAGGAAGGGAGTACCCGCATTGAACCCCTGCGAATCGTTCCACAAACGGGGGACCGGTTTTTAATCTGTTCCGACGGCGTTTCCGATGGAACGACTCCCGCTCAACTGCAGGACATCCTCACCCAACACACCGCACCTCAGATTGCGGCAGAGCAACTCGTCGAAGCGGCCCAGGCCGGTGGCTCACGGGACAATATCACCTGTGTGGTCATTGCCGTCGATTAGTAGATACGGGAGGGCGAAGCCACTGCTGTAAACATTTTGTCTTTTCATAAGTTCTGTTATCGAAGGGACTTCTGCAATGTGGCTTGGGAATTCCGTTTTCATGAGGGACCTGCCATGGAGGGTTTGTCGCAGAAATTGCTCGAATCACTCCCGTTAGCGGACGGGGTGCTTTCCCGTTGTCGTGGGCCACCGACGAAGCGGTGCTGGAGGATTTGTTCCAACAGCATCGAGGACGGTCTTATCAAAGCGTGTTGAGTTTTGCCGGGATGGTGCAGCTGATTGCAGACGCCTTGCTCGAGCATCAGGGGAGCGGGCGACAGGCACTCATCCGCGGCGCTGAGTGTGGGGAGTTGGAGGTTTCACCTCAAGCGGCTTACGGCAAGCTGCGGCGGATTCCCATCGGCCTGAGCAATGCGTTTCTGGCCCACACCACCGACCGGTTACAGCAGGTGTTTCCACCGGCAGCCCAAGTGCAACTCCCCGGCAGCCTGCAGGCTCAGAACGTCATCGTCATTGATGGCAAGAAGATCAAAAACGCCGCCAAACGCCTGAAGCTGGCGCGGGGTGACACAGGCTCTCCGCTGGGAGCAAAAAGCCTGGCAGCACTGAATCTGCGAAGCGGCCTGATCATCGCGATGAACTCCCATCTGGATGGCGAAACCAACGATGCCCCGTTGATCCCCGGGCTCCTGCCGCAAGTGCGGGAACGGATGTCACAACGACGACTGTTCATCGCCGACAGCCAGTTCTGCGATTTGATTCAGCCCCGGCGTTTTCAGGAAGAAGGGGACCATTTTCTGGTCCGATATCACCCGAAAACCCACTTTTATCCTGATCCGGAGTGGATCCCCAACTCGGGTCTGGATGTTCAGCAACGTTCTGATCAGCAGGAGTGGGGCTGGCTCGGGGCGCCGAGTCATCCACAACGACTGTTCGTGCGTCGAGTGACTCTGCAGCGTCCCGGCGAAGACGACCTGATCCTGGTCACCGACCTGTTGCAGCCGGACCAGTCTCCGGCCAGTGACCTCCTGGAGGCCTATCGCCTGAGGTGGAGTATCGAGCGTGTCTTTCAACAGGCGACGGAAGTGTATTACCTGGAAAGCCTGATCAGCAGCAGCCCGCAAGGGATGATCTTCCAGTGTGCGTTCTGCATGGTGTTATACAACCTGATTCAGGTGACACGCGGGTACATCGCCGCCGCTCAACAGCGTGAGGCAGCGACGATCTCCAGTGAGCTGTTGTTTTATGATATCCACCGGGAACTGATCGCCTTACACACGCTCGCCGAACGGGGACAACTGACCGTGGAGATCCCCCGTTTCGACACGGCTGAGGAGATTGTTGGACATCTGGTTCCCCTCTTCCAGAAGGAATGGAAAAAACGCTGGATCAAGTCCACCCGAAAAAGAAACCCAAATCGCCAGAGGAGAAAAAGCCCATCGCCGGCGGCCATACTTCGATCTACCGCATCCTCCGCGATCGCTAAAGATATTTACAGCAGTGGCTTCGCCCTCCCGAAGATCGCCCATCTTGAAACAAGCAAAAGGCCCGCGTTCGCACTACTCTGCGAAGGGGGTCACGGATTGGAAGGTGCCGCCGAAGCGGAGTTCATCGAAATCACTGGAGTGATTTGCGTGAATAGTGACTCCATCAAATCGGAAATCGGGAATGGAGAGTCGCATGGATGCTTCTTTCATCGATGGTTCCGTACTGAGCAGGGGATTAATCCAGACAGTGGCGTCTTCAGGGCCCGGACGAAAGATGATTCTTGCAACAAAAAAGACCATTTCTCCCGACGGAAATGTGCTGGACCGCAGATTCACCTCGGCACCTGTCTGCAACGCAGTGGCAGTCCAATTGCCCGACGGTGCCGCCCCCAGCTTTCCGATTCGCAAGCCGGCGGTTTCCTTCGATCCGATCGCCAGATAAGAGTAGCGATTGTTGTCGGCGGTACTGAGAGAGGACTGCGCCAGAAAACTGAACCAGATTACAGAGCCGTCACGACCCAGTCCCTGTTCATCCCGCATGGAATCCGGGAACGCCCGCATGTCAAACTGACGAGTCGTAATGGAGCGGGGAGTTGTCGCGGTTCTCATCTGATTTCCAGATGATTGCAACACATGCCCCCGGAAATCCGTATATCCTAATGGTCCGAATTTACGCATGTCCCTGTCCACCCATGGGATCTCCTGGCGAGTGTAGTCGACGATGACGGCGACTTTAGAATTCGTTTCCTGCCAGGGTTGCGACCAGCCGATTCCTTTATTCAGACCTTGGAGTCCTCCCGAGGTCGGCCACTTGAATTCGGTGACTTCAGCAGAATCTGGAAAGACTGTGGCCGGATAATCGAATCCTTCATAGATATAAAGTCTGCCAGGGTGACTGCTGACGTTGAAGAATGCGAAGGTCCACCATCCAATTGCAATCAGGCTGCCGATCACAAGACTGGTCGCAATGAGAACTCCACGATGGGCCTCCCAGAATTTTTTCCGTCCGGATGGAGGAGGTGGGAGGTTCGCCGTGAGGAATGCCGTCTCCTGACTCGCCATCAGGGAGGCACTGGAATCTTGATGAGGCAAAAATTCAGGCGTTTCGGCAGGCAGCCCCGCCTGTAAACGCATGCGAAGATAAGAGTGTAGAAAAATGCGATAAAACGCTTCGTCGGCACGTTTGGGATCCGCCTTGATCCATGCGGTCAACTCATCGGATTGTTCGTCAGTCAAAGGCAGACGATCCAGATGAGCGTCAATCAGTTCAATGGCTTCAGCATCATCCATGGGGACCAGAGGCTCCCGACAAGGTGGATTGCACGCAGGTCAGCAACGCAGACCGGGTTCGAGAGAGTGCAATTCGCACCGCACCTGCAGTCATGCCGGTCCGGTTCCCAATTTCCTGTGGCGTCAAATCGTCGAAGTACCGGAGCTGAAGCAACGTCCGGGAACGTCCCGTCAGATTTGTCAGGCATTTTTCCAGTGCCCATTTTTCTTCCGAGAGGGTCACCTGAATACGGTCGCACGCTTCCCCCAGGGCATCCATCGAATCTCCGACAAATTTCACCGGACGCCGCTGTCGGGCACGATAAAAGTTGGCAATCTGAATTTTGGCCACCCAGATCGCCCACGGAAGAAAAGGACGCGAGGGATCGTAGTCGTCAAACCGTCGAGCGACCTCGACGGCAACCTCCTGCAGCAGATCTTCCGCATCAGAGAATTGGGGCGTTGACGCGATCAGAAATGCCGTGAGCGCAGGCTGCACCTTCACCCAGTTCACGGCGAGAAGCTCACGTGAATCTTCTCGCGATAAATCCCGAACCAGCTTTGGTTTCGGGTCCGGATCAGATTCCAGAGAATTCACCATAATCCTGTCCAATCGCTCGACTCAGGATGAGTTTAGACAAGCGATGTTAACTTTAGATGAATCTTACATTTTCGACGTAACGGAGATGTGACCTGAGCGACATACAATTCATCGGTGGGAATCTCGCTGCGATTCCCTTCAAAAGATATTAGCAATTACTTATTCGAATGGAAGCCCTCGCAGGAATGGGTTTTCTTCAACGTGCTGTTGAATCAAGAGTTACTGGAGTTGAATTCATGTCTAAACGCTCGAAATCCGGATTCACCTTGATCGAATTGCTGGTGGTCATTGCCATCATTGCGATTCTCGTGGCCTTACTCCTGCCAGCCGTGCAACAGGCGCGGGAGGCAGCTCGACGTAGCCAATGTAAGAACAATCTCAAACAGTTTGGACTGGCTCTGCACAATTACCATGATGTGCATAGTAAGTTTCCACCGTTTTCCGGGGGGGAGATCAACAGCGCCGTGAAATTTCGTATGACCGGAGTGGTCATGTTGTTGCCCTTTCTCGAACAGGAAGCGATTGTCAGAGAAATCTCGCAACTGACCGGGACGAATCCTCGCCCTTGGAACAATGTTGCTCCATGGAATCGAAAAATCTCATTGATGGCCTGCCCCAGCGATCCGGGACAGGTTGCTCCCATCAATAATGGAGACACTCGAGGGAAGCGGAATTATGTGTTCTGCGCTGGAGACAGCGAAGCGGGGATTGATTTTGATTGCGAGAGACCGCTGGATTCTCGCGGCATGTTTGCCTTTGTGAAATGTGCCAGTTTTCGCGACATCACTGACGGTACCAGTAACACGATCGCCATGTCGGAGATTACAGCGCCGACGTCAGACAATGGTCCAGGGACGGTGTCGGATCTGCTGCTTCCTGCGAATTCAATCAGTCCCGCGGCCTGCACGGCCCTGTGGAATGCGTCAACAAGAACCTATCTACCTCCCTATGCCGATAAAGGAAATGGAGCTGTACGCGGTTTCCGATGGGGTGACGGTGCCGCAATCTTCTCCACATTCTCCGCCTCAGTCCCCCCCAATACGGCCAGTTGCTACACCCGAAACTCCCGGAGTCATCTGGGATATGGGATCTTCAACGCCGGCAGTTCGCATGTCGGGGGCGTTCAGGTGCTAATGGCAGATGGCGCGGTCCGTTTTGTCAGCGACAGTATCAACACCGGTGATCAGGGGGCGATATTGCCTGTCGGTGGCTTCCAGAGCTGCCAGGCGGCACTGTCGTCACCCGCATCAGGCGAAAGTCCTTATGGGGTCTGGGGTGCTCTGGGGACCCGCTCCGGTGGGGAAGTTGCCGCCGATTTCTAGTGTTGCATCAGCATTCAAAATGAGGGTGGAAGAATCGAAACGAGAGCGGCCAACGAGCCGCGGAACATGTGAGACCACCCTCAGTTTGAAGCCTGACAAGGCCCGGTTCGGTTTATCACGTGGCCTCGTGGCACACGTTTCGATTGATCAAACGCCGATCACCGTGTGTCAGGGCAGTGTCACTTCAAATCAACACCATACGCTCTTTTCGAAGGTTTTTCAGGATGGCCTTGAGCCCCCATTGTGCTGTTCCTCTGCGATTTCCTGCACGTCATTCCCTCCCCTGGAGGAGTTCTTCATTCATCGGTCTTCTCTTTGTGTTCATCGTCATGTCTGCAGGTTGTGGAGGGAGTCGTTCGAAAGGAGATCGACCGGCCACGGTACGCGCCCGTGGCGTTGTTACCTATCAAGGGGAACCGGTGACCGATGCTGTCGTGGTGTTCCAACCGAGCACTCAGGGAGGATTCGCGGCTTCTGCATTAACCGATCAGAAAGGGGAGTTTGACCTCAAAACCTTCCCGCCAGATTCAGGAGCAGTTCCCGGGATGTATGCCGTAGCGATCCTCAAGGTCTCACAAGAGGACATCTATTCTGAAGAGACTCAAAAAGCCTCAGTAGCCAGGCTGAGATCATTAATTCCTTCTCAATATAGCAACGCATCCAAATCGGGGCTGAATGTCGAAATCCCCCCAAAGGGAACGGAGCAACTGGTCTTTGATCTCAAGGATTAACCATGGGGCGAGAATTGGAGGCCCGACTGCACCGCCACTTCTGAGATGCTGTCATCTCACTGATTATGTCACGCCCACTAGTTTAATCGAGATCAAGAACTACGGCTTCTCGATGATCTTCTGAAGTTGTTGTTCCGCGTCCGGGCTCATCGGATAGATCAGCGGCGGAAATTCTGGCAGTCGGGTGGGGGTGACCAGATAGCTCCCCGGCACGAGTCCTTCTTTGCCAATGAGTGGAATCAGAGGAATCAGGTAGATTTCCCCGATCAGTGCTCCGGTGTCTTTCAGATTATCGATCCGGATTTCGTCCCGGTCCTGAAATGGCCAGTGTGCCGGGTCGGATTTGACCACTTTGTCGGCCCCGGTCACTTTGCCGACAATGACCCATTGCGACTCGAGGATTTGCCCCCGATTGAGCGTGACCGGATTGGCGGTGAACAGGGTCAGCAGCAGAAGCACCAGTCCCCAGGCCATGGCGAGGCCAATGACCAGAAATGCCGGGAGACGGGAGCGAGGAATCACAACAGCAGGTTCAGCGGCAACAGGGGTTTCGACTGTTGAGTTCATGATTTTCGGAGAATGCTCGCGAAAGGCCAGGTCTTCAATTGAAATGGCTGACGTCGATTTTGTAATCCCGATCGAGGGCGTCTTCGAAATCATAGACGTCGTAGAAATCGGTCAACTGATCCCGGTCGGTCTTTCGCATTTCTCCCCGTTCGATCAGTTCGAAAACGATTCGACCGAAGTCTGCTGTACTTTTGACTCCCCAGTGCGAGAAGACGTTCCTGGACAACAGTCCATATCGCTCGAGCGCTAACTCACGGACACCGTGCAGAAGTTCGGGGCCGGTAATGTGCGCGCGTTCGTCATCTTCTGTCTGATGGGTGGGGCGTTTGAGACGCTGCTGCGTGTGATGCAGGGCCTCAAAAACGAACCGATAGGCATCGTTATGGTAACGGAAGCGGGGGACCGCTGATTGGCCAGTCGTGCTCATCACTTCACTCCGCTTGATTGATTGGCGATCAATTCCCCGCGGGCGGGAGGTCGAAATACAAAAAATTAATGAATTTCAGCATATCGCAGGGAGACTCATCAGTTTTGGTTGATTCATCTTCCCTTGATAAGAACCCCAGCAAAAATGAATTCCGATTCACTCGCAGAAGGGGAATCCTCATCATTTATGAAGTTTTGCCAAGGCTCTAAAAAAATCATAGACCGAAACGAGGGTTTTTGAATAGACCTCTCTTTGATCAATTCTCGATTTCCTGTTCTTCTGATTTCTCATTACCGTTTCCGGGGGAGTGCGAACCGACCACTGTAATGACATCGGCAAGATCGATCATCATTCGTCGCTGATCTTCGAAACTGACGAGCAGTTTTTGGGCCAGAATTTCCTGAGCCAGTACTTTTCCCTTCCCTTGCTTCGTCACCACCATCTTTCCCACCTTGGGCAAAGACCGCTGATACTCCTCATACGTGTCGTATTCATACCGGAGGCAGCATTTCAGACGCCCGCATCGGCCGGAAATCTTGTTCGGGTCGAGAGATGCTTTCTGCACCTTCGCCATTTTCATCGAAACGGGGGGCATTTCCGTCAGGTGCGTGTTGCAACAGACCGGTTTGCCGCAATCCCCGTAATCGGCCATCAGCTTGGCTTCGTCCCGAATGCCGATTTGACGCATTTCGATACGAGCCTGAAACTCTCGGGCAATGGCTTTGACCAGTTCCCGAAAATCAATTCGATCTTCAGAAACGTAATAGACAATGACCTTCTCACCACCGAACAGATGTTCAATGTCGACAAGTTGCATTCCGGCCGCATATTGCGATGCGAGTCGACGGCAGGCGGCAAACAGTTCCTGTTCCCGTTCCCAGAGTGACCGCTGACTCCGCTCGTCGTCCGGGGTCGCTTCGCGTAGAATTTTCCCTGAGGGATCCTGCCGTTTCAGATAATCGCGCGTCCGGGAAGTCGCTTCGCAGAGCACTTCGCCCCATTCAGTCCCGCGTGGACTGCGGACAATCACCTGAGAGCCACGCGGAAGTTCCGTCGGGCCTTTGGTGGAAAACTCTCCCAGTTGTCGGGTCGAGCCATATCGAACAATAAAACGTTGAGGCATAGAGCAACTTACACCAGGGTTCGGAATTTTGGGCCTGAGAAGTCCATGATTCCGAACCGGTTTTCATTATTTTACGATCGCAGACTACAATTCAGGAACCCGAAAGACCAGTCTCGGGTCCTCCAGTCGAAAGAAAAGGGGCTTTCCTTCGGAAAAGCGACCTGAAAATGAAATGCTGCAAGACGGAATCAACTTTTCAAAGTGAGACATGATGAAAACGGTCTGTTTGTTTGATATTGATGGAACACTCCTGAGTTCCGGAGGAGCCGGACAGCATGCGATGGAGCAGGCACTGGCCGATGTTTTCGGAGTTCACGGTCCGTATCACGATATCCCGGCTGCCGGACGAACCGACTGGGCGATCACTCGTGATCTGTTTGCGTTCCACCAACTCGAGGTGAATGACGAACAGTGGCGAAAGTTCATTGACTCCTATCTTGGACGACTGCCAGACGCATTGAGCCTGAAAAGCGGCAGTGTTCTCCCCGGGGTCTTTCCCCTGCTGGAAGCATTGAACGAACGGGACGATGTCGTCCTCGGACTCCTCACCGGGAATCTGGAAGTGGGCGCCAGACTGAAGCTCGAACACTACGACATTTTTCGCTACTTCCGTTTTGGCGGATACGGCGACGCGCACCACCATCGTGACGACGTTGCCCGACTGGCCCATGCGGCCGCCAGAGAACATCTTGCTGGAGAGTTACACGCAGACCGGGTCTGGGTGATTGGAGATACTCCCGCGGACGTGCAATGTGGTCGTGCGATCGGAGCAAAGGTTCTCGCCGTCGCCACCGGAATTCATTCCCTCGACGAACTGGAACCCACAAAACCGGACCACCTGCGCGACTCCCTCGCCGACCACGATGACGTTCTGAAACAACTCGTCGGATAAGAGGAAGAAGATTTTTCACCGCGAAGGCGCAAAGATCGCGAAGTAAAACGAAGATCTCCTTCACGATCTTTGCGTCTTTGCGGTGAAATTTTTCTCTCTGGATGTGAGCGAAAAGAAGACAGTTAAAGGTGTTGAATTCAATCTTAATGGTTGAAGAGAAATTCCTTCGTGTTAATCAATGCCCAGACGATGTCTTCGTAGGCTCCTTGCGGATTGTCGTTATGCTTGGCGAGATAGCTTAATGCTGTCTCCAACTCATCCTGATCCGGCTCTCGGGTGAAGACCCAGAGATACAGTTCTTTCATTTTTTCTGTATGAGATCGCTCGGACTCCTTCGCCAGTCCATGGGCACGGCCAGCGGGGGAGTTGATTTTCGATAACACTTCCCGACTGTTCAATAAGTGCAGACTTTGAGCCAGATTCGCCGACTGTGAGCGTTCGCATTCGCACGCAGAATCTCCCTGAGGCTGACCGAAGACCCGCAGGAAGTACGGTGCCACCGAGGCATCCGGAATCTGCAGCGCCCGACTTCCCACCGGCAGCCCCGGCAGTTCCGGATTCGTCTTCGTCACCTGATGAAAGGCATCGTACAGACTCTCTGCCGTCAGGCGGCGTGGATAGTATCTGGAAAAGTTCTGATTATCCTTCAGGTTATATTCATTCGGATCAGAACTGAGTTGATAAGTCGACGATAAACAAATGGTTCGGATCAGTTCTTTGAGATCATACCCCGATTGAACAAAATGTTCCTCTAATGCTCTAAAGAGTTCCGGATTGCTTGGAGGGTTCGTATCCCGTAAATCGTCTTCAGGCTCAACAATCCCGCGATTGAAGAAATGCTTCCAGTATCGATTGATCAGGCTCCGTGCGAAGTAATGGTTGTCAGGAGTCGTCATCCAGTCGGCCAGCGCGAGTCGTGGATCCTGATCTGAGGGAATCTCAAGTGATGCCCCTCCCAGACCGGTCGGGTGAATCGGCTTCTTCGTCCGGGGATGCGGAAGTTGTGCCACTCCGTCGCTGTGGAACAGACTTCGGTCTTTGGCCCCTTTGGGAAGCGCGCCGCTCAGTTCTTTCTTGCCGACACGACTGAAGAACGCCGCCAGACCATAGTAATCTTCCTGACTCCACCGGTCATAAGGGTGGTGGTGGCAACGGGCACATTGGATGCGGATCCCAAGAAACAGTTGCGCAGCATCTTCGGCGAGAGCTTCTTCTCCCACCACTTCGCGATACCACGTTACAGGAGGATTCCATTGCGGATCACCGGTTGCCGTGATGATGTCCCGAACAAACTGGTCGTACGGCTTGTTCTCGTACAGACTGTTCCAGATCCACTGATGAAACCCGTAGGTCATCTCCCGTTCGAATGGCTTTTCTCCCTTGTTCCGCAGGATCATGTTCCATTTGTTCGCGAACAGATCGGCGTATTCCGGACTGGCGAGTAATTCGTCAACAAGACGTTCTCGTTTCTCTGGAGACGCATCTGCAAGAAAATCCTGAGCCTGTCTGGCAGTGGGAAGCTGACCGGTGATGTCGATCGAAACCCGTCTCAGGAATGTTGCATCGTCACACAATTCCGATGGCGGAATCCCCAGCGATTTCAATTTATGAAACACCGCTTCATCCACCACATTCTTCACTGGGGGCAAGTTGGCGATTTCTGCGGAGAGGGGGATGGTGACCCGAAATGTGGCAACCAGTCCCTGATAACGGGTCATAATGGCTGCTTCACCGGAAAGATCGTGCGCGGTGACCAGTCCGGTTTCAGAGCATTCTGCCAGACTCGGTTCGTTGGATTCAAACAATGTCATGCGGGTGACGTCTTCACGCCGTCCGTCACTGTATTCTGCATGAACCGTGATCTGCTGCGATTCCCGGGAAGAGAGAACGGCATTCTTCGGTTCACAATGGATTCGCACCACTTCGCTGCGAGACTCGGCGTCACGCGGAACCCCTTGTTCGATCCAGCGTAAAAGCGTGCGGTATTCCTGACTGTCTTGTTTCATTCGCATTCCTCCCCCGTGAGGAATGTCTCCGGTCGCTTTCAGAAGCAGTAAACTTTTTTCGGGAGCCGCAGGGAAGATACGACGTCCCCGCCCTTCTTTGACGAGATACTCGTAATCATCTTCCGGGTAGAAGCCGAGCAGCGAGAGCTTGAACCCGTTCTGACCGGTCGCCTTTCCGTGGCATCCTCCTCCGTTGCAACTCAGTTTCGTGAACAGCGGAACAACCTGATTTTCAAAATCAACCGTTCGCGTGGCTGCGAAGTCTTCCACCTGAACGTCAATGGTCGAGAGCTGTCCCTGATAGTCGGCAATAATCTGTCCCTGTCCGTCAGACAGCGGCCGGGCCAGTCCTGTGGCGTCAATCTCCAGCAGTCGAGCGGGAACGACCTGAAAGATAGTCTCTCGAGTGACATCCTTGCGCCGACCACCTTCCAGTTCCGCAGTCACAACCAATTGCAGTTGTGAATCGGGTCCACAGAGATTCAACACAGGTTGTGTTCGTGGCCCTAACTCAATCGCCGTGACCGTGTCTTTTGTGACAGTGTCTTTTGACTCGGGAGGAATCACACTGACAGAAGCAGAGTTCGCAAGGGAAGCGCTCTGTTCTGCTCCATTGGCTGAAGTGGTCAGCAAGCAGAACAGCAGCAAAAAAAACAGACTGCCGTAATTTTGATAATTCATCCTGAAGACCTTTTCCTCCCCGATTCCATGGGAAAGTTGAAATGGCGTTCTGACAAGGGTGATGAAAATGCTCCATTTCCTCAATAGAAGTATACGCCCGTACCGACATGACGTCACCCGCTCATTTACTGAGAGCACAGATCCTGTTCACTCATCTGCTCCGGGGCAGGGGATCACGATCGCAGCAAAATAGAACAGCTTTGATTGAAACCGGAATGAAGTGTCACGTTCATGTCATCGAAAAACTTGAAACTGGTCGACGTATTTTCAGTTGGCGAGAACCGGAAGGCGTTGCTATAGTCTCTCCTTGTCCACTCTGGAAGTCACCAGTCGTTGTGACTTCCGGATACTGCAAGCAACGCCATCTGTGTCGTGGAGAATTCATCTCCTCAAGCGATGCGGAGAGCATCCGTTTGTTTGTCAGGTCTTCCTACTTGTCTGTCTTCTCGGAGAGACGTGGTGCCAGAGCATCTATTTGAATTAAGCATCGGTCAAACTCTTCAGGTCGGTCAGTACAAAGTCACTCTTCTCGATGTTGAGGGAGAAGAGTTATGCGTACAGATCGACGGCGCCGACGACGGAGACATTCCCGAAGACATTGGTTTGGAAAATCTGCTGAGCCTCGACGAACTTTTTGAACTCGAAGTCTGCTGAGTTTCCGGCGAAACGGAATTCTCACACACAAGTGTTGTGGAGCGGCAATCCGGTGGAGCAGGGACGCTCTCATTCCGTTTCTGTGATCGTGATTGCGGTCTGCACTGCGATTCTCGTCGGACTCGGATTTTCCGGGATCCAGCGAGGAGACTGGCTGGAAGGGGGAGACTTCGTTTCGCGACAAGTCGTCTGGCTCGTTCTGGGAAGTCTGGGAGCTGCTGCCGGATTTCTGGTTCCTTACCGACGACTGGGAGGCTGGAGTTTCCTGTTCTATGTCGCCGTGCTGGGGCTGCTGGTTCTGGTCTTTTTCTTTCCGGAGAAGAATGGAGCCCGGCGCTGGATCCCACTCGGACCGATCTCCATTCAGCCCTCGGAGCTGGCCAAGCTGGCGGTCATCCTTGCGCTGGCTCAGTATCTCATGTTTCGGAAGAATCACCGGACCTGGCTCGGATTGATTCCGCCATTTCTGATGACCGCCGTGCCTGTCTTTCTGATTCTTCGCGAACCTGACCTCGGAACCTCCCTGCTTTTTTTTCCGGTCATGTATGCCATGTTGTTTGTTGCCGGTGCAAAACGCTGGCAACTCATGGCAACGGTCATCGCGGGAATCGCCCTGTTGCCGGTGTTGTGGATGGTCATGAATGCCGAGCAGAAATCGCGAGTCACTGCCGTTTTTCAACAGAACGACGGCGGACGTCCAGACCCCGGCGATGGCTACCATCTGCATCAATCCAAGCAACTGCTGGCGTTAGGAGGAGCCTGGGGAAGTCAGTGGCAAGGGCCGCTTCTCGACGATCCCGCCGCATACCGCCTTCCTGCCGGACGA